>NZ_JBQVNP010000148.1:0-12869 GCF_052436255.1 Roseateles sp. | reverse complement strand
CTCGGGCCTGTTCTTCCTGCTGATCGCGCGATAGGCCTTGTGCAGCTGGTCTTCATGCTCGCGCGCCTTCCAGAAGCCCTCCACGCCGCGGATCTGCGCCATGGCCTGCACCGTCGCGCCGATCGCCAGCGCCACCACGAGCACGCCGAACAGCGGCAGCGACAGGTAGGCCAGATAGGCCAGGCAGCCGAGCGCGGTAACGCAGGCAATCAAGGTCGCGGAGAGTGCGAACGCCACGTCGCTGACCATGTCCACGTCCTGGGACAGCACCGGCATCAGCCGGTGGGTGCGGTAGCGCTCCAGCGCATCGATGGGCGCCGAGAGAATCTTCTGCGCCAGGCTCTTGCGAACCTGCGCGACCACCCGCTGGCCGACGAAGTTGGTCGAGACATCGGACACCATGCGCCCGAAAAGCGCCACCGCGCACAACCCGATGAACGTCAGCAGCAGGCCGCCCGAAAGGCCGCCTTCCCGGTTGAGCACCTGGTTGATGGTGCTCAGCAGCGCGACCGTGGCCGCGCCGGCGCCGATGCCCATGACCGCAGACAGCAGGATCCACGGCAGGAACGGCTTGAGCAGGCGTGCGAACTCACCGTCGGGACGGGGGGCAGTTGTCATGCAAGAACTCTTTCCGCCCGCAGGCGACTGGAGTCCGGCGGCGGGGAGCGAACCCAGCCGCCGGACACGAAACGGATGATGCGGCTCCGCCGCGCCGGCAGGGCTGCGGACGGCAGCGGACCGCCTGTACCCCACTTGACGGGCGGCTCGCGCAAATGTTCATGCCACAGCTCATGCATCGCGGCATGAACACCTGCGCGACTCATCCGTCCTAGCTTCATGCCCCCTGCAAACCGCCGCATCACCGGCGACCCCTTCTGCCCGACGGCGCCATGATCGCCATGCTGGAGCCCCTGTTCCAGGGCGAACTGGCGCCGCACGGCGAGGCGCTGCAGTGTGCGCCGCAACCGCCCGCGGGCGCGGTGCGCGTTGCCGACCTGGTGCAGTCGCCCGAATTGCTGGGCCGCGTGCTTCGCCTGCACGCGTCGCACCTGGGGGTCGAAGGCGAGGATCTGCGCGCGGTGGCGTCGGCCTGGAGCCTGGACTATCTCGGCATGCTTCTGCCGCCGGTCGCGGCCGCCGCCAGCGTGCTGCAACACGGATTCCCCGCTGCCGCGGAGCAGGTCTGGGTGCGCCTCGACCCCAACGCCCGCCCGGTGAGCTTCCACATCCGCGAACTCGGCCGGCCGCAGCGCGGCATGACCACCGCGGAGCGCTATTCGGCGCTGCTGCGACACCACCTGGAGCCGCTGTTCTCCGCGTTGAGCTACCTGTCGGGCCTCCCCGCCAAGATCCTGTGGAGCAACACGGCGCGCAATCTCGAGCCTGTGCTCGACCAGGCTCTTGCACTGACCGGAGGATCGCCGCCCATCGCCGACGACAGGCGGCATCTGCTGCACGACTCCGACTGGCCGGCCGGCAGCGCCGCGACCGGAGCGGCATGGACCAACCCCCTGCCCGGCCCGCAGCGCGAGGTCCGCGTGCAATTCGACGGCCACGACCGGACCATGAGGCTGCACCGCCAGTGCTGCCTCTTCCACCTGCTGCCCCGCGAGGGCTACTGCGGCGCCTGTCCGCTGTCGCCGGCACACCGCTGACGCCACCACATCACATCACTCACTTCTTTCACCCACTACCCGAGCGCATCACCATGTCCAAGGCAAGACTCGTCTACATCATGTCCCTGAGGAATGCGGCGGCCGACAAGGCCGGCCAGTACATCGACTACAAGGGCGGGCAGCGCTACATGAAATCTCCGCTGGAGTACCTGGCCGAAGCGCTCGACCGCACGCCGCTGGGCGATGCCTACTCGCTGGAAGCCGTGCTCTTCGACGACGACGAAGAATCGCCGCGCGACCGCCAGGCACTGCAGGACTACGGGTTCGGCTTCGATCCGGCCCGCCGATGGATCTACCCGGGCGAACTGCAGGTGCAGGGCCGCCGGGTCAACGACATCTTCCACAACGTGCCCTCGACCTACCGGCGGCTGCCGCTGGACGCGGCCGCCGCGCGCGCAACCGGGAAGAAGGAGTTCGAACAGCGCCTGCTCGATCGGCTCACTGCGCTGGAAGCCGACCTCGTCGTGCTCGATGGCCTGCTTGTGATCCTCGACCAGCTGGCGCGCCCCGAAAGCCCTTTCTTCCGCCGGATCGTGAACATCCATCCGGGCATCACGCGACTGGAGTCGCCCTTCGAGCGCCGCGGCGCCTGGGCCACGCTCGACGCCTTGTACGGGGCCAAGGGCCAGCGGGTGATCGACTGGCACACGCGCGAGACGGTGACGATCGAACCGGTACTGAAGACCGGAGCCTCCTTCCACTACGTGGACACCGGCATCGATTCCGGCGAAGTCATATTCGACGTGCTGGACACCGACATCGACCCCACGGACACCATCCTCGAGCTGCGCTGGAACAACTTCAATCGCAGCCTTTTCCCGGCGCTCCACCAGGGCCTGGCCCTGATGGCCGAGACCGTGGACGCATGAACATCCCGCGCCGCCGAGCGTCTTCCTACACACGGCCCAGGGCAGACCGCCGCGCGCGACTCGCCGCCTTCCACCACAGGAGTTGATTTCCAATGCCACACGTCCATGATCTGGTCGGGATCGGGTTCGGCCCGTCCAACATCGCCCTGGCCATCGCGCTCGAGGAAAAGCGCCATGCCGGCAGGCCGCTCGACGCGCTGTTCATCGAGAAGCAGCTGAGCTTCGCCTGGCATCCGCACATGCTGCTGGACCACGCGCACATGCAGATTTCCTTCCTGAAGGACCTCGCCACGCTGCGCAACCCGACCAGCCGCTTCACCTTCATCAACTATCTGCACGAAAAGGGCCGGCTGACCGACTTCGTCAACCTGAAGAGCTTCTTCCCCAGTCGCCACGAATTCAACGACTACCTCTCGTGGGCCGCCGAGCAATTCGAGGATGCCTGCGCCTACGGCGAGGAGGTGTTCGAGGTCCTGCCCGAAGAAAAGGGCGGTGAAGTGGCACTGCTGCGCGTGCGCTCGCGCAACCATGCGGGCAAGCTGATCGAGCGCCTCACGCGCAACCTCGTGGTCAGCATCGGAGGCACGGCGAACATTCCCGACGGCTTCCGCCACCTGCGCAACGACCCCCGCGTCCTTCACTCGAGCAGCTACCTGCAGGACATAGCGCAGCTTCCGGATGCTCGCCGCGTCGCCGTGGTCGGCGCAGGGCAAAGCGCCGCCGAGATCTTCATGGATCTGCAGGGCCGCCCCGGCGCACCGCAGGTCGACCTCATCACGCGCGCCCGGTCGATCCGCCCGGCCGACGACAGCCCCTTCGTGAACGAGATCTTCAACGCCGAGTTCACCGACTACACATTCAGCCGCTCCGAGGAAGAACGCGCCGCGCTGCTCGACGAGTTCTGGCATACCAACTACGCGGTAGCCGACCTGGAGCTGATCCAGCAGATCTACAAGGCCTTCTACCAGCAGCGCGTGGCCGGCGACAACCGCCTGCGCTTCCTGCGTCGCCACGACATCCGCAACGTGGCCGCCGACGGCGCCGGCGTGCATCTCACGCTGTGGGACCAGAATGCCCAGCGGGAGCACACGGTGCGCTACGACGCCGTGGTACTCGCCACGGGCTACGTGCGGGAGCACCACAAGGCACTGCTCTCGCCTCTGGCCGACTACCTCGGCGACTGCACGGTCGATCGTTACTACCGCGTGCAGGCCAGGCCCGACTTCCATCCCGCCATCTACCTGCAGGGCGCCTGCGAGGATTCGCACGGCCTGAGCGACACGCTCCTGTCGGTCACGTCGGTGCGAACCGGCGAAATCGGCAGTGCCCTGCTGGCCACGCCCGGCGGCACCCCGCTGCACCTGAGGCCGGAACCCGAGGCGATCCAGACCTGAACCCGGACGCCGGGCAACGGCATCGAAGAAAGTTCGACACGGGGTGTCTCTGTTTGATGAGTTCGAACGTCTTACTTACAGATGCGCCAAAGACCGGAAGTTGGGCCGGCCTCCGCACCTGAATGTGAATGCGTCGTAATTCAAAAAACTGGAGTTGCTCTTTTATGCGTCCCCTGCCTCGTCAACATCTGCTGAACGCCGCGCTCGCCGCGGCGTTCGGTTCCGTTCTCACCGTCTGGACACCGCTGGCTTCGGCACAGGCTTCCGGCCTGGCCGTCGCCCAGACATTCAACGTGAACGTGCCGTCGCAGGCGCTCGGGGCGGCGCTGAACGAGTTCTCGCGCCAGACCGGCGTGCAGGTGTTTGCCGCTGGCGACGTGGTCGCCGGCACCAGTTCGCGCGCCGTGGAAGGCCGGCTGACGGTCGACCAGGCCCTGAGCCAGATGCTTGCGGGCTCCTCGCTCGAAGCCACGCGCACGGCCAACGGCGGCTTCGCGATCCGCCGGACCACCGGCCTTTCCGGCGCCCAGGGCACCCTGCCCGCAGTGCAGGTGACAGCCAGCGCTGAAGAGTCCCCCACCGGACCGGTCAACGGCTATGTCGCACGCCGTACCGCTACCGCCACCAAGACGGACACGCCGGTGCTCGAGGTGCCGCAATCGATCTCCATCATCGGCCGCGCGGAGATGGACGCGCGCGGCACGCAGGATGTCATGGATGCCGTGCGCTACACGCCAGGCGTCACGACGAACACCTATGGTCCCGACAACCGTGGCTGGGAATACATCCTGCTGCGAGGCTTCGACGCCGGCGTCACCGGCATCTACCGGGACGGGCTCGGCCAGCCGGCGTTCCTCCCCACCTACTACCTGACCGAACCCTATGCCCTGGAGCGCGTGGAAGTGCTGCGCGGCCCGGCATCGATGGTCTTCGGCAAGGCGGATGCGGGCGGCATCGTCAACCGCGTGAGCAAGGAGCCCGGCGAACGGGTGCGCGAGATCGAGCTCCAGTACGGCAGCTTCCAGCGCAAGCAGCTGGCGTTCGACCTGGGCGACCAGATCGGCAACAACACCGACCTGAGCTACCGCCTCATCGGCGTGGGCCTCGACAGCAACGACCAGGACCGGTACCCCGACGGCCGCAAGCTGAACCACACGCGCTCATACATCGCACCGTCCTTGCGGTGGCAGCCCAACGCGACGACCTCGTTGACGGTCTTCGGCGAGTACCTCAGGAACAACACGGGCGAAGACCCCTACTTCCTCACCCGGGACTACGTTCTCTACCCCATCAAGGTGGGTGACTACAGCTTCGGCCAGCTCAAGCAGACGTCGAGCGCCGTCGGCTACCGCTTCGAGACGGCCCTGAACGACACCTGGACCCTGCGCCAGAACTTCCGCTACAGCCAGATCGCCATGAGCAGGCGCGTGGTCTGGGCCGACACCCTCGGAGAAGACCAGCACACGCTCTCCCGCATCGCCAGGACCTGGAACGACCCCGTGAACCTGGCGGCGCTCGACACCAATGTGCAGGGCAAGCTGCAGTACGGCTCCGTCCAGCACACCTTGCTGCTGGGCGTCGACTTCAGCGACCAGAAGGGCAAGCAGCGGCGCTTCGTCGGCGCGGCCCCCGACCTCGACCTGTTCGCGCCCGTCTACGGCCAGGCCGTGACGATGCCCACCAGGCCGTTGAGCAATCTGGCCCAGTCGACGCGCCAGACCGGCTTCTATGCCCAGGACCAGATCAAGTTCGGCGAGAACTGGGTCGTCACTCTCGGCGGGCGCCACGACAGCGTTCGCCAGATCACCGACGACTACCTGAACACGACCCATACCCGGCAATCGGACAGCGCATTCAGTGGCCGGGCCGGCCTGAGCTACCTGGTCGGCAACGGCTGGGCGCCCTACATCAGCTATGTCACGTCCTTCCTGCCCAACAGCGGTGTCGACGCGAACAGCGTCCCCTTCGAGCCGAGCCGCGGCAAGCAGGTCGAGGTCGGCGTCAAGTACCAGCCCGTGGGTACGCGCACCATGTTCACCGCCGCGGCCTTCGATCTGCGCAAGACCAACGTGGTGACCTACGACCCGACGACCGGCGAGGGACGCCAGATCGGCAGGCAGCGCTCCCGCGGCATCGAGCTGGAAGCCAAGGGCGAGATCGCACCGGGCCTGAACCTTGCCGCCGCCTACACCTGGCTGGACATGAAGGTGCTCAACAGCGCCGATCCGGACGAAATCGGCAAGATTCCGCCGCTCGTGCCCAAGCAATCCGCCTCCCTGTGGCTCGACTACCTGCTGGGCAACGGCCTGGGATTCGGCGGCGGCGTGCGCTACATCGGCAAACGCCAGAACGACGAGCACAACACCACGGCTCAAAGCGGCGTGACACTTCTCGACGCGGCCGTGCACTACGAACGCGGCCCGTGGCGCTTCGCACTCAATATCAGCAACCTGGCGGACAAGAAGTACAACACGATCTGCTACCACGGCGAGTGCTATCAGGGCACCCGGCGCTCGGCCACCCTGACGGCCCGCTACAAGTTCTGACATGCCGCACCCTCCCCCGCGCAATGCGGGGGGTCCGGGGGCATCCTTTCTGCCCCCGGCGGCGTGCGCTGCCGCGCCGCCCTGCCTTCAGTGCACGCCGGCCATCTCCTGCGCCTCGCTCATGGCCGCATGCACATGGCGCAACAGCGCTGCGTTGTGCACGATGCCCTGATGATCCGCATCCAGCTCCATGGAAACACGCGGTTCGCCGTCGAACTGCGACAGGAGCGCGACCTTGTCCCTGGCCGCCCTGTCCTTCTTCCACCAGAAATGCGGCGCCACCTTCAGGCGCGGGAATGCGGCGATCTTTTCGGTGATCGCATTCACGCGCCGGGTTCCGACGATCCCGTCGAAGATGTCGGAGGGCTTCACGCCGATACCCGCGGCCGCCACGATCTCCTCGACCGCATCGCGCACAGTCTCGTCGGAGGCTGAGCGGATGAATTCGAAGCTGTCGAGCATCGCCTGGATGGCCTCCGGGCTCATGCTCCCGTTGGCCGCGTCCCGGACGAAGTCGCGGAAGTCCTTGTACCAGGCGTTCGAATCGAAGGTCTCGTCGAGCAGGAAACTGTCGACCATGCCGAGGAAAGCGACTTCAACGCCGTCCTGCTCCAGCAGGTGCGCGACGTGTACCGCGACCACCGAACCCAGCGACCAGCCGACGATGCCGACAGCGCCTTGGAGCCCCATCTTGCGGATCGCGCCGACGTAGAAACGCGCCATCTGTTCGATGGACTCCAGCCCGGCTATGTCGTCCGTGTAGCACAGGCCGTAGACGGGGTGCGCGTCTTCCAGGTGGCGCGCCAGAGGCCGGTAGTCGATGGGTCGGCGTCGCGCGGGCGGCACGCAGAACAGCGGCATCGCCCCTGCCGGCCCCTCATACGCGTTCAGCAGCTGAACGGGCTCTGGCGCAGCGCCGATATCCAGCAGCGCCACCAGCTTGGCGATGGTCTGCTTCTCGAGCAGGTCCTGCAGCGAGATCTGCACACTCAACGCGCGGGACTTGTTGATGCGAGCCAGCAGCTTGAGCGCCACGAGCGAATCGCCGCCGAGCTCGAAGAAGTTGTCGTGGCGACCCACGCGCGGCACACCGAGCACCTGCGCCCAGATCGCGGCCAGTCCTCGTTCCACCGCACCTTCTTCCGCGCTGCGCGGCTCGTCGTCCGCCTGTTCGCTGGAGAACTGCGCAGCCGGCAGGGCCTTGCGGTCGACCTTGCCGTTCGCATTCAGCGGCAACGCCTCCAGCACCACCAGCGCCGCGGGCACCATGTAGTCGGGCAGCTTCTCGCCCAGCCTCTGGCGCAGCTGCACCGTGTCGATCCCGCTGCCCGACACATACCCCACCAGGCGCACCCCCGAAGGCCCTTCGCTCGCAACCACCACCGCCACGCGCACCTCCGGCTGCGCCTGCAGCCCCGCCTCTATCTCCCCCAGCTCCACCCGGAACCCCCGGATCTTCACCTGATGGTCGATGCGCCCGAGGTACTCCAGCTGCCCCTGCGTGTTCCACCGCACCAGGTCGCCCGTGCGATACAGCCGGCCACCCGCCTCGCCGAACGGGTCGGCCACGAAGCGCTCCGCACTCAGGCCAGGACGACCCAGGTACCCGCGCGCGAGCAGCTCCCCTCCGATGCACAGCTCCCCCGCCGCCCCTTGCGGCACCAGCCCGAGGTCGCCTCCCACCACGCGCAGCGCGCGCCCCGCCAGCGGCGTGCCGATCGGCATGCGCTGCGGCTGCTCGTGGCCCTCCTCCAGGTAGGCCGCGCAGTCCAGGATCGACGCGGTGACCGTCGCCTCCGTCGGCCCGTAGGTGTTCAGCAGCGTGACTCCCGCCAGCCCCGCCTTGCGCCACGCATTGAGCCCTTCGGGCGGCATCGCCTCGCCGCCCGCATGGACCTGGCGCAGCGCTCCGTAGGTGCGCGTGCCGTGCCGTGCGAAGTCCTGCGCCAGCAGCAGCCAGTACGCGGTGGTCAGGTCGGCCACGCTGATGCGCTTGCCGATCAGCTCGCGGTAGAAGGTCTCGCTGTCCCACAGCTGCGGCCCGCGCAGCACGATCGCCGCTCCGGCCACCAGCGGCGGGAAGGTCTGCTCGACGAATCCGTCGAAGTTCAGCGTCGAGAACTGCAGCATCCGGTCCGTGGGCACGAGGCCGAAGAAGCGCACCGACTCCTGCGCGTGCTGCACCAGCGCCCGGTGCGCGATGCCCACTCCCTTGGGCCGCCCGGTCGAGCCGGAGGTGTAGATCAGGTACGCCAGGCTCTCGCCGTGCAGCGCCACCTGCGGATCGTGCGCGGGCTGCCCGTGCAGCTCCAGCGTGTCGAGTTCGAGCGTGGCCAGCGACCCGCCGAGCGGCAGTCGCGCCGCAACGTGCGATTGCGTCAGCAGCAGCGCGATGGCGCTGTCCTCGATCATGTAGCTCAACCGCTCCACGGGGTAGTCCGGGTCCAGCGGCACGTAGGCGCCTCCGGCCTTCAGGATCGCCAGGATGCCCACCATCATCTCGATGGAGCGCTCCACCGCGATCCCGACACGTACCTCGGGGCCTACGCCCATTTCGATCAGCCGGTGCGCCAGGCGGTTGGCCCTGGCGTTCAGGTCGCCGTAGCTCAGCACTTCCTCGCCGAACACCAGTGCATCCGCTTGCGGCTTGCGCGCCGCGTGCTGCTCGAACAGGCGGTGCACGGGCTGCGTGTCGTCGTAGCGCTGCGCGTTCACGCCGCGCGCAATCAGCTGCGAACGCTCCGTCTCGCCCAGGAGCGCCACCTCGCCCACCGCCTGTTCAGGGTGGTCCGCCAGCGCCTGCAACAGGGCCACGTAGTGCCCCGCCATGCGCTCGATGGTCGAGGCGTCGAACAGCTCCCGTGCATAGCTGAACTTCGCATGCACCCGGCCGTCGGGACTCTCGTCGGTGTCCAGCATCAACTCGAACTGCGCGGCCTGCCCGGGCAGGCGGTAGGGTTCCAATGCAAGGCCCGGCAAGCCCTTCAGCCCCGAGAAATCCGCGCGCTGGTGATTGAACAGCACCTGGAACAACGGATGGAGGCTCGGGATGCGCTCGGGCTGCAAGGCCTCGACCAGCTGCTCGAACGGGAGGTCCTGGTGCATCTGCGCACCCAGCGCCGCTTCGCGGGTCTGCGCGAGCAGCTGCGACAGGCTTGCGCGTCCGTCCACCACGCCGCGCAGCACCTGCGTGTTGACGAAGAAGCCGATCACGCTTTCGGTTTCGACGCGATGGCGGTTCGCAATCGGCACGCCCACGCGGATGTCATCCTGGCCGCTGTGGCGCGCGAGCAGTGCCTGGAAGCAGCCCAGCAGCGCCATGAACAGCGTGGCACCCTGGCCCTGTACGCGCCTGTTCAGTGCCCGGACCAGCGGCGCGGGCAGTTCGATGCGATGACTTGCCTCGCTGTAGCGCGCGTCGGGTTGACGGGCATGGTCGAGCGGCAACTGCAGCACCGGCTGCGTCTCGCCCAGCTGCATCTTCCAATAGGCAAGCTGGCGGTCCTGCTCTCCGGCCTCCAGCCAGTGCCGCTGCCAGACCGCATAGTCGGCGTACTGGATCGGCAGCGGCGGCAATGCCACCGCCTCGCCGCGCACGCGGGCGCGGTACTGCGCCACGAACTCGTCCACCATGATCTGCATCGACCCGCCGTCCGACACGATGTGATGCATCACCAGCACGAGCACATGAACGTCTGGCGCCAGACGGATCAGGCCCACCCTCAGGAGGGGCCCCTTCGTCAGGTCGAAGGGCGTGCCGCCGATGCGTCGCGCGGCCTCGCCGGCCATGGCTTCGCGCATATCGGCATCTTCCCGGCTCAGGTCCAGCAGCGAGAAGTCGAGACCGCCGTCCTCGCAGATCACCTGCTCGGCGGATCCGTCGGCATCGGAGCGAAACACCGTGCGCAGCGATTCGTGGCGTTCCACGAGTGCCTGGAAGCTTGCGCGCACCGCATCCACGTCCAGCGCGCCGGTGAGCCTGAGCGCATCGCTGATGTGATAGGCCGTGCTCTGCGGATCGAGTTGCCACAGGAACCACTGGCGCAGTTGCGCGAAGGACACGTGGCAACAGTCTTTCGCTGCCTCTTCGCGCGTCAGGATGGGAAACTGGTCGAGCGTCAGGCCCTTGGAACGAATGCCCTCGTACACCACGCGGCGCTGCTCTGCCGACAGCCGGGAGAAGCGCTCGGCGATGCGGCGGGTTGCGGTGGTTTCCATCAAACGGTCTCCATGCTGTCGATCAGCGAATCGATTTCTGAAAGGGCCTGGTCCAGGGGGCCGTCCCGCAAAGACCCGGCGATCCGGGCAGCCATGGCGGCCAGGCTCGGGTGCTGGAAGACGTCGCGGATCGTGAGTTCGCTGTGCATGCCCGCGTGCAGCCGGGCCACCAGCCGCGCGGACAGCAGCGAATGCCCGCCGAGCTCGAAGAAGTTGTCATGGCGGCCCACGCGTTCCACGCCGAGCACCTCGGCCCAGATGACGGCGAGCTTCTCCTCGGTATCGCCCTGCGGCGCCTCGTACGCGTGGCTGGCCGTGAAAGCCGGCGCCGGCAGCGCCTTGCGATCCACCTTGCCGTTGGAGTTCAGCGGCAAGGCATCGAGCACCACGAGCACGGCAGGCACCATGTATTCGGGCAGCGACTCGCCCAGGCGCTCGCGCAGCGCGGCGGTGTCGATGTCCTGCGCCCCCTGTCCGGAAACGTAGCCGACCAGCCGCGTGCCCGCCGGTCCCTCATCGGCGATGACGACGGCCTCGCGCACCTCCGGCTGCGCCAGCAGCCCCGCCTCGATTTCCCCCAGCTCGATGCGGAAGCCCCGCACCTTCACCTGGTGGTCGATGCGGCCCAGGTACTCCAGCTGGCCTTCGGCGTTCCACTTCACCAGGTCGCCCGTGCGGTACAGGCGCTCTCCGTCGTCGGTGGCGATGAAGCGCTCGGCCGTCAGGCCCTGGCGGTTCAGGTAGCCGCGCGCCAGCCCCGCGCCGGAGACATACAGTTCGCCCGCCACGCCCAGCGGCGCGGGGTTGAGCTGCCCGTCGAGCACCTGCAGCCCCAGATCGGGAATGGCGATGCCCACGGGGCTGCGGGAGCGGTCCAGGTCCGCTGCCGTGATGCGCCGGTAGGTCACGTGCACCGTGGTCTCCGTGATGCCGTACATGTTGATCAGCCGGGGGCTGTCGTCGCCGTAGCGCTCGATCCAGCCGTGCAGGCGCTGCGGGTCGAGCGCCTCGCCGCCGAAGATGACGGTACGCAGCGCGAGGCCGCCCTCGCTCGCCTGCGGCAGGCTGGTCAGCTGGCCGAAGGCGGACGGGGTCTGGTTGAGCACCGTGACGCGCTCCTTGCGCAGCAGCCGCAGGAAATCTTCCGGCGAGCGGCTCACCCAGAACGGCACCACCACCAGCCTGCCGCCGGTGCACAGCGCACCGAATATCTCCCACACGGAGAAGTCGAAGGCGTAGGAGTGGAACATCGTCCAGACGTCCTGCTCGCCGAATGCGAACCAGGCGTCGGTGGCGTCCAGCAGGCGGCTGACGTTGCGGTGGCACAGCTGTGCCCCCTTGGGCCGGCCGGTGGAGCCGGAGGTGTAGATGACGTAGGCGAGGTGGTCGCCGTGCATGGCCACCTGCGGATCGCCCGATGGTTCTCCGGAAACATCGAGGGTATCGAGTGCCAGCACCTGCAGCGCCTCGGTGCCGGGCACCCGGATGTGACTCTGCGCGAGCAGCAGCGCTATGCCGCTGTCCTCGACCATGTAGCTCAATCGGTCCACCGGATACTCCGGGTCCAGCGGCACGTAGGCACCTCCGGCCTTCAGGATCGCCAGGATGCCCACCACCATCTCGAGGGAGCGCTCCACGGCGATGCCCACCTTGGCCTCCGGCTTCACACCCAGCGCGATCAGGCGATGTGCGAGCCGGTTGGCCCGCGCGTTGAGTTCGCCATAGCTCAGGGACTGGTCCTCGAAGGACAGCGCGGGTGCGTCGGGATGCAGGCGCACCTGCTGCTCGATCAGCCGGTGGATCGGCTCGCCGGCCCCGGCAGATTGCCTGCGTGCACCGAACGACGCCAGCTGCGTGCGCTCCGCCTCGCCCAGCAGCGCCACGTCGCCCACTGCCTGCCCGGGCCGATCGGCCATGGCATTCAGCACCGCGAGGTAGTGACCAGCCATGCGCTCGATGGTCTTCGGCTCGAACAGCTCCGCCGCGTAGCGCAGGCTCGCGTGCACGCGGCCGTCGGCGTCCTCTGTGGTTTCCAGCGTGAGCTCGAATTGCGCCGCCTGCGCGCTCAGCTCGCATTCGGTCAGCGTCAAGCCGGGCAGGCCCTGCAGCGCCGCGCCGTCGCCGCGCTGGTGGTTGAACAGCACCTGGAACAGCGGGTTTGCACCC
>NZ_JBQVNP010000147.1:0-12939 GCF_052436255.1 Roseateles sp. | reverse complement strand
GGCGCGCACGCGGGCCAGCGCCCGCGCGTCTTCCGCCAGCGTCCAGTGCACCAGCACGGCGGCCTCGCCCTCGGCCTCCAGGCCGTCGAGCATGCGTAGCAGCCTTGGCACCGCGCCCGACAGCACGGCCTCGCTGAGCTTGAAGACGTCGAAGCGCGCGACGTCCAGCACGGCGGCTTCGATCTGCTCCAGCGTCAGTTCGCCCTTGGAATGCAGGAGGGCCAGCTTCTGCAGCTCCTGGTGGGCGGCCAGCAGGTTGCCCTCGACGCGGTCGGCGAAGAAGCTCAGGGCGCGCTGCCCGTCTTCGCCCTCGGGCACGGACTGACCCTGGGCCTTGAGGCGCTGGGCGAGCCAGGCCGGCAGCATGCGGCGCTCCACGGGCTCGACGCGGATGGACGCGCCATTGCCGTCCAACGCCGTGAACCAGGCGCTGGACAGCTGCGTCTTGTCCAGGCGCGGCAGCGTCACCAGCGTCAGCACATCGTCGGGCGCGGCTTGCGCATAGCGCTGCAATGCATCGGAGCCGTCCTTGCCGGGCTTGCCGCTCGGAATGCGGATCTCGATGAACTGGCGCTCGGCAAACAGGCTCATCGCCTGCGCCGCAGCCAGCACCGGGGCCCAATCGAAATAGGCACCGGAGACGATGAAGATCTGCCGCTCGCCAAAGCCGTTGGCGCGCGCGGCGGCGCGGATCTGGTCGGCCGCCTCCTGGGCGAGCAGGGGCTCGTCGCCATGGACGGTGTAGATGCGGGCCAGCCCCTTGCTCAGGTGGGCCTGCAGGCCTTCGGCGCGCAGCTGCATGTTTAGGTGGGGAGCTTGACGGCTGCGAGGCGGCGCATCACCTGGGCGATGGCGTCGGATTGCATGGCGCCGTAGAGGTTGGCGGCCTCCTGCTCCTTGGCCAGCGCGTCGCTCTCGGTGAAGTTCATGTCGCGCGCCAGGCGCAACTCGACCTTGGGTACGAGCAGCTCGCCGCCAGCCGTGCGGATCAGGTAGTCGAACTGCAGGCGCAGCTGGAACTCGCGCACCTGACCGGCACTGTTGGACGCGACGACGGTGCGGTCGCGGTATTCGCGCAGCGCCTCCAGCACGACCTGGGCGCGGGCGGGGTCGTCCAGCAACTGCACGGGGGTGCGCTTGATCTGGCGCTTGAGGCCGGCGGCAAGCGGGGAGTCCGCCGGGAAACCGGTCAGCGCCAGCGTCTGGAAGGGCAGCACCGGCTCGCGGCGCAGCTCAAAGCCGCAGCCGGCCAGGGCGGTGAGCCCGAGAAGCGCGAGACGACGCTGCATCACACCACCACGTTGACGAGGCGGCCGGGCACGATGACGACCTTCTTGGGTGCCTTGCCTTCACTGAACTTGGCGAACTCGGGGTTGGCGAGCGCGGCGGCTTCGATGGCGGCCTTGTCGGCCGACGCCGGCACCTTGACCGAGCCGCGCAGCTTGCCGTTGATCTGCAGCATCAGCTCGATCTCGTCCTGCACCAGCGCAGCTTCATCAACCGTGGGCCAGGGCGCGTCGAGCAGGTCGCCCAGTTCGGCCGCAAAGCCGAGGTCCTGCCAGAGCTGATGGGCGATGTGCGGCGTGGCGGGGTAGAGCACGCGCAGCAGCACCGAGAAGCCATCGCGCACTGCGGCCGACTGCCCCTCGCCCTTGAATCCTTCCAGCGCATTGAGCAGCTTCATCGCGCCTGACACGACGGTGTTGTACTGCATGCGCTCGTAGTCGTAGCTGACCTGCTTGAGCACGTTGTGCACCTCGCGGCGCAGCGCCTTGCCGTCGCCGTTCAGCTTGGCGAAGTCGGTGCCGGCGCTCTTGATCGTGTCGGCATTGCGCGCGCCGAAGTTCCACACGCGCTTCAGGAAGCGGTGGGCGCCCTCGACGGCCGCGTCGTTCCACTCCAGCGTCTGCTCCGGCGGCGACGCGAACATGACGAACAGGCGGGCCGTGTCGGCACCGTACTGGTCGATCAACGCCTGCGGGTCCACGCCGTTGTTCTTGGACTTGGACATGGTCGTCATCTCGTACTCGAGCGGCGTGCCGTCCTTCTTCAGCTTGGCGCCGGCGATGCCGCCCTTGTCGTCGTGGATGACGTCGATCTCGTGATCCCAGTAGTAGTCCTTGCCGCCGCCCTCGGGCTTGTGGAAGAACGCGCCCTTCAAGACCATGCCCTGCGTCAGCAGCTTCTCGAACGGCTCGCTGATCGTGACCAGCCCCATGTCGCGCATCGCCTTGGTCCAGAAGCGCGCGTACAGCAGGTGCAGGATGGCGTGCTCGATGCCGCCGATGTACTGGTTCATCGGCATCCAGTACTTCGTGCCCTCGGCCACCATGGCCTGCTCATTCGTCGGATCGCAGTAGCGCATGAAGTACCAGGACGAATCGACGAAGGTGTCCATCGTGTCCGTCTCGCGCTGGGCCGGCTTGCCGCAGCTCGGGCAGGCGACGTTCAGGAAGGCGGCGTGCTTGTTCAGCGGGTTGCCGCTGCCGTCCGGGATCAGGTCGTCCGGCAGCACGACGGGCAGGTCCTTCTCGGGCACCGGCACGACGCCGCAGTCGTCGCAGTGAATGATCGGAATCGGCGTGCCCCAGTAGCGCTGGCGACTGACGCCCCAGTCGCGCAGGCGCCAGGTGGTCTTCTTCTCGCCCAGGCCCTTGTCGGCCAGCAGTTCGGCGACCTTGTTGACGGCATCGACATGCGACAGGCCGTCCAGCATGCCTGAGTTGACGCAGCGCGCCTTCTGCTTGTCGCCGTACCACTCACTCCACTTCTTGTCGTCGTAGGCCTGGCCTTCGACGGCTATGACCTGCTTGATCGGCAGCTGGTACTTCAGCGCAAATGCGAAGTCGCGCTCGTCATGCGCCGGCACGCCCATCACGGCGCCGTCGCCATAGCTCATCAGCACGTAATTGCCGACCCAGACCTCGACCTGCGCGCCCGTGATCGGGTGCGTGACGAACAGGCCCGTCGGCACGCCCTTCTTGTCCTGCGTGGCCAGTTCGGCCTCGGTCGTGCCGCCGGCCTTGCATTCCTCGATGAAGCGGGCGACCTCGGGCTTGGTCTTGGCCGCAACGGTGGCGAGCGGGTGCTCCGGCGCGACGGCGCAGAAGGTCACGCCCATGATGGTGTCGGCGCGGGTCGTGAACACCCAGAGGCGCCCGCCGCCGCCTTCGATGGTGTGCGGGAACGCAAAGCGCACGCCCTGGCTCTTGCCGATCCAGTTCTCCTGCATCAGCCGCACGCGCTCGGGCCAGCCGCTCAGGTAGTTGGGGTCGGTGGGATCAGCAACCGCCGACAGCAGCTCTTCGGCGTACTGCGTGATCTTCAGGTAGTAGCCCGGGATCTCGCGCTTTTCCACCAGCGCGCCCGAGCGCCAGCCGCGGCCGTCGATGACCTGCTCGTTGGCCAGCACCGTCTGGTCTACCGGGTCCCAGTTGACGACCTGGGTGCGGCGCTCGGCGATGCCTTTTTCGAGCATCTTCAGGAACAGCCACTGGTTCCACTTGTAGTAGCTGGGCTGGCAGGTCGCGACCTCGCGGCTCCAGTCGATGGCCAGGCCCATGGCCTGCATCTGGCCCTTCATGTGGGCGATGTTGGAGTAGGTCCACTGCGCCGGCGGCACCTTGCCCTTCATCGCGGCGTTCTCGGCCGGCAGGCCGAAGGCGTCCCAACCCATCGGCATGAGGACGTTGTAGCCCTTCATGCGCAGCTGGCGGGCCAGCATGTCGTTGATCGTGTAGTTGCGCACATGGCCCATGTGCAGCTTGCCCGAGGGGTAGGGCAGCATGGAGCAGGCATAGAAGTGCGGCTTGGACGCGTCCTCGGTGACGCGGTAGGCATCACGCTCCGTCCAGTAGGCACGGGCGGCGGCTTCGATCTCGTTGGGGTTGTAGCTGGGCGCTTCGGTCTTGGCGTTCATGCGCCAAATTGTAGGTGGCGCCCCCCGGCGGTCCTTCGCTCAGGGGGCCGATGCCGCGGCCTGCGCGACAAAGGCGATGCGGTTCAGCCCGGCTGCCTGCACCCAGCCGATCAGCTCGGCCACCTGGCCATAGGGCACGGTGCGGTCGGCGCGCAGCTGCACCTCCAGCTGCGCATTGGCGCGGCCGAGGTCGGCCATGCGCTGCTGGAAGGCCTGCGGCGCCAGTTCGTCCTCGCCGATATGGAGCTTGCCGTCCGGCGTGATGGCCACGGCGATGAAGCTCGGCGCGTCGCTCGGCGTCGCGGCATCGCTGTTGGGCAGGTCCAGGCGCAGCGAGGCTGTCATCAGTGGCGCGGTGATCATGAAGATGACCAGCAGCACCAGCATGACGTCGATGAGCGGTGTCATGTTGATGTCGCTCATCGGCCGCGACGCCTCAGGCTTTTCGAGGCGGCCAAACGCCATCAGTCGTGGTCCAGCAACTCGCGCAGGTCATGCGCGAAACCTTCCAGGTCGGCCTCGCAAGCCGCAACGAGCTTGCCGAAGACGTTGTAGGCCAGCACGGCGGGGATGGCGACCGCCAGGCCCGCGGCCGTCATGATCAGCGCCTCGCCGACCGGGCCGGAGATCTTCTCGATGGTGATGTTGCCGGCCGCCGAAATGCTGACCAGCGCGTGGTAGATGCCCCAGACGGTGCCGAACAGGCCGACGAAGGGCGCGGTGGCGCCGATGGAGGCCAGCATCACCTGGCCGAAATGCAGCTTGGCCAGCACGATATGCAGCGCATCGCGCAGGCGCCGGGTCAGGCGTGATTCGCGCTTGCCGGCCGCTTCCAGCGTGGCACTGCGCGTCTCAGCCGTGGCGGCGTCCAGCAGTGGCAGCAGCAGGCCCTCGGTGTCGAAGTTTTGCAGCGCGCTGCGGCCTTCGGTCACGCCCGCTGCCGCCCAGAAGGCGGGTACCGCGCGCGCCAG
The DNA here is from genome assembly GCF_052436255.1 of Roseateles sp. Lineage (GTDB taxonomy): Bacteria > Pseudomonadota > Gammaproteobacteria > Burkholderiales > Burkholderiaceae_C > Pelomonas. Next base: position 8,049 of record NZ_JBQVNP010000147.1, on the reverse strand, counting down.
GCCGCGGCGCGCGCGGCGCAGCAGCCAGGTCTTCCACAGGATCAACGCCCAGGCACTGACGGACATCGCCAGCAGCAGCAGCGCAACCGCGCGGCCGACCAGGTCGCTTTGGGCCCAGAAGTCCGCGAAGCCGCCCATATCAGGTGTTGAAGCCCAGGACGTCGTTCATGCCGAACAGGCCCGTTGTCTTGCTCGCAAGGAAGCGGGCCGCGCGCAGACTGCCTTGCGCATAGATGCCGCGGTTGCTGGCCTTGTGGCTGACTTCGATGCGCTCGCCGGTGCCGGCGAACAGCACGGTATGGTCGCCGATGACATCGCCGCCGCGTACGGTGGCAAAGCCGATGGTCGACGGATCGCGCACGCCGGTGACGCCTTCACGGCCGTAGACGGCGCATGCTTGGAGGTCGCGCCCCAGTGCGTCGGCAACGACCTGGCCCATCTGCAGGGCCGTGCCGCTGGGCGCGTCGACCTTGTTGCGGTGGTGGGTCTCGATGATCTCGATGTCGAAACCCTCGTTCATTGCCCGCGCCGCCATGTCGAGCAACTTGAGCACGACGTTGACCCCGACGCTCATGTTGGGGGCGAAGACGATGGCCGTGCGTTCGGCGTAGCTGGCGAGTTCGGCCTTCTGCGCTGCGTCGAAACCGGTCGTGCCGATGACGGCCCTGACGCCGAGTTCGGCGCATATGGACAGGTTGGACAACGTCGCTTCGGGCCGCGTGAAGTCGATCAGCACGTCGGCGCCGGCCAGGCGCAAGGCAAGGTCATCGCCGCGGCTCAGCGCGGCGTGCAGCGTGCAGTCGTCGGCGGCCTGCACGGCCGCGACGAGCATCTGGCCCATGCGCCCGGAAGCGCCGGCGATGGCGACCTTGATCACGAACCCGTTCCCGGCTTGGCGTCCAGCGGCGGGTAGACGCGGCCGGGCGCCGGGCCTTCGGCGGCCGCCGTCGGCGCGGCTTCGGCGCTGCGCTTGGGCGGCGGCAAGGCGCTGCGCTCGGCTTCGCTCAATTCGAGCTTGGGCTGCTTGCCGTCGGGCTTGAAGGTGTTGATGGCGGCGACGAAGTCTTTCTCGGCCGGCAGATCGTCGGGCACGTCGAGGGATTTCAGCTTGTCGCCGTCGAACTGCGCGATGACCAGGCGCTGCTGCGGCGCGGCGCCCTGACGGCGGATGGTGAAGACGTAGTCCCAGCGCGATTCATGGAAGATGTCGGTCAGCAGCGGCGAGCCGAGCAGATCGCGCACCTGTGCCTTGGGCATGCCAGGCTTGACGCGCGCCACCATTTCCTTGGTCAGCACATTGCCCTGCACCACCTCGACGCGGTACGGCGTCAGCACACCCAGCACCTTCTCGCCGGTGACGGAGGGCAGCGAAGGCAGGGAATCCCAAGTCGGCAGGTAGGAGCAGCCGCCAAGCAGCGCAATCAGCGGGAGAGAGGCAAGCAGGGGACGCATGGGGCGGCTGGACAGAGTGCGGAAAGTGCCCGCCGGAAGCTCGGCTGGCTATGATCGGCCGGATTCTAGCGGGGCCCCCTTCGTGGCCCCGGCACATGCGCCATGACCAGCTCTTCCGCCAAGAACCAGACCAGCGACATCAAGAACAGCGGCCTCAAGGCGACGCTGCCGCGCATCAAGATCCTCGAGATCTTCCAACGCTCGGCGCAGCGCCACATGACGGCCGAGGATGTCTACAGGGCCCTGCTGGGCGAGGGGGCCGATATCGGCCTGGCCACGGTTTACCGCGTGCTGCAGCAGTTCGAGCAGGCCGGCCTGTTGAGCCGCAATCATTTCGAAACTGGCAAGGCGGTCTACGAGCTCAACGAGGGGCACCACCACGACCACCTCGTCTGCCTGAATTGCGGCAAGGTCGAAGAGTTCTTCGACCCCGGCATCGAATCACGCCAGCACGCCATCGCCACCGAGCGCGGCTTCCAGCTGCAGGAGCATTCGCTGGCGCTGTACGCGACCTGCGTGAAGCCCGACTGCCCGAACCGCAGCTGAGACGACGCCCCTTGCCCAGGCTCTCCGTGCTGAACGCCGGAGGGCCCGGTCCGTCCCCCCATGGGACGGCGATGTTTGCGGCAGGGCGCCGCAAGCACATCGCCAGCGCGGGTCGACTTGGAAGCGGCCCGGCGCTCGGCCCGCATGGACAACCGCGCTGCCGCAGGCGGCTCAATCCATCGAGCCGTTGTCGATGGCGCGCTGATGGCGCTCGACGAATTCCTTGTAGGTGTCGATACCGCGCAGCTGCAGGATGGTGTTGCGCACCGCGGCCTCCACCAGCACCGCCAGGTTGCGGCCGGCGTCCACCGCGATGACGACCTTGCGCACCGGCATGCCCAGCACATCTTCGTACAGCGGCTCGTAGGGCAGGCGCTCGAAGTCGCGCTCCATCGTCTCCTTGCGCACCAGGTGGACGATGAGCTTCAGGCGCATTTTGCGGCGCACGGCGGTCTCACCAAAGATGGACTTGATGTCCAGCAGGCCGATGCCGCGCACTTCCAGCAGGTTCAACAGCAACTCGGGGCAGCGGCCTTCGATGGCGGTCTGCGCGATGCGGAAGAAGTCGACCGCGTCGTCAGCGACCAGGCCGTGGCCGCGTGAGATCAACTCCAGGCCGAGCTCGCTCTTGCCCAGGCCCGATTCGCCCGTCAGCAGCACCCCCAGGCCCAGAATGTCCATGAAGACCCCGTGGCGGGTGGTGCGGTTGGCGAACAGCTGCGACAGATAGCCGCGCACCAGGTCGATGACATGGCCGGCGGATTCATTGGTGCGGAACAGTGGGATCTCGGCGCGGTCGCACATGGCCACCAGGCGTGACGGCGGCACGGAGTCGTCGGCAATGATGATGACCGGCGGTTCCAGCGTGACGATGCGCGAAATGCGGCGGTCCTGGACTTCGGTGCTCTCCTGGTTCAGATACGCGACCTCGCGACGGCCGACGATCTGCACCCGGTAGGGGTGGATGTAGTTCAGATAGCCGACCAGGTCGGCCGCGCTCTGCGCATCGCGCACGGCGGCTTCGTCGAAGCGGCGCTCCGGGTGGGCGTGACCGGCAATCCATTCCCAGCGCAAGGCCTCGCGGTGCTCTTCAAAGAGGCGCTCGGCGCTGATCGACGTGGGTTTCAATTCGGATTTGCAGCCAAAACCAGGGGTTTACGCGAAGCGCGCAAAAGGGGCATCAAGCGACGGACTTGAGCGGTTCCCAAGCCGCGATGAGCCTGTGCAGCGTGGCGCCATCCGCCTCGGCCTTGAGCTGTTCGCGCAGTTCGCGGTCAGACAACATCTCGGCGATCTCGGACAGGATCTCCAGATGACGCTGCGTCGCGGCCTCCGGTACGAGCAGGAAGATCAACAGGCTGACCGGCTCGTCGTCGGGTGCATCGAAGGCGATCGATTGCTGCAGGCGCAACACGGCGGCGAGCGGATTCTTCAGACCTTTGACGCGTCCATGCGGAATGGCGACACCGTGACCGAGGCCGGTCGACCCCAGGCGCTCGCGGGCGAACAGGTTGTCGGTGACCAGCGCCCGGGCCATCTGGTGGTGGTTCTCGAACAGCAGGCCTGCATGTTCGAAGGCGCGTTTCTTGCTGGACGCATCCACGTTCACCAACACGTTGTCGGCGGGCAGGATGGCGGCGAGACGGTTCATGGGCGGAGGCCTGGCGTCGGGGGGGCGCCGGGTGGGCGCGGCCGTAGCCGGGGCATAAGGGTCAATCAGAGCCGCAGATTATGGAACCGCAGGCCGATTTGGGGTGGGCGACAGAGGCGCGACGCGTGGAAAACATCTCTGGCGACCCTCGAATGCGGGTTTTTGCGGCACTGCAGCAACAGGGCGACCGCGGCGGATTGCTCCGCCAAAAAGCGAAAGCGGCCCGCAGGCCGCCGTGAGATGAGCCAAAGGGCTCAGGACGCCGAGACCTCAAGGCGCTTGGCCGAGGCGTGGTGGTGATCCTGCACCTTGTCCTTGTGGCGGCAAACCTGGCGGTCCAGCTTGTCCATCAGCTGGTCGATGGCGGCGTACAGGTCCTCGTGGGATTGCTCTACAAAAATGTCGCGGCCCTTGACGTGGAGTGTCACTTCGGCGCGCTGGCGGCGATCCTTTTCCTTTTGCTTCTCTACGGTCAGCAGGACGTTGATGTCAACGACCTGGTCGAAGTGGCGGGTCACACGGTCCAGCTTGGTGAGTACGTACTCGCGCAGAGCCGGCGTGACTTCGAGATGATGGCCACTGATCGTCAGATTCATAAAGCCTCCTTTCAGAGGAATAGGTCGGGGAAAACGAACCGGAAAACTGAGAAACGACAGAAGAGGGAGAGTAGAGGGAGGGTCTTTTCAGGTAGCGGAGGTGGGTGGAGTGAGGAAATCGACGAGCCCAGTTTGCGCGCGAAGCGCCCGCATGACAAGGGGATGACGGTGACGGTTTGTGGCCTTCGAGGCCTCGTTCCTGAGGCTTCTTTCACGCTCTGGCCGGGTGCAATAATCCGCAGCTATTCCCCCCACGGAGAGCTTCTTGGACAGCGATCACCCTCGGTGACCGTCCCTCCCGCCGCCGGCCTTCTCAAAGGCTGAGCCCGCCCGGAGTGAGACGGTCGACCTGAATCCCGCCACCCCGGACGGCAACTGCCGTCTCCCCTCCGCCAGCGCCGCTGGAGACGATGCATGCTGAATGTTTTCACGCTGGACAACGGACGCCTCAAGGGCGGGCTGTTCCAGGAAGAGATCGAGACCGCTGAGGACCTGGCACTGTCGCGCCCGGTCTGGGTCGACCTGGAGAGCCCGAGCGCCGAGGAGAAAGGCTGGATCCGCGACCGCTTCGGCCTGATCATTCCCGAGGACATCGTCGACGAGGATCTGGAGGAGTCGGCGCGCTTTTACGAGGAAGACAACGGCGAGCTGCACATCCGTTCCGACTTTCTCATCGAGGGTGACGAGTCGGGCGAGGGCAAGCCGGCGCGCAATGTGCGCGTGGCCTTCATCCTGTTCAACAACATCCTGTTCTCCATCCACAACGAGGACCTGCCCGTATTCCGGCTGCTGCGGCTGCGCGCGCGGCGCATCCCGGCGTTGATCGAGGATGCCAAGGACGTGCTGCTCAAGCTCTACGACGCCGACGCGGAGTATTCGGCCGACGTGCTGGAGGGCATCTACGACAAGCTCGAGGCGGTCAGCGTGCGCGTGCTGAAGAGCGAGGTCACCGATGCCGAGGCTGGCGAGGTGCTGTCGGCCATCGCACGAGAGGAGGACCTGAACGGCCGCATCCGCCGCAACGTGATGGACACGCGCCGCGCGGTCAGTTTCATGATGCGCAGCCGCATGCTCAACGCCGAGCAGTTCGAGGAATCGCGCCAGATCCTGCGGGACATCGATTCACTCGACTCTCACACGGCGTTCTTGTTCGACAAGATCAACTTCCTGATGGACGCCACTGTCGGCTTCATCAACATCAACCAGAACAAGATCATCAAGATCTTCTCGGTTGCCAGCGTCGCACTGCTGCCGCCCACGTTGATCGCGTCCATCTACGGCATGAACTTCCAGCACATGCCCGAGTTGACCTCGCGCTGGGGCTATCCCTTTGCCCTCGTGCTGATGCTGCTGTCCGTCGCGGCACCCTTCATCTACTTCCGCCGCAAGGGTTGGTTGAGATAGACCACCCCCTACGCGCTTCGCGCGCCCCCTCAAGGGGGCACTGCCGTGGCCCGGCAAGCCGGTTCTACGGCAGTCGCGCGGTAAGCCGTCACGTCGCGCGCAGCTGGCGTTTGAGCAGACGCATCAGCGCGCCCAGCACCGGCAGCTTTTCATAAAGTTCCTCCGCGGCGTCCCAGTAGTCGCGGTGGTCGACGACGAGGCCGGCAGCATCAAAGCGCAGGTGGCTGGCGCCACGGATGACGAGGTCGCCGGCATGGAAGTCCCAGCCGAGGAAGCATTGGTCGCCCTGGACGATGGCATGGCGAACGACGAAGCGCGGCGTTTTGACGGTCTCGAACATGTGCGCGAAGACGCGGCGCACGGCCGCGCGGCCGCGGACCTCGTTGAAGGGGTCCTTGAAGCTGCAGTCGTCGGCATACAGCGCGACCAGGCTGTCCAGGCCAGCGGGTGACAGCGCCTCATAGCCCGCGATCAGCGCGGCGGCGCGTGGGTCGGTGTGCTTCATCGGGTCATCCGGCTGACGAGCTTGAAATAGGCGCTGTCGCCCAGCAGGCGCAGCAGCTTCATCAGGCGCGTGAAGCGCTTGGGGAAATGGACCTCGAACTTACCAGCGGCCCAGCCGGCCAGCATGGCGGCGGCGGCCTGCTCGGGGCTGATCTCCGCGGGCATGCGGAAGTCGTTCTGCGCCGTCATGGGCGTCGTCACGAAGCCCGGGTGGACAACCGAGACGCCGATGCCGCGGGGCTGCAGGTCAAGGTAGAGAGCCTCGGCCAGGTGCGTCAGCGCGGCCTTGCTCGGCCCGTAGGCCAGCGCCTTGGGCAGGCCGCGGTAGCCCGCCACGCTGGAGACCAAGCTCAGATGGCCGCCGCCCGCGGTCAGCAACTGGGGCAGCAGCGCGTCGAGCAGGTTCAGCGCGCCGACGTAGTTGATGTCGAGGTGGCGCCGTGCCTCGGCGAGGTCGAATCCCGTCGCGCTCATCGGCCGGTAGTAGCCGGCGCAGTAGACGCACAGGTCGGGCGCTCCGATCTGGGCGACGGCGGCGTGCAGGGCCGGCAGGTCCATCACGTCCAGCGCCAGCGCGTGGCTGCCTGGGTGCAGCGCGACGAATTCGTTGAGCAGGGCCGCCTGCCGCGCCGACACGATCACCCGCGCGCCGGCCGTGTGCAGGGCGGTCGCGGTGGCGCGGCCGATGCCGGTGGAGGCGCCGACCAGCCACACCGTCTTGCCCTGCCAGTTGCGCAGCTGCGGATTGAGGCTCATGGTTTCTTGTAGAACGACAGCGTCACATCGCCCAGGTGGAAGCCGAACTTGCTCATGCGCGCCTTGTTCAGCATGACCCGGTCGTCCATCAGATACATCCAGTCATCGAACTGCACGTCGTAGGTCTTGCCGTCCACCGGCAGGCGCAGGGTATAGCTCCAGCGCAGCGCATTGCCGCGTGCCTCCCCGGTCGCCTCGCCGACGACATCGGCCGCCGTGCCGCGGTAGCGGCCATTGCCCAGCGAGGTGATGGTCCAGACGCGGCGCTCGGTCTTGCCGTCGCTGTAGATGAGGTCTTCCTCCAGCGTGCCGACGTCGCCCTGCCAACGCCCCATCAACTGCACGACAAAACGTCGCTTCACCTTGCCGGCGCGGTCGGTGAACAGGCCGTGGGCCGTCATCGGTCCGTTGAAGTAGGTCTTCAGGTCCAGCGTCGGTTTCTCGGCAGCGTAGTCCTCGGGCACGGGGGCGCTGGCGCAGCCGGCGAGGGCGACAGTGGTGACGAGGGTGGTCAGCAGCAGGCGTCGGTTCATGGTGGGGTGGCGATGAAGTGGCGATAGAGCAGCGCTGCCGCAGCGAGCTTGAGCGCGCAGGGCAGCAGGCAATAGGCGATGGTCAGGGCTTGCAAGGCCTGCGGGTCGCGCTGACCTGGCGCATAGCCCAGGGCCTGCAACAACGGCAGCGCCAGACCGGCGGCAACGGCCAGGTTGAGCTTGGTGGCGGCATTCCACCAGCCGAAGAAGGCGCCCTCGGCGCGCCCGGCCAGGCCAGCGCGCTGGATGACGCCGGCCAGCAAGGCCCCGGGCACGGCCAGGTCGGCGCCGAGTGCCGCGCCGCTGGCGATGCAGACGGCGAGAAAGCCGCCGTGATCGCCCGCCCCGAGCGCGGCGGCCCAGGCAAACGTCGCAATCGACAGCAGCATGCCCAGGCCCCAGGCGCGCGCCTGGCCGAGCCGGGCGATGACGCGCAGCCACAGCGGTAGCGAGATCACCGCGGCGGCGAAGTAGCTGGCCAGGAAGAGGCCCTGCGAGGCCGGCAGCTGCAGCCGGTCGTCGATGAAGAAGAGCAGCAGCGTGGCCGGCACGGCTGCGGCGATGCCGTTGAGCAGGAAAACGGCGAGCAGGCGACGGAACTCGGGCG
>NZ_JBQVNP010000146.1:0-13037 GCF_052436255.1 Roseateles sp. | reverse complement strand
GTGTAGACCTTTCAAAGAGCCCCAAGGCGAAGGGCCCAAACAAAACAAATCGCGCCCGGCGGGCTGGTTCAGACCTTGTTGGTGATGTCTGCGGAGATCCGGTTGAGGAAGTCCTGCAGGGGCATCACGCCGAGATCCTGGTTGCCACGGGCGCGTACCGCAACGCTGCCATTCGCCTTTTCCTTGTCGCCTACGACGAGGATATACGGCAGCTTTTGCATGGAATGCTGGCGGATTTTATAGGTGATCTTCTCGTTGCGCAAATCTGCCGAGGCCCTAAGCCCTTGTTTTTGCAGCGATTTCACAATTTCAGACACGTAATCGGCCTGAGCGTCGGTGATATTGGCGACGACCACCTGCGTCGGCGCCAGCCAGGTGGGCAAAGCACCGGCGTGCTGCTCGATCAAAATGCCGATGAATCGCTCCAGGCTGCCGACGATGGCGCGGTGCAGCATGACGGGCGCTTTGTGCAGGCCGTCCTCATCGACGAACTCGGCGCCCAGGCGCACCGTCATGTTGAAGTCCACCTGCATGGTGCCGCACTGCCACTCACGGCCCAGGGCGTCCTTCAGCGTGTACTCGATCTTCGGGCCGTAGAAGGCGCCGTCTCCGGGCGCCAGGATGTAGTCCACGCCAGCGCGGCGCAGGCTTTCCATCAGCGCATGCTCGGCCTTGTCCCACAACTCGTCGGAGCCGATGCGCGCCTCTGGTCGCGTTGCGACCTTGTAGAGGATGTCGGTGAAGCCAAAGTCCTGGTAGACCTTCTGCAGCAGCTCGGTGTAGGCCACGCACTCGGGCAGGATCTGGTCCTCGGTGCAGAAGATGTGGCCGTCGTCTTGGGTGAAGGCGCGCACGCGCATGATGCCGTGCAGGCCGCCCGAGGGCTCGTTGCGGTGGCACTGGCCAAATTCGCCGTAGCGCAGCGGCAGGTCACGGTAGCTCTTCACGCCCTGCTTGAAGATCAGGATGTGGCCCGGGCAGTTCATCGGCTTGAGTGCGTACTCGCGCTTCTCGCTCTCGGTCGTGAACATGGCGTCCCGGTACTTCTCCCAGTGGCCGGACTTCTCCCACAGCGTGCGATCAACGATCTGCGGGCCCTTGACCTCCTGGTAGCCGTTGTCCTGGTAGACCCGGCGCATGTACTGCTCCACCTGTTGCCACAGCGTCCAGCCCTTGGGGTGCCAGAACACCGTGCCGGGCGACGCTTCCTCCATGTGGAACAGGTCCAACTCCTTGCCGAGCTTGCGGTGGTCGCGCTTCTCGGCTTCTTCCAGGCGGACAAGGTACTTCTGCAGGTCGTCCTTGCTCGCCCAGGCCGTGCCGTAGATGCGCTGCAGCATCTCGTTGCGGTGGTCGCCGCGCCAGTAGGCGCCGGCCACCTTCATCAGCTTGAAGTGCTTGAGCTTGCCCGTGCTGGGCACGTGGGGACCGCGGCAGAGGTCTTCGAAGGCACCTTCGGCGTAAAGAGAGACGTCCTGGTCGGCCGGGATGCTCTCGATGATCTCGGCCTTGTAGGCCTCGCCCATGGCCTTGAAGTGGGCCACGGCCTCGTCGCGCGGCAGCACGCGGCGCGAGACCTTCTCGTCCTTCTTGGCCAGCTCGGTCATCTTGGCTTCGATGGCGGCCAGGTCGTCGGGCGTGAACGGGCGCTTGTAGGCAAAGTCGTAGTAGAAGCCGTTCTCGATGACCGGGCCGATGGTGACCTGGGCTTCGGGGTAGAGCGACTTGACGGCATAGGCCAGCAGGTGGGCCGTCGAGTGGCGGATCAGATCCAGGCCGTCGGCGTCCTTATCGGTCACGATGGCGAGTTGCACGTCGTGGTCGATGACGTGGCTGAGGTCGACGACCTTGCCGTCGACCTTGCCGCCGAGGGCGGCCTTGGCCAGGCCGGCACCGATGCTGGCGGCGACGTCGCCGACGGACAGCGCGGCGGGGAACTCACGGCGGGAGCCGTCGGGGAGTTGAATCGAAATCATGGGGTGCTCCGGGAGCGAAAACAAAAAAGCGCGGCCACTTGCCGCGCTTGATTGGTGGAGTCCAAAGGACTGGCGTGACGAGCCGCGGCCGACTAGGTACCGGTGAAGGTGGTCGTAGTTCGCGGTGTCATAACCAGGGTGCCTTTCTCGCTCTTGTGAATGGAGGGAGCGGCGATTCTAAAGGGGCACAGCGGAAATCGAGTCGCGCTGGGCCAACGCGGCGAAGTCATCGGCCAGACGCTGGCTCTGCGCCACGGCGCTGCGCCAGCGGCGGCGGCGTTCGTCGGCGTCCAGCTTGATGAAGTCGTTGCGGTCGGGCAGCTTGGCGCCGGGCAGCGAGGCGATCCACTCCGCAGACGGGCACAGCAGCACGACGTTGTCGAGGAAGGCGGTCGAGCGGTGGCGGTGCTTCAAGGCCTTGTCCAGCCAGCCGGGCACGACCTGGCGCCGAAAATGGGGGTAGAGCACCAGCGGCGCCGTCGAGGCCTGCAGGGCGCGGTAGTCCAGATGCAGGTGGTAGTCGGTGATGCCGCCATCCCAGTAGGCCCCGCGCGGTGCGCCCGGCAGGTCGTGCTGGGCCTGCAGCCAGAAGGGGATGGAGCAGCTCGCCAGCAGCGCGCCGCGCAGGTTGGTGCGCGACAGATGCACCTCGCGGCTGCTGAAGTCATTGAGTTTCAGCGGCAGGCGGTCGCGCGGGTCGGAGAAGAGGACGCGTTCCAGAAAGCGACCGAGCAGCGGTCGCGACATGGCATTGGCCGCGAATGCGCCCAGGTAGCCGAGCGGCGTGCGCAGCCTGCCCTCGCGCGCAAGCAACCCGGCGCGCCCGCGTGAGGTGACGACATGCAGGCGCAACCGCGGGTGGGCCAGCACTTCGGCTTCGCGGTTCTCAAAGATCTCGCCCAGGATCTCGCCGAACCGCTTGCTGACGCCCTCCGGCCGCGGGCGCTTCTCGCCGGGCAGCACGTCGTATTCCTGCGTCACATAGGCCTCCGCCATCGTGTCGAAGGCAGGGCCGACATCGCGGTGGGCCAGCGCGGCGGTGGCCATGCGCCAGGCGCCGATGCTGGCACCGACAAGGTGGACGGTCTGGCGGCTTTGCGGTAGCCAGTCGCTGAAGATGAAGCGGTCCAGGCCGTTGAGGATCAGGCCCTTGGGGCCGCCTGCTGCGGCGGGGATGAGGCCGACGTCCTGGGCGCGCAGGCCGCGCTCGGCCAGGCGCGCTTTCGCTGCTGGTCCGGCATAGATCTGCAGGGCAGCCGAGCTCATGCCCGCAAGATAGCCGGGATCAGAACTTGTGTTCCCAGTTCACCGACCACCAAGGCACCGGCACGCGCTCGTTGATGCTGAAGTCCGCCTTGGTCGCATAGAAGACGCGGTTGCCCTGCTTGGGCTGGAAGAGGCCGTTGACGCTGACGCGCACGTTGTCTTGCTTGCCGACCTGCATCATCGCGAAGGCGTCCAGCGAGCGGGAGGCAAAGCTCTCCTGGCTCTGCACGTCGCTTTGCCGTACCTCGAAGTGCGGTGCGACCTGCGCGCTGAAACCCATGCTGATGGGCAGGCTCTTCATGCGGTAGTCGGCGCCAAAATTGAACTGCCAGGGCTGCTGACCTTCCAGGCGGTTGTTGGGGCCGGGGATGTCACCGACAGAAGAGCGGTAGAGGTTCAGCGAGGCGCGCAGGCTCAGCGCCGTCGTCGGCTCGAAGAGGCTCGGGAACAGCTCGCCCGCGCGGCCCTTGACCTCCAGCTCCAGGCCTTGTGTGGTCGCCTTGCTGAGGTTGACCTGCGTGATGACCCAGCGGTCCGTCGGCGCCCAGGGCACCGTCATCAGGCGCGCCTTGTCGGTGCGGATCAGGTTGGTGATGCGGCGGTGGAACATGCCCACCGACACCAGGCCGCCGGCCGGCAGATAGCGCTCGTAGGCGATGTCCAGGCCGGTGGCGAGCTCTGGCTTGAGTGCGGGGTTGCCGCTGCGGTCCGGCGTGGTTTCGGTGTTGCCCCGCTCGAGCGGGTCGTTGAGGTTGATGGACGGCCGGTTGATGAGCTGCTGGATGTCCGGCGCCTTGTAGCTGCGCGTCAGGCTGGCGCGCACGAGGTCGCGGCTCTTGGGGTCGGGCTTGAAGTTCAGGTGCAGCAGCGGCGTGGTGACCTTGCTGGTGCTCTGGAAGTCGCTGCTGCCCGCAAGGTCACGGCTGCCCTCGCTGGCCATCTTGATCTGTTCGTGGCGCACGCCGAAGTAGGCCGACCACTGCTTGTTGATCTCCCACTCGTCCTGCCCGTAGAAGGCTGTGCGCGTGATGGTGGCATTGAAAGGCTGGCCTTCGACGCCGGGCAGCAGCGGGGCACCGTTCTCGGTGGTGGTGCGCTTCTCGTCGCGCACGCGGCGCTCGATCTCGCTGCCCACCGTGACGGTGTGCGCCTCGCCGGCGTACTGGCTGTACTTGCCGCCGAGCGTGGTGTTGCGGTTCTTGTTGTCGCCCGAGGTGATGCGTTCGATGGGCTGGGGCGCGGAGCCGTTGCGGCCGTTGAAGGCGAAGCGGAAGTCGGCCCCGCCCGAGCCCGTGCCAGCGCGCAGCTCGACGCGACGGTCTTCGCCGAAGCGGTTGTTGTATTGCAGGTTGATTCGGTTGGCTGAGAAGGTGCCTCGGTTGCGCGTGGTCTCGTCGACGGTGCGGGGCACGTAGGCCGGGCTGCTGTCCGACAGTCGGGTGACGGTGTTCTTGCCCTCGTTGCGGAAGCGGTTCTGCACGAAGAAGCCTTGCAGGCTCAGCGTCTCGTCGTCGCCCAGCTTCCAGTTCAGTCGCGGCGAGATGTTGAAGCCGCGGCCATGGGCGCGGTCACGGCCTTCGTTGGTCACATGCTGGCGCAGCTGGGCGCCCGTCGGCGCGGCATTCGTGAGCCGTTCACCTTCCTGCTCATTGATGAAGTTCCACTGATAGACCGAGATCGGCAACACGAAGCCCACGCCGCCCACGACCCGGTCGCCATAGGTGAAGCCGGCGTTGATGACAGGCTTCTCGCTGGCGTAGTTGACGCCCAGGCGCAGGTCCTTCTGCACGACGCGAGGCGCGTCCTTCAGGATGATGTTGAGCGTGCCGGCGATGGCCTGTGCGCTCTGGTCGGCGGTGGGGGCCTTGCTGACCTCCAGGCGCTCGACCTGGGCGGGGTTGAGGTTGTCCAGGCTGAAGCCCGGCGGCGCCGGTTCGCCGTTGACGAGGATCTGCGTGTAGGCGCCGCCCAGGCCGCGCATGCGGAGCTGGCCGCCGGAGACGTTGATGCCGGGCAGGCGCTTGAGCACGTCGCTCAGTTGGGTGTCGCCGTACTTGTCCAGCTCATCGCGGCCGTACAGCTGCTTGGCCACGGGCTCGCGGCGGCGCAGGTCGGTGTCGGTCTGCTGGCGCGTCACGGAGACGCGCTCAAGCTGGTTGCCCTGCGTGGGCGCCGTGGCAGCGCGGTCGACCTCCTGCTGGGCCAGGACCAGGGCCGGACAAAGCAGAAGCAGGGAGGCGAGAGCGGGGGTTTTCAAGCGGTACTCCGGATGTTCGAGGCGGCGCGCACCATAGCGGCAGCGTTGTCGTGACGCAGCCTCGCTGCGATCAGTTGCGGGTTCAGGGGCATCAAGCGACGCCCTGCGGTGCGGGCCGCGATCATGGCAGCCAACCGTGTCAATGCCGAAGGTCAGTTCGGGTCAACGTTTCAGTTTGGCGAACGCCGCCGCCATCGCACCGCCGGCGGGAGCCTGCGAATCCTGCGCTTGGCGCGGACCACGTTCGTTGCGCGCGGCGGGGCGGAAGTTGTTGTCCGGCTTGGGCCCACGCGGGGCCTGCGCATCCAGCTTCATCGTCAGGGAAATGCGCTGGCGCGCCAGGTCCACCTCCAGCACCTTGACCTTGACGATGTCGCCGGTCTTGACCACCTCGCGCGCGTCGGTGACGAATTTGTTGGACAGCTGGCTGACGTGGATCAGCCCGTCCTGGTGCACGCCGAGGTCGACGAAGGCGCCGAACTGCGCGACGTTGCTGACCGTGCCTTCCAGCAGCATGCCGGGCTGCAGGTCCTTGACGTCCTCGACGCCGTCGTTGAAGCGCGCCACCTTGAAGTCGGGGCGCGGGTCGCGGCCGGGCTTCTCGAGCTCGGCCAGCACGTCCTTGACGGTGATGAGACCGAACCTCTCATCGGCCAGCAGCTCGGGCTTCAAGGTGCGCAGCACCTCGGCGCGGCCGATGACGTCGGCGGCCGGGCGCTTGAGCAACGCGAGAGCCTTCTCGACCAGCGGGTAGGTCTCGGGGTGGACACCGCTGAAGTCCAGCGGGTTGTCGCCGCCGCGGATGCGCAGAAAACCCGCAGCCTGCTCGAAGGTCTTGGGGCCCAGGCCCGTCACGTCCAGCAGCTGCTGGCGGCTGCGGAAGGCGCCGTTGGCGTCGCGCCAGCGCACGATGCTGCTGGCGACCGAGGCGGACAGGCCGGAGACCTTGGCCAGCAGTGCCTGCGAGGCGGTGTTCAGGTCCACGCCGACCTTGTTCACGCAGTCCTCGACGACCGCGTCCAGCGTGCGCGCCATCTCGCTCTGGTTGACGTCGTGCTGGTACTGGCCAACACCGATGCTCTTGGGGTCGATCTTGACCAGCTCGGCCAGCGGGTCCTGCAGGCGGCGCGCGATGGAGACGGCGCCGCGCAGGCTCACGTCCAGGTCGGGCAGTTCCTTGGACGCGAACTCCGAGGCCGAGTAGACCGACGCGCCGGCCTCGCTGACGACGACGCGCTCGACCTTCACATCAGCGTCCAGCGCCTGCAGCTTCTTGATCAGCTCGCCGGCCAGCTTGTCGGTCTCGCGGCTGGCGGTGCCGTTGCCGATGGCGATCAGGTTGACGCCATGCGTGGCGCAAAGCTTGGCCAGCGTGTGCAGCGAGCCGTCCCAGTCGCGGCGCGGTTCGTGCGGGTAGACGGTGGACGTGTCCAGCACGCGGCCGGTGTCGGAGACGACCGCCACCTTCACGCCGGTGCGGATGCCCGGGTCCAGGCCCATGACGACGCGCTTGCCGGCGGGGGCGGCCAGCAGCAGGTCGCGCAGGTTCTCGGCGAAGACCTTGATGGCGGTGGCTTCGGCCGACTCACGCAGGCGGGCGAACAGGTCGCGCTCCAGGCTGAGGCTCAGCTTGACCTTCCAGGTCCAGGCAATGGTCTTGCGAATCAGCGCGTCGCCCGGTCGGTTGGCGTGGCGCCAGCCAAGGTGGCTGGCGATGCGACCTTCCGCCAGCGTGGGCTGGCCGGCGATGACCTCCTCGTCGAGCACCAGCTTGGCATCCAGCAGCTCCAGCGTGCGGCCACGGAAGACGGCCAGCGCCCGGTGCGAGGGCACGTTGCGGATGGGCTCGGCGTAGTCGAAGTAGTCGCGGAACTTGGCGTGGTCCGGCGTGTCCGGGCTCTTGCCGTCCATCAGCCTGGACTGGAACAGGCCCACGTCCCATAGCCATTCGCGCAGCTTGCCCACCAGCACGGCGTCCTCGGCCCAGCGCTCGGCCAGCAGGTCGCGCACGCCGTCCAGCACCGCGTGGGGGTCGGCAAAGCCAGCCTCGGCGTTGATGAACTTCGCGGCCTCGGTCAGCGGCTCCAGCCTCGGGTCGGCAAACAGCTGGTCCGCCAGCGGCTCCAGCCCGGCCTCGCGGGCGATCAGACCCTTGGTGCGGCGCTTGACCTTGTAGGGCAGGTAGAGGTCTTCCAGCTCCTGTTTGGTCGGCGCGGTGCGGATGGCGGCTTCCAGCTCCGGCGTCAGCTTGCCCTGCTCGGCGATGGACTTGAGCACCGCCTCGCGTCGGTCGGCCAGCTCGCGCAGATAGCCCAGGCGCGCCTCCAGCTCGCGCAGCTGGATGTCATCCAGGCCGTCGGTGGCCTCCTTGCGGTAGCGGGCGATGAAGGGCACGGTGGCTCCGCCGTCCAGCAGGTCGACGGCGGCCTGCACCTGGGCGGGCCGAACCTTGAGTTCGGCGGCAATCTGGGAAACGATCAAGTGGCTCAAGACGGGGCTCGGGATGCAGGCGAAAAGCCGGCGATTTTCCCACAGGGGCGCAGCGCGGCGGCCTCAGCCTTGCGTGGCCAGCCAGGCCTGCAGGCCCTGCGCGGCGGCGCGACCGCTCGCGAAGCTGGCTGTCAGCAGATAGCCGCCTGTGGGCGCCTCCCAGTCCAGCATCTCGCCGGCCGCAAACACGCCGGGCAGGGCGCGCAACATCAGCCCGTCGGTCAGTGCCTCGAAGCGCACGCCGCCGGCGGTGCTGATGGCTTCGGCGACGGGGCGCGGCGCGTGCAACGTCAGCGGCAGATGCTTGAGCGCGGCGGCCAGGTGGCCTGGATCGAGCATCTGTTCGCGCGTCAGCAACTCGTGCAGCAGGCCGAGCTTGAGTGGGTTCAGGTGCAGGCGGCTCTTCAAGTGCGAGGACAACGAGCGGCTGCCGCGTGGGTGCTTCACCTCGGCGAGCACGCGGTCGGGCGCCAGTTGGGGCAGCAGGTCCAGATGCAGCACGGCTTGGCCGGCGCCCGCGATCTGGTCGCGCAGCTGGCGGCTTGCGGCGTAGACCAATGAACCCTCGATACCCGTGGCCGTGACGACGAACTCGCCCGCGCGCTTGGCAAACCCCGCCGCTTCAAGTGCAACTGGCTTGATGGGCTGGCCCGCGAACTCGGTGGCGAAGCGCTCGCTCCAGCCCGGGCCGCCGGGGTGGGCCGCAGTGGCGCCAACGTCGAAGCCGCAGTTGGCCGGTTGCAGCGGCGCGACGTCCACCCCGCGCGCCGCCAGCCAGGGGGCCCAGGCGCCGTCCGAGCCCAGCTGCGGCCACGATGCGCCACCCAAGGCCAGCAGGGTGGCGCGGGGTGTCACGCGGCGTTCGCCATCGGGCGTGTCGAAGCGCAATGCGCCGTCGTCCGTCCAGCCTGCCCAGCGGTGGCGCATTGCGAACTTGACGCCCGCCGCGCGCAGGCGATGCAGCCAGGCGCGCAGCAGCGGCGCCGCTTTCAAGTCCTTGGGAAAGACGCGGCCGGAGGTGCCGACGAAGGTCTCGACGCCCAGGCCGGCGGCCCAGGCGCGCAGTGCGTCGCCATCGAAGCTGCGCAGCAGCGGCTCGACCTGGGCGGCGCGCTCGCCGAAGCGGCCGTTGAAGGGTTCAAAGGGCTCGGAATGGGTCAGGTTGAGCCCGCCCTTGCCTGCCAGCAGGAACTTGCGGCCCACGCTGGGCTTGGCGTCGAAGACGGTGACCGTGTGGCCGGCAGCGGCCAGCACTTCGGCCGCCATCAGGCCGGCCGGGCCGCCGCCGATGAGGGCGATGTCGGCCTTGATATCTTGGGAATGCATGCCGGATTCTAGGAATCAGGGCCGGCAGCCCGGAGTGGTGCTGCCTGTCAGGCCCGGACCGTCGCCTTCGATCCCTCGGGCGCCAGCGGGTTGTTGCCCCAGCACTGCTCGTACTTCCAGCCGGTCAGCTCCTCAGCGACGGCGCGGGCTTCGGCAGGTGCGTCGGCGATGCGACCACCGGCCTTGATGCGGGCAATCTCTTGCAGCAGGAGCGCGTGGTTCTTGCGGTCCAGCTTCATCTGGTAGGTGTAGTAGACGCCGCCCAGGCCCAGGGCAATCACGCCCAGCGTGAAGATGCCGACGATGGCGTTGACGGCGGTGTCAGGCTGCGCGGCCTGACCCGACAGGAAGCCGAACTGGCCGAGCAGCCAGCCCATCGCAAAGACGATGATCGAGCGGGTGATCTTGCCGGCAAAGGTCATCGCACCGGCATAGATGCCTTCACGTCGACGGCCCGTCAGCACTTCGTCGACATCGGCCAGGAAGGTATAGACCGTCCAGGGGATGTAGTAGACGCCACCGGTGCCCAGGCCGAACACCGCCGTGATGGCGAACAGCGCGATGACGGTGGCCTCCTTGGACCAGCCGAGATAGAACAGCGCCGCATAGGCGAGCACGCTGCCGCAGACGACCAGCAGGGCAATCCGGTAGGGGCGTGCGAAACCAAACTTGATGCACAAACCGATGAAGGCCATGGTCGATATCAGCTGCATCACCGAGCTGAAACTATTCAGATAACCGACCGTGGCCTTGTCCTGGCCGATGGCGAAAATGATGAAGTAGGTGAATATCGAGGCAAACAGCCATTCCGCGCCGAAACCCAGCAAATACATGCCCAGGTGCTTGCGAAAAATCTTCAGGTGAAAGGTGGACAGCATGTCCTTGCACAGCTTCTTGAGGGCTTGCCAGAGGCTGCCGGCGCGCTCGTGCACCACCTCGTGCGCGGGCCGCTCCCAGGAGCTGACATACAGCGCCGCCATGGCGCCACACATGATGAGGGCGTAGATGATGCCGGTCAGCAGGAAGGGTGTGGCGGAATCCTTGCTGTAGACCAGGAAGAGCTGGGCCGGGATGAAGGCTGCCAGGAAGTTGGCCACCTTGCCGAACATGGCCTTGGAACCCGTGAGCTTGGAGCGCACGGCGAAATCGTCGGTCATCTCCGTGGCCAGGGTTTCATACGGCACCATGATCATGGTGTAAACCAGCTCGAAGAGGACGAACATGCTCAGGTAATACCAGAACCCGAAACCCTCCAGCCACATCAGCGGATAAATCAGGACCGCCGGAATGCCGACCAGGATGAAAAACCGGCGACGTCCGAACTTGCGGCCGAGACGCGTGTTGTAGAAGTTGTCGCTGACATACCCGATCACCGGATTGCTGATGGCGTCGATGATGTTGGCCACGGCGAAGATCGTGGCCGCCTCGACGACCGTCAGGCCACAGAACGTCGTATAGAAATACAGCAGCCACGCGGAGGCAATCGCCAGGGCGCCGCTGCCCAACAGGTTGGCACTGCCGTAGCTCAACGTGTGCCTCAACGTGATCGGTCTGCTCATGAATGCTGTCTCTTTTTAAAATGGAAGACAGTTTCAGTTTTTGTGGCCTGTCGTTCCGTGGGCGAGTATCCCATGTGCGGATGCTTCGAGGCCTGTCGTGAACCCTGAGCGCGCCCCGATCGGCGCTCGAATTTCAGCGCCGCCGGCGTTGGCGACGCGCGGCGCGGCCACAGGCGTCGTCGATCCGGCGCGCCTGCTTTCGGCGGGGTGGCGAAAGGAATCCGTATCGCCAGCGTGGCGCCAGCGGCGGGCGAGGCCGACCGATGGTCAGGGCCCGCCCGGCGGGTTCAATCGGCCCGCAGCTTGGTCCGCAGCGCCGCGCCGATCTCGGGCCGCTCGGCGAACGGGTCAGTCGGGTTGCGCAGCAGCATGACGTCTTCCAGCCGCGTCTGCACGCCGGCCAGCGCCTGCGGGTGGCTGAAGATGTAGAACTTGTGGTGGTCAACGGCGTCGAAGACCATCGCCGCCACATCGGCAGCGGTCAGCTTGCCCGAGGACACGGCCTTGTCGGTCTGCGCCTGGGAGATCAACTGGCTCTTGGTGGGCTTGCCGGCAGCGAACTCGCCGGGGCGGTTGCGGTGGCTCTGGCTGATGCCGGTGGGCACGAAGAAGGGGCAGAGCACCGACGCATGGACCTGGTCGGTGACGAGGGACAGGTCTTGATAAAGCGTCTCCGTCAGCGACACGACGGCATGCTTGGAGACGTTGTAGACGCCCATATTGGGCGGGTTCAGCATGCCGGCCATGGAGGCGGTGTTGACGATGTGGCCCGAGTAGCTCGGGTCGGCCTTGGCGGCGGCCAGCATCATGGGCGTGAACAGGCGCACGCCGTGCACGACGCCCATCAGGTTGACACCCAGGACCCACTCCCAATCGGCCAGCGAGTTCTCCCAGATCAGGCCGCCCGAGCCGACGCCGGCGTTGTTGAAGACGAAGTGCGGCGCCCCGAAGCGTGCCTGCACGGCGTCGGCCAGCGCCTGCATCGGGTCGGCCTTGGCGACGTCGACGACGCGGGCCAGCACGTCGACGGCGGTGAACTCTGCGGCAGCCTTGTCCAGCGCATCGGCCTGCACGTCAACGAGGACCAGGTTCATGCCGCGCGCTGCGGCGAGGCGGGCGGTTTCGAGACCAAAGCCGGAGCCGGCGCCGGTGATGACCGCAGTCTGCTTGCTCATTGAGAGTCCTCCTTGCGCATCTCCTGGTGGGGGATGCCGTCTTCCATGTAGGGCTCGCCGACGCGCACAAAGCCGAAGCTGGCGTAGAAGCGCTCCAGGTGCGCCTGCGCGTGCAGGGTGATCGCCTGACCGCGCCACCGCTGTTCGCATTGCGCGACAGCCTCGGTCATCAGCGCGCGACCGATGCCGCCGTGGCGTGCGGCGGGCGATGTGACGACACGGCCGATGAGGGCATCGGTCGACTTCAGCCCCGGCGGGATCAGCCGGGCATAGGCCTTGAGCACGCCTTCATCGCCGCTGCCAAGCAGGTGCAGCGTCTGCGGGTCCAGGCCGTCGATGTCGAGGAACACGCAGTTCTGCTCGACGACGAAGACCTGGGAGCGCAGGGCCAGTACGTCGTACAGCTGCTGCACGCTCAATTCGTCAAAGCGCAGGCAGGTCCAGCGCATCAGATCAGTTTGACGAGCTGCTTGCCGAAGTTCTTGCCCTTGAGCAGGCCGATGAAGGCTTGCGGTGCCGAGGCGATGCCCTCGGCGATGGATTCGCGGAACTTGAGCTTGCCGGTGGCGACCATGCCGCCCAGTTCCTTCAGCGCCTCGGGCCAGACTTCCATGTGCTCGGAAACGATGAAGCCCTCGACCTTCATGCGGTTGACGAGGATGAGCTGGGGCGCGGCCATCGGGATGGGCTGGCCGTCGTAGCCCGAGATCATGCCGCACATGGCCACGCGGCTGAAGGCGTTGGCGCGCAACAGCACGGCGTCGAGGATGTAGCCGCCCACGTTCTCGAAGTAGCCGTCGACGCCGCCCGGGCACTCGGCCTTCAGCGCCGCAGACAGCGAGCGCACGTCGGCGTGCTGCTTGTAGTCGATGCAGGCATCGAAGCCCAGCTCTTCGACGACGTAGCGGCATTTCTCAGTGCCGCCGGCAATACCTACCGCGCGGGCGCCGCGCGCCTTGGCGAGCTGGCCGACGACGCTGCCGACGGC
>NZ_JBQVNP010000145.1:0-13270 GCF_052436255.1 Roseateles sp. | reverse complement strand
GGCGCCGTCGGGGGTGAGTCCACCCTCGATCGGCGCGCCGGCGCGCAGCGACTCGGTCGAGCGCGGCTTGCCGTGATGGCGGGTCAGCCAGGCCAGCGCCTGCAGCAGCGGGTCGCCGGCGGGCTGGCTGGCCAGGTCAGCCAGGGGGTCCGCCGGCGCTGGCGGCTCGCCGTTGGCGGCCAGGCGCAGGCCCGGCGCCTGGGGCTGGCCGTCAAAGAAGGGATCGTGGGGGCGCGGCATGGGTCAGTGCCTCGCCAAGACAAATGCAACCACAGAGACACTGAGGCACAGAGACCGCATTGATTCTGTGGCTCCCTGCCCCTGTGGTTGCATTTCCCTCAAGCTTCGCATCACGCTTCCTTCGCCCGGGCGAGCAGCGCCAGGCGCTCGAACTCCCGCTCTATATCGCGCACGATGGCCGGGATGTCAAACAGCGGCGAGCTGCGGCCGTGTTCGGCCAGGTAGCGCTTGTAGGACGCTGCGCGCGCCGGCTGGCGCCCGATCTGCACCGCACGCTGCTCGTACTCCTCGATCGTCGTCGTGATGAGGTCGGGCAGGCCGACGGCCGTCAGCAGGCTGCCGGCCATCCGCGAGATGTAGGTCTTGCCCGAGCGTGTCAGGATGGGCGTGCCCATCCACAGGCAGTCGCTGGCGGTCGTGCCGGCGTTGTAGGGGAAGGTGTCCAGGAACAGGTCGGCCAGCGTGAAGCGGGCCAGGTAGTCGGCCGGCTGGGCGCGCGGCGCGAACACCAGGCGCTCCGCCGCAACGCCCTCCTCCACCGCCACACGGGTCAGGTTGGCCTTGGCAAAGGGGTTGTCCGCCAGCAGCCACAGCACGCTGCCCGGCACCTGGCGCAGCACGCGCATCCAGCAGCGCCAGACCTGCTCGCTCATCTTGTGGTTGTTGTTGAAGGCGCAGAAGACGAAACCGTCCTCCGGGAGCCCAGCCTCGGTGCGCGTCGGCGGCGTGTTGGCGACACGCTTGCGGTCGCTGACCTGGTAGCTGTTGGGCAGGTAGATGGGCTTCTCGGTGTGATACGGCAGCGATTCCGGCGGCATCACGAAGCGGTCGGCCAGGATCCAGTCCACGCCCGGCAGGGCCGAGGTGGCGGGCAGTCCCAGGTAGCTGACCTGGATGGGCGCGCCACGGTGGGCCAGGATGCCCGGCCGCGCGCCGCTGGTCAGGCCTTGCAGGTCGACGAGCACATCGATGCCGGCCTCGGCGATCAGCTCGGCGGCGCGGCGGTCGGGCACGCCATGCAGCGGCGTGTAGCTGTCCATCGCCGCCTTGATGCGCCCGCGCAGCGGCGTGCCGTCTTCACGGCTCCAGCTGAAGGCGTGGACTTCGAACTTCTCCTTGTCGTGCAGCTCGTAGAGCTCGGCCGTCAGCAGGCCGACGGCATGCATGTGCAGGTCGCCGGACAGGTAGGCGATCTTGATCTTGCCCTCGCGCTGGCGGCCCTTGTGCAGCGGCGCGGCGCTGACCTTGGCGACCTTGTCGTGCACGAAGCGCTGGGCCGTCAGCAACTGCAGCGCCGGGTCGTCGCTTTCGTCCAGCATGCCGAGCAGCGAGGTACTCATCAGCAGATGGTTGTGCGTGACCTCGCCGAAGGTCTGGTAAACCGGCCAGGCGCATTGCTTCTGGCGGATGTGCACATAGTGCTGGGCGACGTCACCCTGGCGCGGGTCCAGCTCCAGCGAGCGGCGCATCAGCGCCTCGGCCTCGTCATAGCGCTTTTGCTGCTCCAGCAGGCGCGCGGCGTTGTTGAAGGCGTGCAGGCGCAGGCTCAGCGGGTCGGTGCCCAGGCCTTCGGGGTTGTCCTGCTCGTAGACGGCGCGCCACTCGGCCAGCGCCTCGTCCTCGCGGCCCTGGTGTTCCAGCTGGTGGCCCAGGTTCAGGCGCGCCTGGGCAAAGGTGGGCGCCTGACTGAGCGCCATGCGGTAGACGGCCTCGGCTTCGGCATGGCGGCGCTGCTCGCCCAGGATGGCGCCCCAGTTGAAGCAGGCCACATGGCGCAGCGGCGAGGCCGTGGCGTCGACCCAGTTCTGGTAGAGCAGCGCAGCCGCGTCGGCGGCGCCGGCGGACTGCAGGCGCGAGGCGGCTTCCATCACCTGGGGCAGCGGCCACTGGCCGCTGCGGGCCAGGCCGAGCCATTGCTCAACGAGAGCAATTCCCTGGTGGCCTTCAGGCTGGGCGGCAGTTGGCGTCGACATGTCCATGCGGGGCGGGCGGCTTGAGCGGATGTTCTCCTGATTCTCAAGCCGCACCGCCCCGGTGGGAGCGGGGATAAGACTGCGGATTGCGCAGCAATTCCCGCCCGCCTCGACTCAAACAGGGGGATCAGCCGCCGAGGAAGTCGCCCTTGCCCAACGGAACGCCTGCATGGCGCAACAGGGCATAAGTCGTCGTGGCGTGGAAATAGAAGTTCGGCAGTGCGAAATGCCGCAGATAGTTGCTGCCGTCGAACTTCAGCGGGTCACCACTGCGGCGCGGGATCGTGACCTCGCGGCCCTCGCTGCCCTCGAAGGCCTCGGCCGGCACCGACAGCACGAAGTCGCGCGTCTTCCTGATGCGCTCGGCCAGCTCCTCCAGGGTCGCTTCGTCATCGTCGTACTTCGGGATCTCCTGGCCGGCCAGGCGGGCCACGCAGCCCTTGGCGGCGTCGCTGGCAATCTGGATCTGCTTGGTCAAGGGCAGCATGTCGGGCGCCAGGCGCAGCGCCAGATAGGCATCGGGCGAGAACTTCCTGGCCTCGGCATGGGCCTTGGCGGCCTCCAGCCAGTTGAGCATGTTGCCCAGCATCTTGGCAAAGGCGGGGGCGCTGGCGGCGTGCATGGAAAGCGGGGTCATCGGGGTCTCCATTGAGGGAAACCGATGGTAGCCAGCAGCCCGGCGGCCTGCATCGCCCCGGGGCACAATGCCCCGCAACTTGAAGCCCAATCCCCGCGCCCCGCGCTGTTCGCTGCCCCAGCCCGCCAGGCCGCGCGTGCCCCGCCCATGAACGTCATCATCCTCGACGACTACCAAGACGCCGTGCGCAAGCTGCGCTGCGCGGCCAAGCTGGAGCCGCTCAACGCCAAGGTCTTCACGAACACGGTCAAGGGCATCGGCCAGCTGTCGGTGCGGCTGCGCGATGCAGAAGTGCTGGTGCTGGTGCGTGAACGCACCGCCTTCCCGCGCCAACTGCTGGAAAAACTCCCCAAGCTCAAGCTGATCGCCCAGACCGGCCGCGTCGGCAGCCACATCGACGTGGACGCCTGCACGCGCCTGGGCATCGCGGTGGCCGAGGGCGTGGGCAGCCCGGTGGCACCGGCCGAGCTGACCTGGGCGCTGATCATGGCCTCGATGCGCCGGCTGCCGCAGTACATCGGCAACCTGAAGCATGGCGCCTGGCAGCAGGCCGGTCTGAAGGCGGCGTCCATGCCGGCCAACTTCGGCGTCGGCATGGTGCTGCGCGGCAAGACACTGGGCATTTGGGGCTACGGCAAGATCGGCCAGCTGGTGGCTGGCTATGGCCGCGCCTTTGGCATGACGGTCACCGTCTGGGGCAGCGAAGCCTCGCGGCTGAAGGCCGAGGCCGACGGCTATCAGGCCGCGCCGAGCCGCCAGGCCTTCTTCGCCGAGGCCGACGTGCTGTCCGTCCACCTGCGCCTTTGCGATGCCACCCGCGCCGTCGTCACGCCCGAGGACCTCGCGCAGATGAAGCCCACCGCGCTGTTCGTCAACACCTCACGCGCCGAGCTGGTGGTGGAGAGCGCGCTGGTGTCGGCGCTGAACCGCGGCCGGCCGGGCATGGCAGCCATCGACGTGTTCGAGAGTGAGCCCATCCTGCAGGGCCACCCGCTGCTGCGGCTGGAGAACGCGGTCTGCACGCCGCACATCGGCTACGTCGAGCAGGACAGCTACGAGATCTATTTCGACGCCGCCTTCGACAACGTGCTGAACTTCATCAATGCGCAGCCGACGAACATCGTCAACCCCGAGGCTCTGAAAGTTCACCGCTGAAGCCATCGTGCTGAATCGTCCGGCGTCCCTCACCGCGCTCTTCCTCGCGTTCACGCGGCTGGCGCTGCAGGGCTTCGGTGGCGTGCTGGCGGTGGCGCAGCGTGAGCTGGTCGAGCGTCTGGGCTGGCTGAGCAAGGAAGAGTTCGTCGAAACCCTGGCCGTTGCCCAGGTGCTGCCGGGCCCGAACGTCGTCAACCTGTCCATGATGATCGGCGACCGCTTCTTCGGGCTGCGCGGTGCCTTGGCGGCGCTGGCCGGCATGCTGGCAGCGCCGGCCTTCGTCGTGCTGGGCCTGGCCATCGCCTATGGCGAACTGGCCCGGCATCCGATGGCCGTGAACGCGCTGCGCGGCATGGGCGCGGTGTCGGCCGGGTTGATCCTGGCCACCGGCATCAAGCTGCTGCCCGCGCTGGCGACCAATCCGCTGGGCCGAGCGCTGGCCTTCGGCCTGGCGGTGCTGGCCTTTGTGCTGATCGGCCTGCTGCGCTGGCCCCTGGTCGGCGTGCTGGCGCTGCTGGGCGGCGGCGGCATGCTGGTGGCGTACTGGAAGCTCAAATGACGGCGCCCGTCGACCTCTCCAGCCTGTTCCTGCACTTCCTGACGCTGTCGCTGCTGTCCATCGGTGGCGCCATCTCGACGGTGCCGGAGATGCACCGCTTTCTGGTCGAGAAGACCGGCTGGTTGACGGACACCAGCTTCACCTCGTCCATTGCGCTTGCACAGGCCGCACCGGGACCCAACATCCTGTTCGTCGCGGTGCTGGGCTTCAATGTGGCCGGCCTGTCGGGCGCGGCGGCAGCGATGGCCGGCATCATGCTGCCGTCCACCGTGCTGACGCTGACCGCCACGCGCTGGATGCGCGAGCACCGCGGCCACCTCGGCCTGCGCGCCTTCTCGGCCGGCATGATGCCGCTGACGCTGGGGCTCATCATCGCCACGGGCTGGCTGCTCGCCCTGCCCTTCCTGCGCGCCGAGGCGCACCGCTGGGGCGCGCTGGCGCTGATCACCGCCACCGTGGTGCTGACGCTGAAGACCAGGCTGGGCCTGGTCTGGATGGTGCTGGGGGGCGGCGTGGCGGGCGCGCTGGGCCTGGTTTAGGAGGCTGTCGGGCTGTGGGTCGGGTGCCTCCTAGACGCCGATACCGGCCTGCACGGTCGTCGAGCGCTTGCTCACGGGCGCCATGCCCAGCGTCACCTGCGCGTAAACCTCGTCGGCGCGCGGCGCGAAGACCGGGGTGTTGATGTCGGCCATGCCGATCTTCACCTTGCCGGCGTCCTCGTCGAGCCGGGACGTCAGGATGGCGCGCTTCTCGGAGTAGCTGATGGTGCCCGCGGCGGCGACGGTGACGGCCTTGTATGGCCGCAGGAACACGCCACCGCCGGACCACATATAGGTGCTGATCAGGTCGTCGGCGCCGCTGTCATCCGCCGGCAGGGCGTCGCCGGCCAGATCCTCGCCATAGAGCTGGATCTCCAGCCGGTACGTGCGGCCGACATCGCCGGCGTCGAAGGTCATCTTGCCGGCGACGGTCACGTCGCGCTTGTCGCCGGTGGTGGTACCGAGGGTGACGGTGGGGGTGGAAAGCGTGGCCATGGTGGGCTCCTTGAATCAGTTCGATCAGGTCGTTGGCTCGCCAGGGATTGGCTTGCCTGCCTGTACTGACGCAAGGCGCGGCCCGCGGGGATCAGCCCCGGCTTGGTGAAAGTTCACGCTGCGCCGCCGCCCGCCCGGAACGCCGCCGGCGGGCGGCCGAGCAGACGCAGGAAGGCGCGCCGCATGCGCTCGGTGCTGCCGAAGCCGGATTCCAACGACACCCGCAGCACCGACGCCGCGCCACTCTCCAGCGCCGCGCGCGCCGCTTCCACACGCAGCCGCTCGACCGCCTGCGCGGGCGTGACCCCCGTCTCGGCGTGAAAGCAGCGCGCGAAGTGGCGCGGGCTCATGCAGGCGCGGGCGGCCAGGTCCTCCACGCGGTGGTCGCGCCGCAGGTCGCGCCGCACCTCGTCGAGCAGCGCACCGAAGCGGCCCTCGGGGCGCTGCAGGTCCAGCAGCGGCGAGAACTGCGACTGGCCGCCGGGCCGCCGCCGCTCCACGACAAGGTGGCGTGCGGCTTCCCGCGCGATGTCTTCGCCATGGTCGTGGGCCAGCAGCGCCAGGCAGAGGTCGATGCCGGCCGTCATGCCGGCACTCGTCCAAAGTTCCGGCAGGCCATGTTGGCGGACGGCGGGCTCGCGCACATAGATGCGGTCGGGCTGCAGGCGCACCGCCGGGAAGTCGGTGGCGAACTGCCGGCTGCGGGACCAATGCGTCGTGGCGGTGCGCTCATCCAGCAAGCCGGCGGCGGCCAGCAGCAAGCTGCCGCTGCAGATGCTGGCGATGCGCGCGCCCGAGCGGCTCGCCCTGCGCAGCCAGGCCACCAGGCGGGCGTCGCGGCAGGCCTCGTCCACGCCATCGCCGCCGATCACCATGACCAGATCGAGGTCGCCCAGCCGCCGCGGCAACCCCTGCACCGGCCAGGCCACGCCGGCCGAGCTGCGCACCGCCACCGGCGCGCTGGCCACGAGGCGCCAGTCGTAGCTGCCGGGTCGCGCCAGCCGGGCCAGCTCGAACACTGCCATCGGCCCGGCCAGGTCCAGCTGCTGAAAGCCCGGGAAGAGCACGAAGGCGATGCGGCAGGTCATGGCCGCATGTTGGCAGAAAAGGTGGGAACTGCGTCATGGCGGCCAATGGCACCTCGCCGCAAACTGCCCACGCATGAAGCAGCGCACCATGACCGGCCCCGACTCAGACCTCGGAAAAGACCTCGTCACCATCACGCATCGCCCCGACACGGTCTTCGTCTCGGGCCAGGGTGCCTGGCTGGTCGACGAAGCCGGCAAGCGCCATCTCGACCTCGTGCAGGGCTGGGCCGTCAACAGCCTGGGCCACAGCCCGGCCCTCATCACCCAGGCGCTGCTCGCCCAGTCACAGCGGCTGGTGAACCCCAGCCCTGCCTACTACAACCGGCCCCTGCTGGACCTGGCGCAACGGCTTGTGGAGGTGAGCTGCTTTGACCGCGTTTTTCTCGCCAGCTCGGGCGCGGAGGCCAACGAAGGCGCGGTGAAGCTGGCGCGGCGCTGGGGTAGCGCCATGCGGGGCGGTGCGCACGAGATCATCGGCTTCGAGCAGGCGTTTCACGGCCGCACGCTCGCGATGATGAGCGCCTCGGGCAAGCCCGGCTGGGGCGAGCTTTACCCGCCGATGCCCGGCGGCTTCGCGAAGGCGCGACTCAATGACATCGCCTCGGTGGAGCGCGCGATGACACCGCGCACGGCGGCCGTGATGCTCGAGTTCGTGCAGGGTGAGGCGGGCGTCGTCGTGGCCGACCCGGGCTTCGTGCGCGAACTGCGCGCACTGAGCGCCGAACGCGGTGTGCTGCTGATTGCCGACGAGGTGCAGACCGGCATCGGCCGCTGCGGCCATGCCTTCGCCTACGAGCACTTTGGCATCGAGCCCGATGTGATGACGCTGGCCAAGGGCCTGGGCGGCGGCGTGCCGCTGGCGGCGCTGCTGTGCAAGGAGGCGTTCAACTGCTTCCTGCCCGGCGACCAGGGCGGCACCTTCTGCGGCAACCCGCTGATGGCAGCGGTGGGGCTGGCGGTCGTCAACGAGGTCTGCCGGGAGGACTTCCTGGCTGGTGTGCGCGAGCGGGCTACGCAGCTGTCCGCCGGCCTGCAGGCCATCGCGCGCGATCACGGCCTGGTGGGCGAGCGCGGCCTGGGGCTGCTGCGCGCCCTGGTGCTGCCATCAGACAGCGCGGGCGAGGTGGCGGCGGCGGCCCAGGCGCTGGCGCCGGTGGGCCTGCTGCTCAATGCGCCCCGCCCTCACCTGATCCGCCTGATGCCGGCGCTGAACATCAGCGCGGCCGAGGTGGACGAGGGGCTGGCGCTGCTGCGCCGGGCGCTGCGCGAGGTGCTGGGCTGATGAACTCAGCCTTGCGTGGTCCCGAAGATCTTGTCGCCAGCGTCGCCCAGGCCCGGGATGATGTAGCCGACCTCGTTCAAGTGGCTGTCGATGGCCGCCGTCCAGCAGCGCACGTCGGGGTGGGCCGCCTGCAGGGCCTTCACGCCCTCGGGCGCGGCCACCAACACCAGCGCGCGCACGTCCTTGCAGCCGCGCGCCTTCAGCAGGTCGACGGTGGCGATCATGCTGCCGGCCGTGGCCAGCATGGGGTCGATGATCAGCGCGGTGCGGGCATCGAGGTTGCCGACGAACTTGTCGAAGTAGTTGACCGGCTTGAGCGTCTCGTGGTCACGCGCCAGGCCCACGACCGACACCTTGGCGTTGGGCAGGATGTCCAGCACGCCGTCCAGCATGCCCAAGCCGGCGCGCAGGATGGGCACGACGGTGACCTTGCGGCCGGCGATCTGGTCGATCTCGGCGGGGCCGCTCCAGCAGTTGATCGTCGTCTTCTCCAGCGGGAAGTCGGCCGTCGCCTCGTAGCAGAGCAGTCGTGCCACCTCGCCGGTCAGCTCGCGGAATTTCTTGGTCGAGATGTCGGCCTCGCGCATCAACCCGATCTTGTGCTTGACGAGGGGGTGCGTGACTTCGATGACGGCCATGGCGGGCCTCCTAGTTTTTCTGAGTAGTCAGAATTATCTGCGCTGGCGCAACACCTCATACAGGCACACGCCCGCGGCCACCGACACGTTCAGGCTCTCGACGGCGCCGGCCATCGGGATGCGCACCAGTTCGTCGCAGGTCTTGGCCGTCAGCTGGCGCATGCCCTCGCCTTCGGCGCCCAGCACAAAGGCCGTGGGGCGCTTCAGGTCCAGGTCATAGATGGAGCGCTCGGCCTGGTCGGAGGTGCCGACCACCCAGATGTCGCGCTCCTTCAACTCGTTCAAGGTCCGTGCCAGGTTGGTGACCATCAGATAGGGCACGGTCTCGGCCGCGCCGCTGGCGACCTTGGCCACCGTCGCATTGAGCCCTACGGCGCGATCCTTTGGCGCGACGACGGCATGGGCCCCCGCGCCATCGGCCACGCGCAGGCAGGCACCGAGGTTGTGCGGGTCGGTCACGCCGTCCAGCACCAGCACCAGGGGCGGGCCGTCCACCGCGTCCAGCACGTCGTCCAGCGAATGCGGCTGGGCTATTGAACTCACGCGGGCGACGACGCCCTGGTGGCGAGGGCTGCCCGCGATCTGGCTCAGGCGCTCGTCCGTGCTCTCCACCAGCTTGGCGCCGGCCTCCTTGGCACGCTCGACGAAGGCGCGCATGCGCTGGTCGCGCCGGGAGGGGTCGAAATGGACCTCGGCCACCGAGGCCGGATGGGTCTTCAGGCGGACGGTGACGGCGTGGAAGCCGAACAGGACGGACTTGGCAGAGCTCATCGCCCGCATTGTCGGCTCATCGCGTCAACGACCCGCCTGCTTGCGGGCGTTCTCCATGACATTGACCATCGTGTCGGTCCACAAGCGCGCCTTGTTCTTGGCCAGATGGTCCAGCAGCTGGTCGTGGGCCTCACGCGTGACACTCAAGTGCTCGGCGCCCACGCCATGGAAGAGCAGCGACACCACCGCACGCTGGGCAGCCGCCTTCTCCACCAGCGCGATCATCTGCTCGCCGCTCCAACCCTCGACGAAATAGACCGGCATCGCATACGGGTCCATTTGCGCCGTGTCGGTGACCAAGCCCGGGCCGGCCGCGCGGTAGGCCACGAAATGCGGCCGCAGCGCCGCGACAAAATCCTGGCCGCCGGCTTTCATGTCCAGGCAGGGCGGTGTCAGTGTGCGACGAGTCTTGCCGTCCAGCGACTGCAGCCAGGTGTTGGCGGCCAGGATGTGTTCCTGGACTTGCACGGGCGTTTGTTTGTCCAGATCGCGGTGCGGCAGCACCCACTCGCGACCCGGTCCAACGCCTGAGCAGCCGTGGAACAGGCTGTGGTTGCCCAGCTCATGGCCCGCTGCGGCGGCGGCCTTCCATTCGTCCTGGCGCGCCGGCAGCGTCGGGCTGTTGATGGGCAAATAGAAGCTCGCCTTCAGGCCGCGCTTGTTCAACGCCGGCACGACATGGTCGAGCTGGCTGGCCAGGCCATCGTCATAGCCCAGGCTGACCGCTGCCTGGGCCCCACCGGGCCAGGTAAACGGCGCGGCCGCGGTGGCGGCGGCAATGAACAGGCCCAGCACGGCCACTAGCATCTTTCGCATCGACTATTCCCTCAGAACAAGGTTTGAACCGCCATCAGCAAGCCGATCAGCACGGGCTGGTGGAGCATGTAGAAACTGAGCGACCAGCGCCCCAGAACCACCAGCGGCCGCGGCGCGGCGCCCGCCCACAGCTGGGGCCACTGGCGCGTGGCGACAAAGCCCAGCAGCATGACGCCCAGCCACGGCAGCACGGGCACGAAGTCTTCCGTGAAGGGCTTGTGCGTGACCAGGCCGACCCAGTTGCTCAGGCGCGTGTCGAAGGCCGGGTGCTGGACCAACTGCGGCGCCGCGATGGCCAGCGTCGCCAGCGCCAGCAACGCCAGGTCGGGTAGCCGCGCCAGGCCCAGGCGCAGCAACAGCAGCATCACGGCCATGCCGTGCAGCACGCCGAAGCTGATCCAGCTTTTGGGGAACATGAACCACGAGCCCAGCGACACCAGCAGCGCGCAGCCCGCCACCTGCAGCCAGCGCCGCCAGAACCGCCCCGCGCTCTGGCCATTCAACAGGGCATAGGCCTGGCCCGCGCCGGCGCAAAACAGGAACAGGCTGACGATGGCCGTGCGCTGCCAGGTCCAGACCGGGTCGCGGTAGAAGTCCTGGCGGATCCAGCCGAAATGGTTCAAGTCGAAGCAGAAATGGAAGGCCGCCATCCAGACGATGGCCGCGCCGCGCAGGGCGTCGAGTCGACCCGAGCGAGAGGGCGGCAGGCGCATGGACACGAGGGGTCAGGAGGTTGGGGTGGAGGCCGGATTCTGACGCTGGGGCAGGCCCTGCTGGTTCAGCCCCCCGCGCTCGGCCTGGCGCTGGCGCAACCTGTCCTCGGCGATGCGGCGGCGCGCGATGCGGTCGCCCTCGTCGGGGTCGGCCGCGCTGTGCATGGCCTCGGCGCGCAGCCGCGCGTCACGGCGGTCGCGGTCACCGATGTGGGTCTGACGGGCCTGGGCGTCGCGGCTGATGGCCCAGTCGGCATCCGTGTAGCGACCCTGGCCCTTGCGGCACTGCCAGGCGCGCCGCACTTCGTCCTGCAGGAACTGGCGCTCGCGGTCGCCCAGGGTCGTCGAGTTGGCACGCGTCTCCATGCTGCGGATCTCGCTGTCGCCTGGGCAGACATTGCCGGGCGGACCTGCCGGCGCAGACGCTGCAACGACGGCCGGTGGCGCCACGGCGGCGCGCGTCACCTCCGGCTTGAGGCCCTCAGCCACATTGGGCTGCAGGCTGCGTTCGGCCACCGGCTGGCCGCTTCCCGGGCAGGGCTTGTCGCTGAAGCGCACCTGGCCGCTCGCCTCGCACTTCCAAACCTGCTGCGCGGCTGCACTCGACAGCAGCATTGCCAACACCAGACCTAGTCCTGTCCGCTTCATCGCCAGTCTCCCGAACTACCAACAAAATGCGGCCGTCGACAACCGCCGCGCCACCCACGCCATGCTCCAGCGCCTGCTCATCCTGACTCTTGCCGCATTGTTCAGCACCGGCTGGGCCGTTGCCCAGACCAAGGCCCAACCCCGCGCCGTCAGCGCCCGCGGCGCGCTGGACGCCGAGGAATTGAACAACATCGGCGTGTTCAAACGCGTCAGCCCGTCGGTGGTGCACATCACCACGCTGGCCGTGCAAAGAGATTTCTTCTCGCTGCGCACCAGCGAGCAGCCCAGCGGCACGGGTACCGGCTTCGTGTGGGATGACAGTGGCCACATCGTCACCAACTTCCACGTCATCCAGGGCGGCGACCGCGCCACCGTCACCCTCAACGACCAGAGCAGCTATCCCGCCAAGCTCGTCGGCGCCTTCCCCGACCGCGACCTGGCCGTGCTGCGCATCGAGGCGCCGCGCGACAAGCTGCCCGCCATCGCGGTCGGCGCCAGCCGCGACCTGCAGGTGGGCCAGAAGGTCTACGCCATCGGCAACCCCTTCGGCCTGGACCAGACGCTGACCACCGGCATCGTCTCGGCGCTGAACCGCGAGATCGAGTCCGTCACCCGCCGCACCATCCGCGGCGCCATCCAGACCGATGCGGCCATCAACCCGGGCAATTCGGGTGGGCCGCTGCTGGATTCGGCGGGGCGGCTGATCGGTGTCAACACAGCCATCTATAGCCCGAGCGGAGCGAGCGCGGGGATTGGCTTTGCCATTCCGGTCGACGAGGTCAACCGCATCGTGCCGCGGCTGATCCGCGACGGCCGCTTCATCCGCCCGGCCCT
Organism: Roseateles sp.; assembly: GCF_052436255.1. Classification (GTDB taxonomy): domain Bacteria; phylum Pseudomonadota; class Gammaproteobacteria; order Burkholderiales; family Burkholderiaceae_C; genus Pelomonas. The sequence continues at coordinate 882 of NZ_JBQVNP010000145.1, read as the reverse complement.
GGGCGTCACGGCCGGGCCACTCAACCTGGGGCAGGCGCTGGGCGCGCCCAAGGGGGTGCTGCTCGTCAACGTGGCGGACGGCAGCCCGGCCGCTGCGGCCGGCCTCAAGCCCTTCGGCCGCGACCGCAGCGGGCGCATCGTGCAGGGCGACGTCATCACCGCCATGGACGGCCAGCCGGTGGCGGACCTGGACGACATGCTGTCGCTGCTGGAGACGCGGCAGATCGGGGAGAAGGTGACGCTCACCGTGTGGCGGGCGGGGCAGACGAGGAAGGTGGTGGCGACGTTGGGGAGTTCGGATTGAGCCGTCCCCGCCTGCCGCGCCGGCGTGCCGGTCGACGAGGCGATCTACAGTAGCGCCCCGCCCGAACCGCCACCGCGCCGGGCTCACCAAATGCACAGGAACCCCCATGGGCGCGCAATGGAAAGCCAAACACAAAGACATCGCCGCCAATGCCAAGGGGCGGCTGTTCGGCAAGCTGGCCAAGGACATCATGATTGCCGCGCGCCACGGCGCTGACCCCAAGGACAACGCGCGGTTGCGGCTGGTGGTCGAGCAGGCCCGCAAGGTGTCCATGCCCAAGGAGACGCTGGACCGCGCCATCAAGAAGGGCGCCGGCCTGACCGGCGAGGCCGTGCACTTCGAGCAGGCCATCTACGAGGGCTTTGCGCCCCACCGGGTGCCGGTGATGGTGGAGGTGCTGACCGACAACGTGAACCGCGCGGCGTCGGACATGCGGGTGCTGTTCCGCAAGGGCCAGCTCGGCGGCGCCGGCTCGGTGGGCTGGGACTTCGACCACCTCGGCATGATCGAGGCGGAGCCCGCCGCGCCCGGCGCCGATGCGGACACCGCCGCCATCGAGGCCGGCGCGCAAGATCTGC
>NZ_JBQVNP010000144.1:0-13338 GCF_052436255.1 Roseateles sp. | reverse complement strand
CGGCGGCGGGCGGCGGCGCAACGACGGCGGCAGCGGCAGCGGCCGTTGGCGCCGGGCTGGGGGTGGCATCCCCGGTCAGGGGCGCGCTGCTGGGCGCCTTGTTCTGCAGCCAGGCCGGCGGCGTCCAGCCTGAGGCGCCGGTGGTGAGGGTCACGCCCGCCGCGAGCAGGGCGGCGGCCGTGGCGGTCAGTGCGGTCTTGGCGGTACGGGTCATCGTCATCACTCCTCATGCGGGCTGCGGTGCAGCCGGTGCCGGGCACTCTAGACAGCGAGGGTGAGGGCTTGGTGAGGCGAAGGTGAGGTGAAAGTTAAGACCACGCTGCGAAGCCTGGTGGCCGAGCGCGTCGCGACCCTGGCGGTCCGACCCTGTCGGACAAGCCGCTTGCATGCCGAAGGCAGGGCTCAGCCCGGGCAGCGCTTCAAGGCGGACGGTGCCAACGGGAAGCGCTTTGCAAGCTGGTCCTCAAGCGGGCGCCAGTTCAGGTTCACCAGGGGTGGCGAGCCCGGCGTGAGGAACAGCAGGAAGGGCGAGCCATCGGGCAAGTCGGCAAGCACCTCGAGGGTTCCCGGCGCGGCGCGGCCGCCGGAACTCGGCTCGACCAAGAGCTTCGTGTAGCGTTGGCTGTGCCCGTCGTTGACGAAGCGAAGGCGCTCTGCGTGGATCATCAGCAAGGGCCCGCTGCTGCAAGCCTTCTCGTCGCGCACCCACGTGCCGTGAAAGGACGCCGGGATCCCCGCGGCCGCGGCCAGTGCCGGCACGGCGAGCAGCGCGAGAGCTGCAACGCTGCGCTTCGAGGGTGCGCGGGACGACGCGGCTGCGGGCTTCATCTCGGTGGCTCGGCAGCAGAGCAATGTGCCAACGTGGTCGGAAGCAGTAGTCATCGCATCACAGGCGGGGTGCCTGGCCTTGTCCTTCGCGCTTGCGGACAGCCTCGGATCGCAGCTTGTCGACCCAGGCCTGGCGGGCACGCTGGGTGGCGACGATGGCGCCCACGTCGTACATGCCGCCGGTGTACAGGCTGACCGGATCCACGGCGGTGTAGTACATGAAGGTGCCGCAACTGGTCAGATCGGCGGGGAGCGTGTAGAAGCCGCCGGGTTGCTGTTGTTGCGCTTCGAGCAGGCCGACGGCTTGGTCGAGGGTCTTGTGACCCGAGGTCACCTGCGGGAACTCGCCGAAGTTGACCTGGCCGCCACTCCTGGTCCGGACGCACGAGGGCTTGCCATTGGCTTCCCAGTAGGGCATGCCGTTGCTCCACTGGGCCGTGGGCGGACCGTACTTTGCCTGCAGGCTCTGCAGGAACTGCCCGCGGGTCACCGGGTTGGGCAGGTTGCCTTCGTTCCTGGCGATTGCGATCACCCGCGCCGGCCCATCCGGGCCGGAAAACCACACCTTGATCGGCGTCCACTGCGCCAAGCGGACCACCCGGATCTCCATGCTGCTCAGGAAGGCAGGCGTCCGATGCGAATTGAGGCCGTCGCTGTAGTTGTAGCTGCTGTTGGACGCGCTGATCTTGCCCTTCGGATCGTAGGCAACCAAGGCAGCTTTCACTTCCGCTTCGGTCATGCCGAGCTTGACGCCTGCCATGTCCCAGTCCGGCGCTGCCAAGCTGGGGCTCGCAGCGGTACACAGCACAAGCACCGCCGCGGCGGTGGCCCGGGACGAGATGGGGGCGAAGGCATCTGGATTCATGGTCCAACTCCTGATGTGTGGGGCCGCCATGAGGATTCCATTCAATCGGCAGCCGCGAGCCGCAGCGTATATGTACCTCCCCGGCGCCCGCTACTCCCATTTGGGAATCCGGGGCGCCGCTCGATCTCGGTGTGTTGCCGGCGGCGCGGAACAGCGCTTGGGGTCTTCGCTTGGTCCGCATCGGGCTGGCGACTATCCTCCCGTCGAGCACTTCGGGAGCACCCCATGGCCGCGGCGGCGTTGCAGCGCGTGTACGACGATATGGTGGACGCCGTGTACCGCGCGGCGGCCGCACCGCACGACTGGCGCGAGGTGATGGACCTGATGCGGCGTGCCTTTCCGTCGAACGCACAGACCTTCTACCTGCTCGAATGCAGCCGACGCAAGGTGCGCCCGATCTGCCTCGATGGCGTGCAGCCGGCCTGGTTGGCGTCCTTCGACGCGCTGTACTTCGCCCCCGACAACCCATGGATGCGGGTCAGCGAGCGGCTGCACCGACCCGGCATGGTCCGCACCAACGAACGCCTGGACGCCTTTCTCGGCGAACGCGACGCGCTGATGCGCAGCCAGTACTTCAATGATTGGATGCGGCCGCAGGGCTTCCGACACACGCTGGGCAACACGGTGCTCGCCCAGGGCGGCACGGTGGCCAACGTGACCTTGATGCGTCCGCCGGACATGCCCAGCTTCAGCGCGGCCGAGGTTCGTTGCTTCGAACGTCTGACACACCATCTCAGACGCTCGCTTTCGCTGGCGCTGGCCCTGGGTTCGCGGCCCGACGGTGCCCAAGCGGCGGCGTGGCAACAACTGCCGCAACCTGCTGCCCTGTTGGCCGGACGGCTTCGCGTTGTGGCCGCCAATGCCGCGATGGAGGCCTTTCTGCAGGCCGACGGTCCACTCGTCTGGCGTGCAGGACGTCTGGTCGCACGCGACGCGCGGGTGCAAGAACGGCTCGAGGCCGGTGTGGCGGCCTTGTTGATGCACCCCGCGGACAGCCGGCCCGATCCGCTGTGGCTGCCCCCGCATCGCGGGTCGGAGGGGAACACCCTGCAGATGCTGCCGTTCACGCTGCCGGCCAGCCCGTTCGTACCCACCGAGAGGCGTGTGATGGTGCTTCTGGACGGTGCGGCTGATCGACCGAAGGACCACGCAGCGTCGCTTCTGCAGCACCGTGGTTGCACGGCTTCAGAAGCCCGCCTCGCAGTGCTGCTGGCGCGCGGGCACACGCTGCGCCAGGCGGCCGAGGAGATGGGCATCCAATACGAATCGGCGCGCGCCTACCTCAAGCGTGTCTTTGCGAAGCTTGATGTCCACACGCAGGGCCAACTCGTCTCTTTGCTGCTGCGCGGCGGCCCGCCACACACTTGTGCGCCGTCGGTCGACCCGAGACGGGTTCTGGGGCGCGCTTGAGCGGCAGCGTCGAACGCTCCGGTGGCCGGAGCGTCGCGGCATGCCCACCGTCCTGTGCCGGCGGCCTTGGGCAGGTTTGGCACGGTTGCCAAGGTCATCCGGGCGCTGCTCAAGCCACCCACGCCACCACCGGCCCCCCATCGTCAATCCGCGCATGCACCGCCGGCTGAAAACCCGCAGCCTGCAGGGCAGCCAGTGCCGCTCGCGCGTCATCACGCACAGCCAAAGCCCGCCGCTCCGCCTCTTCGCCCAGGAAGGACAGATACACCGTCTGCCGCGGCAGCAGTGCCGCCAGGTGGCTGCGCCAGTCGGCGCCGAAGCGCGCCTCGGCTTGCCCCGGGTCACCCGGGTAGAAGCGCGCACCCAGGGCCTGCCAGAAGGGCGAGCGGCCCTGCGCGTCCAGCCAGCCCGGCAGCTCGGCCACCAGTGCGGGGCCGAAGTCGCCCGGCCGCTCGCGCAGCTGGGCTTGCGCGGCAGCAATCAGTGCTGACAAGGCCGCCACCTGATCGGCCTCGCTCAAGGCCGGCGCGGTGCGCAGCTCGGCCAGCTCGGCGCTGCCGGTGTGGTCGTTGCCCAGCAGCAGCGTCGCCTGCACGCGGAACAGGCCCAGCTCGGCAGCGGCATGCACCACGCGGCCGAGGCGGAAGTGGTAGCGCGGCAGCGTCAGGCCCAGGCGCGGCACCAGCAGCAGCGAGGCGCTGCCATCGTCCAGCGCCAGCCGCAGGCCGCCGGGTTCGTCCGTCAGCAGCACATGGCTCATGGGGCCATCTCCGTTTGCAAGGGCGTCATGACCAGCCTTTCACCGGGATGGGCGCCCACGCGGGCGGCGGTGCCGGCGTCCACCTCGTTGCCCACCTCCGCGAGGACGGCGCGGAAACGCGCGCGTTCGGTGCAGGCCAGCAGCGCCCACTCGCGGCCGCGGGCATCGGCCTCGGCCGCCACGACCACCTCGCGCGCCAGCCGCACGCTGCGCAGCGAGGCCAGCGGCGCGTCCACCGTTGGCCCGCCGTCGAAGATGTCGACATAGCTGTCGGCGTCGAAGCCCTCGTCCTGCAGCACCGAGAACGGCAGCTCGCCCACCGGGTGCAGCTGGCCCAGCGCCCATTGCGCGGCCTCGGGCAGCAGGGCCACGTAGATGGGCGAGGGCGGCATCAGGTCGGCGATGAAGGCCTTGCTGCGGCCGCCGACGATGAGCTCGGCCTGCGGATAGTCCATGCCGAAGAAGCGCCGGCCGACGGCGTCCCAGAACGGGCTCTGGCCGGCGGCGTCGGTGATGCCGGGGCTCTCGGCCGCGATGCGCTCGGAGAAGCGCTCGGCATGCGCCCGGATGAACAGCAGCCGCGCGCGCGACAGCAGCTGGGCGGCGGGGCCGTGTTCGTAGCCGGGGTCGAGGTAGAACGACGTCAGCAGCGTGGCGCCGGTCAGGTCGTGGCACAGGTGCAGGGTGTGCATGCGCTGCGACACGCCCAGCGCCGCGCTCGCATGCACGACGAACTCGTTGCGATAGCTGTAGAAGCGGTCGAAGAAGCCGGCGCTGGCGGCAATGCCCGAGCAGCCGACGACGCGGCCGGCGGCCAGGTCTTCCAGCACGAAGAGATAGGTCTCCTCGCCGCTGGCGTCGTCCAGGCTGGCAAAGGCCTGCAGGGAAGCGGCGATGCGCGCGGCCAGCTTGGCCGCGTCGTTGGGCAGGGAGCTGATGCCGTCGGCGCTGGCCGCCGCCATGCGCACGAGCGCGGGCAGGTCGGCCTCGGCCACGGGGCGCAGCAGCAGGTGGTTCATGGGGGGTCTCCGGGAGTGGGCGCAGGGCGCCAGGCCAGCGCGCGGCGGCTGCGTTCGTCGCGCGGGGTGTGGCCGAAATGGTTCTTGTAGGCGTTGGAGAAATGCGGGCCCGACGAGAAGCCGCAGCTCAGGCCGATCTGCAGGATGGACTGTGAGCTTTGCTGCAGCAGGCGCTGCGCGCGCGCCAGCCGCAGGGCCAGGTAGTGGCGCGAGGGCAGGGTGTCCAGGTGCTGCTTGAACAGGCGCTCCAGCTGGCGGCGCGACACGCCCACCAGCGTGGCGACTTCTTCGGTCGGCAGCGGCTCGCCGAGGTTGGCCTCCATCAGCGCCAGCGCCTCGGCCAGCTTGGGGCTGCCGGCGCCGCGACGCTCGCTGTAGCCGGCGCGCTGGCGTTCGTCGCGTGGGCGCAGGCCGTTGAGGCCCAGCAGTTGCGCCAGCTCCTGGCCGACGCGCTCGCCGTGCTGGCTGGCCAGCCAGGCGCCGCACAGGTCCACGCTGGCCAGGCCGGCGGCGGCGGACAGGCGCAGGCCGTCGGCGCTGATCTCCCACAGGCCGTTGGCCCAGGCGACGCGGGGGTGGGCCTCGGCCAGGCTGTCCAGCAGTGCCCAGTCTGCACAGGCGCGCTGGCCGTCGAGCAGGCCGCAGGCGGCGAGCTGGGCGGCGCCGGCGTCGATGCCGCCGAGCACCACGCCGTCGGCCGCCCAGCGCTTGAGGCGTGCGGCGAGGGCGGGGTCGCAGGGGGCGGTGTCGGCCGTGATGAGGATGACGGCGTGCCAGTCGGCGTCCGGTGGCAGCGCGGCGGTGTGCAGCAGTGCGCCGTTGCCGGCTGCGACCGGGCCGCCGGCGACTGACAGGCATTCGCCTTGCCATACCACCTCGGCCTGCAGCTCGTTGGCGGCGCCCAGGCTGTCGAGCACGCCAGCCAGCGCCAGCATGGAGAAGCCTGGGAGCGGCAGCAGGGCGACTCGGCGGCGTGCGGGTTCGGCGTGGATCACGGTTGATGTTCCGTGAGTGGCTTGACGCCGAGGCCCATGCCGGGACGTCGCCCCGGCAGGGCGAACTCCCGGCATGGGCCTAGCCAGCAACGAACCACCACGAGCAACATCACGCCATTGTGCTCACTGCCAGCCCATCAACGCCGCCACCGCCAGCAGCCCCAGCGCCATCGCCAGATAGATCGCCTGCAACGGCAGCATCCACTTCACCCACTGCCCGAACGGCACCCCGGCCAAAGCCAGCACGCCGACGGTGATGCCGGACGTGGGAATGATGGGCGTCGTCAGCTCGCCGAATTGAAACGCCAGTACCGCCGTCTGCCGGGTCACGCCCACCAAATCAGCCAGCGGCGCCATGATGGGCATGGTCAGCGCGGCCTGGCCGGTGCCGGAGTGGATGAAGAAGTTGATGACCGACTGGATGACGAACATCTTCTGCGCCGAGAACACCGGCGAGCTGCTTTCCACCAGCGGTGCCAGCGCATGCAGCATGGTGTCGATGATCTGGCCGTCGCGCATCAGGATGACGGTGGCCTTGGCCAGCGCGATGACCAGGGCCGTGCCGACCAGGTCGCGCGCGCCGTGCAGGAAGGCGGCCATGAACTCGTCGGCCGTCAGCCGCGCGACGAAGCCCACGGTGACGGCCATGACGAGGAAGAGCGCCGCGATCTCCTCGATGTACCAGCCGTACTGGACCACGCCGACGATCATCACCCCCAGCGTGGCCGCAAACAGCCACAGCACCGCGCGGTGCCGGCCGGTCATGCCGGCGAAGTTCTCGAAGCCCGCCATGTCCAGCGTCTTGCGGCGCTCCTGGTCCATGGCGTAGGTGGGGCTGAGCGTCGGGTCACGGCGGATGCGCGCGGCCCACCACATCAGGAAGCCCACCGTCAGTGAGGTCGCAATCGCCCAGCAGATGGCGCGAAAGCCGATGCCGGAGAACAGCGGCACGCCGGCAATGCCTTGCGCCACGCCGACGTTGAAGGGGTTGAGGAAGGCGGTGGCAAAACCCACCTGCGAGCCGACGAAGGGAATCGCCACGCCGGTCAGCGTGTCCAGCCGCAACGCCAGCGCCAGCGGGATGAAGATCAGCACGAAGGGAATGGCTTCCTCGGCCATGCCGAAGGTGGCGCCGCCCAGCGAGAACAGCGTGACGAAGACCGGGATGACCATGGCCCTCACCACGGCCGAGCGGGTGTGGGCGCGGGCGACCGACTTGATCATCGCGTCGATGGCCGCGGTCTTCTGCAGCACCGCGAAGGCGCCGCCGACGATGAGCACGAAGCCGATGATCAGCGCCGCCTCGACAAAGCCCTTGATCGGCGAGGTCAGCAGCGCCACCAGCCCTTGCGGCCTGGCCTCCACCACGTGATAGCTGCCGGCGACGATGACGTTCTTGCCGTCGACGAGCTGGGTGTCGAACTTGCCGCCGGGCACGATCCAGGTGGCCGCGGCGATCAGTGCCAGCAGGACGACCAGCAGCACATAGGTGTTGGGGAGCTTGAGTTTCATGGCGAGAGCAGGGGGCCGGTGCGGTAGGCCGTCGCGCCGGCAATCTTGGCCAGGCGCATGCCGCGGGTGGCGAAGCGGCGCGCCGTGCGGGCGAAGCAGCGGCCGGCGGCGCGTGCATGCAGCGGCGTGCGCGTGTCGGTCAGCGGGCAGATGATTTCGACCACCAACTCGCCGGCCTCGACCCAGTCGCCGGGCTGCTTGGCGAAGACGAGGATGCCGCTCGACGGCGCCATCAGGGGCTCCACGCCCTCCAGCGGCGTCGGCTCGCAGCCAGGCGGCGCGGGCGGTGGCGTGCCGTGGACATGGCCGAGATGGCGCAGGAAGGCCAGCAGCGCATCGGCGTCCTGCTCGGCGAGTTCATGCGTCACCTCGGTCTCGCCGCGCAGCTCGACGGTCGCGGCCAGGCAGGCATTGGCGTCGATTGGAAAGCGGCCCTCGAAATGCGCGGCCAGCTCCCACCAGGTGCGCGAGGCCGTCTCGTCGAAGGGGTCGTCGCCCGAGACCTCGCTGTAGAGCAGGGCCTGCGCGCCGAGGTAGCCGGCCAGCGGCGCGAAGGCGGCCGTCTGCGGCGTGCCGGTGTAGAGGTGCATGACGGCCTGGCTGTCGCAGTGCAGGTCCAGCACCAGGTCGGCGTCCGCCGCCAGCGTCTGCAGCAGCTGCTTGAGCGCGTGGGCTTCGTGGGTGGGCTGCACCTGGGCCAGCAGTTGCAGGCAGGCCGCGCGGATGACGCGGGTGTTGGCGGCGCTGTCCGCGCCGAGCTGCGGCTCGACGAGGGAGATCAACGCCGCAGTCAGGTGCCTGAACTGGCGGTTGAAGTTCAGGCCGGTGCCCATGTCGAAGCGGCCGAAGGCCGAGCCCTGGATGTCCTGGGCCAGGCCGATGGGATTGGCCATGGGCACGAGGACGATCTCGCCGGCAATCGCGCCTGCGGCATCGAGCGCGCTCAGGCGCTCGATGAGGGCCTGCGCCACCAGCATGGGCGGCACTTCGTCGGCATGCAGGGCCGCATGGATATACGCCTTGCGGCCGGAGTCGCCGGTGCCGAAGTGCAGGCTGCGCAGGCGGCGCTGCGTGCCGGCACTGGCGGGCGGCAGGTCGTGGAAAAGGGTTTGCATGGTCAGCTCAAAAATGCAACCACTGAGGCACGGAGAAGGGCAAGCCTTGAATTCACTCCGTGCTTCTGTGTCTCTGTGGTTGCCCTTGGGTTGCTTGTCAGTGGGCAACGAGAGGGGTGAACAGCGGCTGCGCCATGCGCACCGGGATGACATCGAGCCGCGCTTTCAGCACCGTGTAGTCCTCACCGCCCAAAGCCCCGCTGAACCAGCCGACCAGGCCCGGGCCCTTGTAGAGGCGGAACTCGAAGCCCAGGTCGGGCGCGCTGTCGCCCGGGCGCGGCTTGGCGCGATAGGCCAGGCCGCGCACCTCGGGCAGCGGGCTGTCCAGCAGCTGGGCCATCGCGGTCGTGATGGTCGAGTCGCCGAGGATGTCGAGGAAATAGCCGTCGCTTTGCAGATAGGGCTTGTAGTCGCTCGCCGCGGGGTCGATCTTGGCCTCGCGCAGCTTGTGGGGCGCGGGCGTGGTGATGCCGGTCCTGAGGTCGTGGCGGTCGCCGCGGTCCAGGTAGCTCAGCAGCGCGCCGCGCAGGTTGAAGGCGGCAAGCTTGGGGTCCGATGTGGCCTCGGACAGATCCACCAGCAGGGCGCCGCGCGCGCCAATGACTTCAACATCGCTGCCCTTGACGACGATGGCCGAGTTCTCCTCGACACCGATGCCGAGCTTGTAGTTGAAGGCCCGCATCGCCGGCAGCATGCGGCCGATGCGGCCGCGCTTGAGGAAGTGCTGGTCGATGAAGAGGTCGGGCCCGACCAGCCCCAAGCCGCGGTCGTACTCGCGCCGCTCGCGCCACTGGCCCTTGAGGATCTGCATGTTGTCCTGCGCGTCGCGGAACATCATGCGGCTCATGATGGCCGCGCCGGCGCTGGTGCCGGCCACGACGCCACCGCCGTCGAAGACCTGGCGGATGGCCTTGAGCATGGCGGTGGGCTTGCCGCCCGGCTGCAGCGTGTCGACGATCAGCTCCTGCGCGCCACCGGAGAAAAACACGGCCTTGGCGGAGGCCACTTTGGCGAGCAGCGTCGGGTCGTTGAGGTTGGCCTTCAGGTCCACGCCTGCCAGGCGCGGCGCGACGGGGATGTGTTCGGCCTGGGCGCCACGGCGGTTCAGCGCGGCGACGATCTGGCCGGCGCTGCGCTCGGGGTTGGCCGCGGCGGTGGCGAACACGGCGATGCGCGCGCCGGCGCCGCCGGCCTCGTCGACGATGCGCTGCCAGACGGCGTCGTTGTCGGTCTTCAGGGCGCCACCGATGACGATGGCCGTGCCGGCATGGGCCGCGCTGCCGCACCACAGCGCACAAAGCATGAATCGGGTCAGGAGTCTCATGCAGCCATGTTGGCAGTGCCCCGCCGCGGCAGCCAGCGGGTTGGGCCCCAAACCATGGCATCGCGCACCACCAACGCAATTGCATGTCGCTTCTCGGCAAGCGGTGTTGCGGGGTCGCTTCTGACGCTTGCCGAGAAGCGACGCGCATTTGCATGCAAGCGACCGGCGCGCCAAAACCCCATAGGCAACACATCGGCAGCCTCCCTAACCTGAGGGCATCCGCTCCACCCAGTCACCACACGAGGCCCTATGACTTCAGCTCCCTCCTTCGCACGGCACGCGCTGGCCCACGCCGCGTTGCTCTGTCTCATCGCGCTGCCGGCGCAGGCTCAGGAACAGAAGCTCGAGCGCGTCGAGATCACCGGCTCCAGCATCAAGCGCATCGACGGTGAGGCCGTGCTGCCGGTGGACGTCGTCAAGCGTGGCGACATCGACAAGATCGGGGTCACGACGGCGGCCGAGCTGCTGCAGAAGATCACCTCCAACGTCGGCGGCCTGACCGACGGCGCCAGCATCACCGACCAGTCCGGCGCCCAGCGCGGCTTCAACGCCGCCAACCTGCGCGGCCTGGGGGTGTCCAGCACGCTGGTGCTGCTCAATGGCCGCCGCCTGGCCAACTTCGCCAGCCCCGGCGACAACGCCGGCGTGGACCTGAACAACATCCCGGCCGGTGCCATCCAGCGCGTGGAAGTGCTCAAGGACGGTGCCTCTGCCATCTATGGCACCGACGCCATGGGCGGCGTCATCAACTTCATCACGCGCAAGGACTACCAGGGCGTCGACCTCAGCACCTATGCGTCGCGCACCGAGGAAGGCGGCGCGGGCAAGCAGACCTTCAGCATCTCGGCCGGCTTCGGCAACCTGGCCAAGGACCGCTTCAACGTCTTCGGCGCACTGGACGTGCAGAAGCTCGACCCGCTGGACGCCAGCCAGCGTCGCTTCATCCGCGAATACAGCCTGCCGACCCGGCTGCCGCCGCAGACCTCCAGCAACAGCTTTCCCGCAAACGTCGACCTGACTGCGGCCCAGCTGAGCCAGCTCAACAACTTCGTGCTGGCCAACCCCAACATGGCGCTCAAGGGCACCAACGCCAACGGCACCTGGAACCCTGGCGGCGTCAACTCCGGCTCGCGCCGCGTCAACTTCGGCAAGTCGTCCTGCACCGGCGGGGTCAACCCGAACTCGGTGCAGCCGCTGGGGCTGGGCGGCCGTGAGGGCTGCTCCTACGACTACGTCGCCGGCTCCGAGATCTACCCGGCCTCCGACAAGGCCAGCGTGGTCGGCCGCGTGACCCTGCAACTGGCGGAAGACCACCAGTTGTTCGCCGAAGGTTTGCTCGCCACGACCGACACCGACTACTCGGCCTCGCCCGCGACGGCGCGCTTGCGCGCCGCCTCCGGCATCACGCTGCCGGCGTCCTTGCAGGCCGTCACCGGCGTCACCGGTACGGTGGACTTCCGCTTCCGCCTCGACGATGCCGGCAAGCGCACCAGCCGTGTCGAGAGCAAGGCCGCCCGCCTGGTGGTCGGCGCCGTTGGCCGCTTCGGCGACTGGGACTACGACGCCGCGGTGAACCACAGCGTCAACAAGGCCACCGACACCAACCTGGACGGCTGGGTCTCACTGACCAAGCTGGAGTCCGGCATCCGCGCCGGCCAGTACAACCCCTTCGTGCGCGCCGCCGATCCCACCGTCGGCCGCGCCTTCATGAACAGCATCAAGCTCAACGGTGCCGCCCGCATCGCCGAGGGCAGCTCCACCAGCCTGGACGGCAAACTGACCCGCTCGCTGGCCGAGCTGGCCGGCGGCGACCTGATGCTGGCCGTGGGCGCCGAGCGTCGCCGCGAGCAGGTCAAGTTCAGCGCCACCGACGTGCTCAAGGGCAACGACGTCAACAACGACCGCTCCAGCTCCGGCCCGCTGCTGGCCGACACCAGCCATTCGCGCAACGTGACCGGCGTGTTCGCCGAACTCAGCGCGCCGTTCAGCAAGCAGTGGGAAGGCCAGTTCGCGCTGCGCCATGACCGCTACGACGGCATCCATGACAAGGCCACCAACAGCATGTCGCCGAGCCTGAGCACCACCAATCCCAAGCTGGGCCTGAGCTACCGCCCCACCCGGACCATGCTGGCGCGCGCCTCCTACGGCACGGGCTTCCGCGCCCCCACCGTCTCGGAACTGTTCCGCCCGCTGCGCAGCGGCATCACCGCCAGCTTCGTGCGCGACCCCATCTCCGGCGAAGTCGCCCAGATGCCGGTGGACCGCTACTCCAACCCCAACCTCAAGCCCGAGAAGTCCAAGCAGTTCAACATCGGCCTGGTGTTCGAACCCACGCGCAGCTGGAACGGCAGCGTCGACTACTGGGCCATCCGCAAGAGCGACATCATCTCGGACATCGGCGAGGAAACCATCTTCACGACGCCACTCATCTACAACGACCCGGCCATCGTGAAGCGCTTCTCCGACGGCTTCGTCGACACCGTCGTCGTCAAGAAGGAGAACCGCGGCCGGCTCAACACCAGCGGCCTGGACCTGTCGCTGTCGTGGCGCGGCGAGGGCACCTCCTTCGGCCGCTTCGGCGCCAGCCTGTCCGGCACCCTGATCACCGAGTACAAGTTCAACACCGACCCGCGCTCGCCGCTGGTCGATGGCCTGGCCAAGTTCCGCGACGACAAGGCCGTACAACGCTGGCGCCACAAGCTGAGCGTGGACTGGGACATGGGCCCCTACGGCCTGACCGTGGCGAACAGCTACATGTCCGGCTACCGCGACCAGAACACGCCCGGCCTGGCCGCGCCGGAGTGGAACGACCGCGAGGTCAAGCCCTACTCGCTGTGGGATCTGACCGGCAGCTACCGCATCACCGAGAGCCTGCGCCTGCGTGCCGGCGTGCTGAACATCGCCGACACCGCGCCGCCGTTCACCAACCAGTCGCGCTACTTCCAGGTCACCTGGGACCCGACATACGGCGACCCGCGCGGCCGCAGCTACTTCGCCAGCCTGAGCTACCAGTTCCGCTGATCGACAGGGAAGAGGATCTCGGCGCGCAAGCCGCCGAGATGCGAAGGCGCCAGCACCACGCTGGCGCCTTTTTGCTTGGCCGCCGCGCGCACGATGGCCAGGCCCAGGCCGCTGCCTTCCACGGCCGTGCCTTCGCCGCGCTGGAAGCGGTCGAAGACGCGCTCGCGCTGCTCGGCCGGGATGCCCGGGCCGTCATCGTCCACGCGCAGCAGCGGGGCGCCGGCGGGGCCACGCAGGGCGCTCACCTGCACCTTGCGGGCGCCGTACTTCACCGCGTTGTCGATGAGGTTGCGGAAGGCGCCGCGCAAGGCCTGCGCATCCCCGGTCAGCGGCAGCGGATCGGGCGCGGTCAGCGTCAGCGCCACGCCGGCCCTGGCGGCCAGCGGCTGCACCTCGGCCACCGCCTGGGCCGCCAGCTCGGCCAGGTCCAGCGGCTGTTCCACCGCAGCAGCGCCCGGTTCGGCGCGCGCCAGGGCCAGCAGCTGCTCC
>NZ_JBQVNP010000143.1:0-13358 GCF_052436255.1 Roseateles sp. | reverse complement strand
AGCAGCTGCTGCTGCGCGCCGACGGCAGCGTCTGGCTGGGCATGCAGGAGGGGCTGTACCGGCTGCCCGGCGCCACGGCGGCGGCGCTGGAGCGCGTGCATCCGCTGGGCGGCGCGCTGCACGGCGGCATCTATGCGGTGCGGCAGGCGCCGGACGGCAGGCTCTGGGTGGGCGGCCAGCAGGGCCTGTTCCGCGAACGCGCAGCCGGTGATGGCGCCCTGCAGGTCCTGCCCCAGGCGCCCGAGCAGGCGCTGGCCAGCCCCATCGTCATGGGCCTGCTGTGGGGGCGCGACGGTCGGCTGTGGGTGGACACGCCGGTCAGCGGCCTGCACCGCCTCAAGGGCTGGGACGGCGAGGGCCGCGCGCGCTTCGAGCGCATCAGCGAGCGCCATGGCGCGGACGGGGTGTTTGGCGGCAACCTGCATGAGGACGACCAGGGCCGCATCTGGAGCCAGCTCTACGTCTACGACCCCGCGGCCGACCGGCTCGACAGCTTCGGCAGCGCCGAAGGCGCCAACTTCGGCAGCTTCTGGTTCTTTGCCAGCACCGAGCTGCCCGGCGGCGGCCTGCTGTTCGGCGGCAGCCGCGGCCTGCTGCGCGTGCTGCCGCAGGCCTGGCGGGCGCTGCCGTCCAACCCGCCGCTGGTGCTCAGCGGCCTGCGCGTCAACGGCCAGCCCCACGAACCACCCCGCACCCTTGGCGACGGCCTGCGGCTGCCGCCGGAAAAGCGCAGCCTGTCGGTCGAGTTCGCGGCGCTGGACTACGCCGACCCGACGCGGCTGCGCTACGAGTACCGGCTGGAGGGCCTGGACAGCGGCTGGACGCGCGTGGACGCCAGCGGCCGCAACCCCAGCTTCGGCCCGCTCAAGCCGGGCAAGTACACCTTGCAGGTGCGCGCCACCGCCCACCATTCGCTCTGGGGCACCGAGCAGCTGCAACTGCCCATCACGCTGGAGCCGGCCTGGTGGGAGACCGTCGGGGCGCGCATCGGCGGCGTGCTGGCCGGGCTGCTGGCCATCTGGAGCTGGATGCGCTGGCGCACCCGCTCGCTGCGCCGCCGTGAGGTGGCGCTGCAGGCCCTCGTCGACGAGCGCACGGCCGAGCTGCGCGAGCTCAGCCTGACCGACACGCTGACCGGCCTGCGCAACCGCCGCTACCTGGAGTTGCGCCTGGACGACGACCTGCGCCTGTGCCTGCGCCGCTTCGAGACGCCGGGCTATGAAGGGGTGGGCGACGGCCCCGGCCCCGACGCCGACCTGCTGCTGCTGCTGCTGGACCTGGACCACTTCAAGCGCGTCAACGACGTGCACGGCCATGCGGCCGGTGATGCCGTGCTGGTGCAGCTGGCAGAGCGGCTGCGGCAGGTCTTCCGCGAGACCGATTCGCTGGTGCGCTGGGGCGGCGAGGAGGTGCTGGTCCTGGCTCGCGAGACGGAACGACGCGACGCCGCCGAGCTGGCCGCGCGTGTCTGTGCCGCCGTGCGCGACACGCCCTTCGAGATCGGCCCGGGGGAGACCGTGCAGGTCACCGTCTCCATCGGCTTTTGCGCCTTTCCGCTGGACCCGCGCCACCCGCGCCTGTGGGACTGGCGCGCCTGCCTGGCGCTGGCGGACTCGGCGCTCTATGCGGCCAAGGCCCAGGGGCGCGACGGCTATGTGGGCGCCATCCGCGCCAACGGCCTGTCGCCGCGCGAGGCGCCCGAGGGCCTGGCTTCCTGGCAGCAGGAATCGCGGCTGGAAGTCGCCCAGGGCACCGGCGTGCGGTCGCGGGCGACGGTGTGAAGGGCCCGCTGCGGCGCGACTTGGCCGCCTTCTTTGGCAAGGTCTCGGCCCCCTAGAACCCTGGATGAATGGCGGCACTGCCGTTGGGCAGCGATGATTGAATAGCGTGCGGTACGACGCGCCGGTCGGAGGTGAAAGCAGCTCGGCGGGTCGGGACTTCACTGGGCAACGTGATGCAGCGATCCCTTCTTCCCAATTGCCGGGCGCTGGTCCTGTTGCTGGGGACTGATCGATTCGGCCGCCGCCCGCGGGGCCGGATCGAATGGCGAAGGAGGAGGCACGAATGCACAACCTGAAGCGGGCGTTGCGAAGCTTTCAGCAACCCGCATTGGCGGCCGATGCTGCTGGCCACATCTGCGCCGCCAACGAGGTCTTCAACGAGTTGCACCCAGCTGGCGTGCGCGATCCGAACGAGACCTGGACCACCTGCCTGGGCGGCGTCGGCTTGAGCCAATGGATGGCGGGCATCTCACAGGGTCAGTGCTTCAGGGGCAGCGTGGGGCCTCTCCATGCGCTCGACCGCTGGACGTACCACGCAGCACCCGTGCTGGACTGCAGTGAAGGGGCCCGCTGGCTCGTCACCCTGTCGCGCGATGACGCCGTTAGGCTGGAGGACCAGTCGATGCGGCTGAGCTTGCATGCCGCGATGCAGGCGGGCCGTTTCGGCCTGTGGGATTGGGACCCGCAAACCGACCTGTCGACCTGGAGCCCCGAACTCTACGACCTGTATCGGCTGCCCCGAGGAGGAGGTGTCGAGCCCGGTTCCCGGTTCCTGGAGATGGTCCATCCGGAGGACCGCGCCAAGATAGATGCAGCGGTCGGCGCCTCGCCGATGACACGCGGGATCGACCCCTACATGTTCCGCATGCGCATGGGTGATGGCAGTCAGCGTTGGATCATGACCTCGGCCCGCGTTGCCGGCGCACCCCAGGCGCCCAACGCGCGGTTGATCGGTGTCAACCTGGACGTGACGGAGCAGGTCCAGGCGCAAGCCGAACTGGAGGCTTCCCGTCTGGAGCACGCCCGCCAGCAGCAGATCATCCGGGCCGTCATGGAACACGCGCCGGTCGGTATCGCGGTGGCGCTGCATGGCGAGGACCGGCTGGCCTATGTCAGCCGGTTCGGCGCAGAGATGGTCAAGCTCACGCCCGATCAGGCCTGCAGCTGGGGCGCCTGGCAGTTCTGCCACGTCGACACGCAGGCACCGGCCGGCCTGCAGGACCTGCCGCTGTACCGGGCGAGCCGGGGCGCTGTCTTGCTCAATGAAGAGTGGCTGCTGCGCGTGAACGACGCGTCGCTGGTGCCCGTCAGCTGCAATGCCGGACCGATCCACGACGCCGAAGGTGCCGTCGTGGGCGCGACGCTGGTCTGGTACGACGTGACCGGGTTCAAGGCGGCGCAGCGGGATCGGGAACTCATGCTGGCCGCCATTGCCCACGAGCTGCGCACACCGCTGAGCGCTGTCCAGGCGTGGTCGGAAGTGCTGCGTCGCGCGCCCGCGCCCGAGTTGCTGGAGCGTGGCCTGGCCACCATCGCGAGAAATGTGCAGGCTCAGGCGCGCCTGGTGGAAGACTTGGTGGACATCGCGCGCATGGCCGCCGGCAAGTTGTTGATGCATCTGGTCGTGGAAGACTTCGGTGCCATCGTCGAGCATGCGATCGAGGCGGTCGCGCCTGGGGGTAGCGGGGGGCGGATCGCGCTGCACCCCGACCCAGCGGCGCGCCAGCTCGAAGTGCTGGCCGACGAAGTCCGGCTGGTGCAGGCGCTTTGCAATCTGCTCACGAACGCGCTGAAGTTCACGCCTGACCCGGGGCGTGTCGACGTGTCAATTCAATCGAGCGAAGATTTTGTCGAGTTGACGGTGGCCGACCATGGCATCGGTATCGACCCGGAGCACCTCGAACATGTCTTCGACCAGTTCTGGCAGGGCAGGCGCTACGCCACCACGCGCTCAGACGGCCTCGGCCTGGGGCTGCACATCGCGCGCCATATTGTCCACGGCCATGGCGGCGCGTTGAGCGTCCACAGCGACGGTCTTGGGCAGGGCACCACATTCGTGGTCCGGTTGCCCCTGCGGCGCCCCGGCTGAGCGAGGCGCGCCCTGCAGGAGGCGTGACACCCGGGGAAATCCGGGGGCCGAGGTCCCTCCGGACGCCGGCTTGTCTGGGTTGCGGGATGACACACTCGCCCCCCATCGAACCGATGGGAGACTCTCGTGGAGCAGGACCCGAACGGGCCATTCCAGCTGACACGCCGCCGCGTCATCGGCAGTGGTGCGGCGGCGGTGACGTTGCTCGTGCACGACCTGGCACTGGCCTTCAAGCCGCCCGGCCTCAAGACCCCCGGCGCACGCCCGCAGCCGCTGGACACGCCCGTGCAACCCCGCGTGCCGCCGGGCGCCCCCGACTGGTCCGGCGCCCCCGGCAAGGCGCGCTTTCGCATCGACGGCCTGGCCAAGGTGACGGGCCAGAAGATCTATGCGCGCGACTTCCGCGCCATGGACATGCCTGGCTGGCCGCAGACCGAGCGCATGGCCATGATCCTGCGCGCGACGCAGCCAGGCCTTGCCTTCGCCGGCCTCGACTTGCGGCCACTGGCCGACGCCCAGGCGCTGCCGCTGCTGACCATCACGCAGGCGCCGCTGCCCGGTTTCCCCTGGCCGCAGAGCGATCTGGCTTCGCTGAACCTGCAGCTGCCCTTCTCGACACAGGGCGCCGACGGCATCTACCAGCTGCTCGTGCCGGTCGGCACGGCGCCGCAGTTCTATGGCCAGCCGGTGGCCATCCTCGTGTTTGCCGACAGCAACACCTACCGCCGCGCCAAGCGCGCGCTGCAGTTCCAGCCCGGTGTCGTGCTGACCGGCGCCGCGCCGCCACCGCCGGCCACGCCGCCTGTCGCGGCGTACAACCCGGTCAACTACCTGACGCGTTATGAGGCGCCGGGCGTGGCGCCCTTCTCGCAGGTGCAGGTCGGCTATGCCTCGGACCCCTTTGCGCCGGACAGCAGCAGCCAGCCCTACAACACCACGGCCAAGGCGCTGCGCGGACGCATCGACGCCGTGCTGCAGGCGCCCAGCCCGGCCGTGCTGCAGCTGGGTGGCACCTACAGCACCCAGGTGCTGGACCCGATGTTCATGGAGCCCGAGGCCGGCCTCGCCTGGCTGGACCGCAGCAAGCCCGGCACCCTGCATCTGGTGCTGGGCACGCAGGCCACCAATGGCGATGCGGGCGACAGCCTGGCGATGTTCAGCAAGAGCCCCAAGGTTGCCGTCAAGACCGTGGTGCTCAACTCCTGCTACCCCGGCGGCGGCTTTGGCGGGCGCGACGTGTCCACCTTTCCGGCGCTGCTGGCCGTCACCGCGGCGCTGGCCGACGGCCCGGTGCGCATCGCCCAGGACCGCTACGAGCAGTTCCAGGGCGGGTTGAAGCAGTTGGCCGCCAACATCACGCAGCGCATCGCGGTCGATGCGAAGACCGGCGAGTTCCTGGCCTTCGGCAGCCAGCAGGTGCTGCCCGCCGGTGGGCAGAACAACTACAGCCAGTTCGTCGCCATGCTGGCCGCCTACTGCGGCCTGAGCGGCTACGACATCAGGCAGGCCTACGTGGACGCCATCGCCCAGCCCAGCACCGGCGTGGTCGCGGGCTCCATGCGCGGCTTCGGCGGGCCGCAGGCCAGCTTCGCCGTCGAGACGCTGGTGGACGAGGTGGCCGTGGCGCTCAAGCGCGACGCCATCGAGCTGCGCGAGATCAATGCGCTGCGGCAGTTTGACCGCACCATCACCGGCGCGCCGCTGACACAGGCGATGTCGCTGCGCGACATCTGCCGCCGCGCGCGCGAGCATCCGCTGTGGCGCGAGCGCGAGGCGGTCAAGGTGCGCAAGGCCCGCGAGGGCGTGCGCTACGGCGTCGGCTTTGCGCTGGCCAACCAGGCCTATGGCACGGGCAAGGACGGCGTCATGGCCGAGGTGGCCCTTGCACCGGACGGGCGCCTGATGGTGCGCACCAATTGCGTCGACATGGGCAATGGCTCGGCCACGACGCTGGCCATCAGCACGGCCGCCTGGCTGGGCAGCAATGCGCATGACATCGTCATGGGCGATGTCGGCAGCTTCAACGCACTGGACCTGCACAGCGATTCCAAGGGCAACTGGAGCGACCCGCACTGGACGGCCAGTTTCAGCATGTCCAGCAGCGCCTGCCTGACGGCCTTCCACCAGGTGCATGTGACGGAACAGGCCAGCCACGTGCTGTTCGAGACCGGCCTGCTGCCGGCCGCGGCGGCGATCTGGGGCGTGCCGCTGCCGCAGCTGCAGGGCAAGACACGCTGGCAGGCCGGGCGCCTCATGGGGCCAGGTCTTGCGCCGTTGCCGCTGGCGGTGCTGGCGGCCAAGGCGCATGCGAGTCAGCTCACGACCGCCGCGATGGTGCATGGCTTGTATGAAGGCACCTGGGTGTCGGCCACCTATGCGGTGCCGGCGGGCCCGCCGCTGCTGCTGCCCATCGATGGCCTGTCGCTGCGCGCCGGGGGCCGCTCGGACTGGGCGCCGGTGCTGCGCCAGCACGTCGTGCCGCCCAGCCCCGAGGCGGCGCTGTATGGCCGCAGCCTGTATGCCCCCTCCGGGGTGCTCGTGGCCGTCGAGATCGGCCCACGCAGCTTCGAACCTCGTGTCGTCGCGGTGGAGCTGATGGTCGATGCCGGCAAGGTGCTGCAGCGCGATCTGCTGGTCGGTCAGGCCCAGGGCGGCGTGGCGATGGGCATCGGGTACGCGTTGCTGGAGAACCTGCCGCTGGAAGCCGGTGGCGCGGGCGATGGGCGCTGGAACCTGGATCGGTATCAGGTGGCGTTGAGTGGGGATGTGCCGTTGGGGCGGTTGAATGTGACGACGTTGCCGAGCGATGAGCCGACGGCCAAGGGGATTGCCGAGGCGGTGCTGTGCCCGATGGCGCCGGCGATCGGGAATGCGATTGCGCATGCGACGGGCAAGCGGTTTCGGTCGTTGCCGATTTCTGGTGCAGACATCGGGAGGGCTTTGTCGTGAAGGCGGCTTGGCGCCAAGGCCCATGCCGCGACGTCGCCCCGGCGGGCGACCTTCTTTTTGAGCGACCAAAAAGAAGGCAAAAAGTCGCCCCCGTTCCGTCGCCCCTTCGCTTCGCTGCGGGGTCCCCCGAACAGCCAACAGCCAAAAGCGCAAGCCATTCCCGGCACCACTCTCCGCACAAACCAAGCGGTGCACAGCCATGACCCCTATCGTCCCCATCCAATTCCACGTCAACGGCAACCCCGTCAACACGCAAGTCCCCACCGACCTTCCCCTCATCGACTTCCTCCGCGAAGAACTCGGCCTCGCCGGCACCCGCCTGTGCTGCGGCATCGGCGTCTGCAAGGCCTGCACCGTCGCCGCCCGGCGCGTGCCCACCAGCCAGGCCCAGCCGATGCTGGCCTGCTCCACTCCGGTGGCGCTGCTGCAGGGCCAGTCCATCACGACCGTCGAAGGCACGGGCAGCATGGAGCGCCCCAGCAAGGTCCAGCAGGCCTTCCTCGACCACTTCGCCTTCCAGTGCGGCTACTGCACGCCGGGCTTCGTCATGGCCACCGAGATGCTGCTGGGCCGCCTGCGCGCCCAACCCATCCGGCGCGAGCAACTCGACGCGGCGATTGAAGACGCCGTCGGCCAGCACATCTGCCGCTGCACCGGCTATGCCCGCTACCACCAGGCCATCCGCGCCGTCGTGCTGGCGGAGAAGGGATTGGTGAAGGCATGAAACCAGCGCTGTTGCTGACGCTGCTGCTCGCCGGCACCGCCCAGGCCGAGACGCTTTTCGAGTACGGCCGCCAATGCGCCGCGCAGATCAGCGAGATCCCCGCCTTCAACTGCATGGCCGGCGAGGAGATTCCCATCACCGTCGACGGCCAACCCGTGCCGCCCCAGCCCGCACCCGCGCGCTGCGACCGGCCTTCGCTGCTGCCGCAGCACGACGCCGGCAGCCAGGGCCAGTGCGTGCCCGGCAGCCGCGCGCTCGTGCTGCGCGACGACAAGACCGCCCAGATCAGCGCCATCTGCCGCAAGCAGGTCGCGCGGCCGGCGGGCAGCCATTTGTTCGACGAGATCAACGTCATCTCCCACAGCCTCAAGGACGGCAAGACCTGCTGGTTCACCGCCAAGGCCAAGGCACCGCTGAGCGAGGCGGCCGGCATCGACGGCCGCTGGGTGCCCTCGCCCAGCACGCTCACCCGCAAGCCGCAGCCGCCCAGCCCTGCGGGTGTGACGGCGCTGCCGGCAGACAAGGTCTGGCAGACGCCCCGGCAGGTCGCCTGGAGCCAGCCCGCCTGCATCAACTGCCACGATAGCGGCCCGTTCATGTACAGCCCCTACATCGCGCAGACGACCCAACTGCCCGACGACCCGTTCGGCTACTACCAGCCCAAGGCCATCGGCGAAGACTTCAAGCGCGCCTGGGCCAAGCTCCACGCCTTCGGCATCACCACGCGTGGCAACACCTGCACGGCCTGCCACCGCATGGGCAATATGAACTCCTGCCGCGTGGCGATGGACCAGTCCACCGGCAACGCGGCGCAGGAAGGCGGCAACGCGTGGTCCAAGAAGTTTCCGCAGTCGCACTGGATGAGCCCGGGCAACCTGCACAGCCAGGCGCAGTGGGATGAGCAGTTCAGCGAGAGCCTGAAGAAGCTGGCGGCGTGCTGCGAGAACCCGCGGGGGGCGGGGTGCAGGGTGGTGGAGTACGGGTCGGCTGCCAAGCGGCGTGGCGGAGGCGGCCGATGAGATTGACAGGCATCCTGCGCAGTTGGAACGACGAGCGGGGGTTCGGCTTCATTGCACCGACACGCGGCGGCGCCGAACTTTTCGTGCATGTCAGTGCCTTGCCGCGCGACGGGACGAGGCCCGTCGTCGGCGAGACACTGAGCTTTGAGCTGGGTCGCGGCAAGGATGGCAAGCCGCAGGCGGTCAACGTCGTTCGCAGCGCAGTCGGGCAGATGGGGCGCCAGCGCCGACATCGAACCGCCGGCGCGGCCGCGCCGCGCTGGGCGGTGTGGGTCGGCTGGGTGCTGCTGCTGTGCCTTCTGATCGGGGCGGCCAGTTGGAGCCATAGGCAGTACCAGGCGCGCAGCCAGCGAATGCAACTGGAAAGCCAGCCACCGACTGCAGCCGTGCCGGACAACGCGCCGGTCGCAGGGTCAGACGGCTTCCGCTGCGACGGGCGGACGCACTGCTCGCAGATGACGTCTTGCGCCGAGGCGACCTGGTTCATCAATCACTGCCCCGCCACGCAGATGGACGGCAACCACGACGGCGTGCCTTGCGAGCAGCAGTGGTGCACGGCGCCAGGCGCGCGCTGACGCGACGGACTGAGCCTTCAGCTCATCAAGTCATACGGCCCGCCCCGCTCCAGCGCCCGCTGGTACGCCGGCCGCGCATGGATGCGGTCCAAAAACTCGCGCACCTTGGGATAGCTCGCCATCGCGCCGCCGCGCGCCGCCCAGGCCTCGGCCGCAAAGCTCATTTGCACATCCGCCGCACTGAACTCCGCACCGGCAAACCACGGCCGGGCGCTCAGCTCGCCCTCCACGAACTTCAGCTGCGCGTCGATGTTGGGCTGCACGAAGCTGCCCAGCACCTTGTCGGCAATGCCCTTGGCAATCGGCTTGACGAAAAAGGGCATGGGCGCGCGCTTGATCTTGTTGAAGACCAGCTTCATCACCAGCGGCGGCATGGCCGAGCCCTCGGCGAAGTGCATGAAGTAGCGGTAGTGCAGCAGGTCCTGCTCGCCGGTGGGCTTGAGCCGGCCCTGGCCATGGCGGTCCACCAGGTACTCCAGGATGGCGCCGCTCTCGGCCACGGTGAGTGCGCCGTCGGTGATGACGGGCGACTTGCCCAAGGGGTGAACCTTGCGTAGCTCGGGCGGTGCCAGTGAAGTCTTGGCGTCGCGCTCGTAGCGCTTCACGTCGTAGGGCAGGCCCAGCTCCTCGAGCAGCCAGAGCACGCGCTGCGAGCGGGAGTTGTTGAGGTGGTGGACGGTGATCATGCGGGCGAGTGTAGGCAGCCCCGGGGCTTGCCGTGAACGGGCCTGCGCCGCTACCCTCGCACGCACCAAGCCCGGAGGTGACCCATGGGAAGCTGGCCAACGCTCGAAGTCGCCAAGCTCGTCGTCGGGGTGCTGACGCCGCTGTCCGTGGCCCTGCTGGGCTGGCTGTTCAGCCGCCAGCTCAAGCGCCTGGACCTCAGCAACTGGACCAACCAGAAGCTCATCGAGAAGCGGCTGGTGATCTATGACGACATCGCCCCCAAGCTCAACCTGCTGCTGTGCTTCTTCACCTGGGTGGGCTACTGGAAGACGGTCTCGCCGGCAGACGCCATCCGCGCCAAGCGCGAGCTCGACAAGACGCTCAACATCTACCGCCATGTCTTCGACGCCGAGGTCTACGAGGCCTACCAGGACTACATCCACATCCTGTTCGAGACCTACACCGACATCGGCCACGATGCCCGGCTGCGGGCGCTGATCCGCAGCCCCGACGGCGACCGCCGCACCGACGCCGCCTATGCCTGGATCGACGCCTGGGACGCCTGCTTCGCGGAGCCCGGCAACGCGGTGGACAAGCGCGCGGTGCGCGACAAGTACGGGGCGCTGATGGCGGCGTTGACCCGATCACTGGGCGTGGCCGCGCCGGTGCCCATGCAGGCCTGAGCGCGCCCCGCCAGGCCCATGGGCGTGCGCCACACAATCGGCGGCATGACTTCGCCCCAACGCATCCTCGTCACCGGCGGCAGCGGCTATATCGCCGGCGTGCTGATCCGCCAGCTGCTGGCCGCCGGCTGGCAGGTGAACACCACGGTGCGCGACCTCAAGCGCGAGCCGGCGCTGCGCCAGCTGCTTGGCGCCGGACAGGGCGAGGCGAGCGAACAGCTGCGCTGCTTTGCGGCCGACCTGATGCTTGACGCCGGCTGGGCCGAGGCGGCGGCCGGCTGCAGCCATGCGGCCCACATCGCCTCACCGCTGCCGGCCGGCGTGCCGCGCGACGCCAACGAGCTGATAGCCCCGGCCCGCGACGGCGCCTTGCGGGCGCTGAAGGCGGCGCGCGATGCGGGCGTGCAGCGCTTCGTGATGACCTCGTCGGTCGCCGCCATCGCCTACGGCCACGGCCCCGGCGAACACCGCTTCACCGAGGCCGACTGGACGAATCTGGCCGCGCCGGGCATCCCGCCCTACATCCAGTCCAAGACCGTGGCCGAGCGCGCCGCGCGCGACTGGGTGGCGCGTGAAGGTGGCGGGATTGAGTTCTGCACGGTCAACCCCTCCGTCGTGCTCGGCCCGGTGGCGAGCGCCGACTATTCGGCCAGCGTCCTCATCGTGCGCAGCCTGCTCGAAGGCCGCATCCCGGCCCTGCCCAACATCGGCTTCGGCATCGTCGACGTGCGCGACGTGGCCGACCTGCACTGGCGCGCACTGACCGCGCCCGGCATGGCCGATGAACGCTTCATCGCTTGCGGCGGTTTCCTGTGGCTGCGCGAGATTGCGGCCATCCTGCGCGCCGAGCTGGGCGACGAAGCGCGCCGCGTGCCGACGCTGCAGATGCCCGACTGGGCGGTGCGCCTGCTGGCCAAGGTCAGCCCGACGGTGCGCGCCGCGGCCAGCGAGCTGGGCACGGCGCGGCATCAGGATGCGACGCATGCACGCGAGCGGCTGGGCTGGGTGGCGAGGCCGCCGCGCGAGGCCATCGTGGCGACGGCGAGAGACTTGATTGGGCTGGGTGTTGTGAAGCTCTGACTTGGCTTCAGAGGCATGGCTTCACGATGGCTGACTCAAGCCGCAGGTCACGCCCATCAGGGACACTGTGAGAGGGAGGGGTGACCAGCCGTTTAGTGGAGCCGCTGCAACTAAGTGGTCGGCCCTGCAAAATTCCAAATCGCCAGTTCAAGCGACTGTGAGGAAGTCGTTGGAGGATCGGCGCGGGGGCGACGGGAGCGCGATTGCGCTGCGTGGACCGAGCGGTAGCGTAGCCGGGAGGCGCAAACCAGCCGCCAAGCCGGTGAGCCAGGTGCCGCATAGGGCCATCAGGGCCAAAAAAACATGCTTCAGCCCACTGGCCTTGAACTGGCGCAGCAGCGCCCGCATTAGCCAGCGGATGTTGAAGCCCGCCGCGCACAGCACCGCGTGCAATGAGTCCCCTTCGCTGCCCTTGAGCCAGCAGCGCTGCATGCCGTGGTCCTGCTTGGTGTGGCCGATCAGTGGCTCGATGGCCTGGCGTCGTTTGAGCCAACGCCGTTGCTCCTGGCTGAGCGACTTGTACTTGCCCCGGTGGATCAACGCCACGGGCGCGATCTCCTGGTCCACGCCGCGATAGCCGAGGTCGACGACCGCGACCTTGGGCGCCACCCCGAGGTCTTGCAGCAGCGCATTGGTCTGCTCCAGTTGTTGCGCCAGCGTGTGGCCGTCGAACGGGTTGCCGGGGAAAGACCTGGCCCCCACCATCAGCCCGCTCTTGTGCGTGACCGCCAGGCTGACCTTGACACCGAACTCATAGGGCTTCCTGGCCTTGCCCTTGCCGATGCACTCGACTTCGGGCGCGTGTAGCGCGTACAGCTTGTTCTTGTCGCTGGGCCGTTGGGCGTGGATGCGCCCCGCGCGCTGCAGCCACACGTCGAGCTGCGCCTGCGCGGCCTGGGGCAGCGTCGTCATCTTGCGCCGCACCTCGCGCAGCAGCACCCCGAGGATGGTGCGCTGGCGGCGCAGCACCTGACGCAGCCGCTTGTACTGCTTGGCGTGGGCGTAGCCGCCGGCTCGGCGGCGCAGGGTGCGGCCTTCGCGCTCATGCGTCATCTTGAGCTTCAGGCCCGCGCGCTGGGCCAGCCGTGCGATCTTCTCGCGCGCCACCTCCAGCAGCCGGCTGTCGGTGGGGTGGGCGATGGCCTTCTCCTGCACGGTGGAGTCCACGATCACGCGCTCGAACTCGGCGGGCTTGACGGCCTTGAGCGCCAGCGCGGTCTCGATGGTGGTCTTGAGCAACTGCTCGACGCCGGCCTCGCCCAGCACACGGCGAAAGCGTCCGATCTGCGTGGCGTCGCACGGCAGCTTGCTCTGGTAGTAGTCCATGCCGCTGAAGAGCTGCCAGACGACGTTCTCGCTCCAGCGCTCGCACACCGACTCGTCGCTCTCGTTGAAGGCGTGCTTGAGGTACAGCAGCGAGACCATCAGCCGGATGGGCAGCCGCGGGCGCCCGGCGCGGCTCACGCCGGCGGCGGCCACATACGCCGTGGTGCCGAACAGGTCTGCATCGGCCATCAACTTCCCCGACCGGGCCTTGCGCGCGAACAGCGGTGCGAGCGACGCTTCGATCTGCGCCCAGGGCATGCGTCGGGCCAGCACCGCCAGCGGATGGCGCGGGTCCACCATGCCGTCCAACCGCGCTCGAAAGAAGTCGTCCGTGACCATCGACTCGCCTCCCAAAACTCCCAGCAACCGATATGGATTGAATATCTTCCTGGGAGTTCTGACCATCGGCGATCACCCCGAATCCCCAGTGTTCATGCGGGTGGGCGGGGTTCTGCAGGTCCGACTA
>NZ_JBQVNP010000142.1:0-13499 GCF_052436255.1 Roseateles sp. | reverse complement strand
ATCGCCTTCGCCAACGCCGGCGTGCACGACCCGTCGGTCATCCGTGCCGACGGCGCGTTCTACGTCTTCGGCTCGCACCTGGCCGCCGCGAGGACGACCGATCTGATGAACTGGACCAAGCTGGCCGATGGCGTCAACGATGCCAATCCGCTGTTCGGCAACAAGGTCACCAGCGAGCTGGCCGAGACGCTGGCCTGGGCGCAGACGACCACGCTGTGGGCGCCCGATGTCACGCGCTTGGCCGGCGGCCAGTACGCGATGTACTACAACGCCTGCAAGGGCGACTCGCCGCGCTCGGCGCTGGGCATCGCCGTGGCCGACAAGGTCGATGGCCCCTATGTCAACAAGCGGCTGCTGCTGAAGTCCGGCCAGTGGGGCCTGCCGAGCGAGGACGGCACTGTCTACGACGCGACCAGGCACCCCAACGTCGTCGACCCATCGGTGTTCGCCGACACGACGGGCAGGCTGTGGATGGTCTACGGCTCCTACTCGGGCGGCATCTTCATCATGCAGCTGGACGCGGCCACCGGCCTGCCGGCATCAGGTCCAGCGGGCCAGGGCTATGGCAAGCACCTGATGGGCGGCAACCATGCGCGCATCGAGGGCGCCTACATCCTCTACAGCCCCGAGAGCCAGTACTACTACCTGTTCGTGTCGTTCGGCGGCCTCGACGCGGTGGGCGGCTACAACGTGCGCATTGCCCGCTCGCGCAACCCGGACGGTCCCTTCGTCGACGGTGCCGGCACCGACATGGCTACCGTCAAGGGCGCCGCGGGCACCGTCTTCGACGACGCCAGCATTGCGCCGCACGGCATGAAGCTGATGGGCGGCCACCAGTTCGCGTTGGCCACGGGCGAGACCGGCACGGCCCTGGGCTATGTGTCGCCCGGCCACAACTCGGCCTACTACGACGCGGCGACGGGCCGGTACTTCATCGTCTTCCACACCCGCTTCCCCGGTACCGGCGAGCTGCACGAGATCCGCGTGCACGAGATGCACCTCAACGAGGACGGCTGGCTGGTCATCGCGCCGCTGCGTTACGCGCCGCTGAGCCTGGCCACGCCGGCGCAGACGGCCGATGTCAGCGCGGCGCAGGCGGCCGGCAGCTACAAGCTCGTCAACCACGGCAAGGACATCACCGCCACGACCAAGGCGTCCATCAACGTGATGCTCAACGCCGATGGCACCGTCACCGGCGGCATGACCGGTACGTGGACGCACAAGGGCAGCAACAAGCTCAGCGTCGTGAGCGGCGGCGTCACCTATGCCGGGGTACTGTCCAGGCAATGGAACACCAGCGCGAGCGCGTTCGTCGTGAGCTTCAGCGCACTGTCCGCGGGCGGCGTGTCGCTGTGGGCCATCCGCACGGGGGGTTGAGGTGAAGAGGCTGCTCGCCACCCTGGCTCTCGCGCTTTGCGCCCACGGCGCTCATGCGGCGACGCAGCCGTTCCCGCTCGACCGCGTGCGCCTGCAAGACGGCCCCTTCCTGGCTGCGCAGGCCACCAACCAGCAGTACCTGATGGCGCTGGACGCCGACCGGCTTCTGGCGCCCTTCCTGCGCGAGGCCGGGCTGGCGCCCAAGTCCCCCAGCTACGGCAACTGGGAGTCCAGCGGCCTGGACGGCCACATGGGCGGCCATTACGTGTCGGCGCTGGCGCTGATGTGGGCGTCGACGGGCGACGCCGATGTGAAGAAGCGCCTCGACTATGTCGTCGGCGAACTCAAGCGCTGCCAGGACGCACTGGGCAACGGCTACATCGGCGGCGTCCCCGACGGCGCCAAGGCGTGGGGCGAGGTGGCGAAGGGCGACCTCAAGGTCGACAGCTTCTCCGTCAACGGCCGCTGGGTGCCCTGGTACAACGTCCACAAGGTCTTCGCCGGCCTGCGCGACGCCTGGTTGCATGCCGGCAACGCCGACGCCAAGGCGATGTTGATCCGCCTGAGCGACTGGGCGCTGCGCCTGACGACGCCGCTGTCGGACGCGCAGATGCAGGACATGCTGCGCGCCGAGCATGGCGGGATGAACGAAGTGTTGGCCGACGTGGCCGAGATGACCGGCGACCTGCGCTACCTGGCGCTGGCCCGGCGCTTCTCGCATCAGGCCGTGCTGCAGCCGCTGGCGGCCGGCCAGGACAAGCTCACCGGGCTGCATGCCAACACGCAGATTCCCAAGATCATCGGCTTCGCGCGTATCGCGCAGTTGACCAGCGAGGACGAGGGCCGGCGCGCGGCGGAGTTCTTCTGGCGCACGGTGGTGGATCAGCGCACGGTCGCCATCGGCGGCAACAGCGTCAAGGAGCATTTCCACCCGGCCCACGACTTCAAGCCCATGCTCAACGAGGTGGAGGGCCCGGAGACCTGCAACAGCTACAACATGCTCAAGCTGACGGCGCTGCTGCAGCAGGCCGCGCCCGCTCAGGGCCGCTATGCCGACTACTACGAGCGCACCCTCTACAACCACATCCTCGCCTCCCAGCATCCGCGCGACGGCGGCTTCGTCTACTTCACGCCGATGCGGCCCCAGCACTACCGCGTCTACTCGCAGGTGCACGAAGGCATGTGGTGCTGTGTCGGCTCGGGGCTAGAGAGCCATGCGCGCCACGGCGAGTTCATCTACGCGCATGACGGCGATTCGCTCTACGTCAACCTCTTCGTCGCGTCGACGCTTGACTGGCGCGAGCGCGGCATCAAGCTGACGCAGTCCACCCGCTTCCCCGATGAGTCGCGCACGCGGCTGACGGTGGAGGGCGCCGGCACGTTCGCGCTCAAAGTGCGCTACCCCGGCTGGGTAGCGCCGGGCGCGCTCAAGCTCAGGCTCAACGGCAAGCCGGTCGCCGTCAAGGCCAGGCCCGGCGGCCATGTCGAGCTGCGCCGCGCCTGGAAGCCGGGCGACCAGGTCGACGTCGAGCTGCCGATGCGCACGACGCTGGAACCCCTGCGCGGCCTGAAGAACCATGTGGCCGTGCTGCACGGCCCCATCGTGCTGGCCGCCAAGACGCCGCAGCCCGGCGAGCAGCTCGACTTCCGCGCCGACGGCTCACGCATGGGCCATATCGCGCATGGCGCCGTCTGCCCGCAGGACAGCGCGCCGGTCTTCGTGAGTGACAAGGCGGACTTCATGCGCCGCTTCAAGCCCGTGCCCGGCCAGCCGCTGACCTTCACCGCACCTGGCCTGATCCAGGGCGCCAAACCGGACTCAGGGGCCGAGAGCCTGCAACTCATTCCCTTCTTCCGCCTGCACGACTCGCGCTACATGCTCTATTGGGCGCGCAGCACGCCCGCCCAGCAGAGCCTGTTGCGCCTGGAGCTGGCCAAGGCCGAGCAAGCGCGCCTGGCGCTGGACGCACAGACCATCGACCAGGTCGCCCCCGGCGAGCAGCAGCCCGAATCCGACCACGGCTTCAAGGGCGAGGGCGCCGAGAGCGGCATCGCCCCGGCCGGCCGCTGGCGGCATGCCAAGCAGTGGTTCAGCTATGTGCTGAACGACCGCGAAGCGCAGGCCCGCACGCTGCGCCTGACGCTGGCCAGCGGCGACGCCGGCCGGCGCTTCGACGTCGTCGTCAACGGCCAGTTGCTGGCCGAGCTGGAGCTGGCCGCCGAGTCCGCGCCGCTGTACAGCCGCGACATCGCGTTGCCGGCCGACCTGGTGCGCGCGGCAGCGGGCAAGCTGGAGGTGCGCTTCGTCGCCAAGCCGGGTTCCGTCGCGGGCGGCCTCTACGGCCTGCGCTTGTTGCGTTAGCTTGACGAAGCGGTGCGGTGGACTTCAACTGCCCCCATGCCGCTGACCCGCCGCACCTGCCTGGCCCTCGCCGTCGCGCCGCTGGCCGCACGCGCGACGACGGGGCTTGTCATCGCCATCGACGTGCAGAACCCGCCCTTCATGTACGCCGGCCGCGACGGTCAGCCGCGCGGCGTCTACCCGCTGCTGCTGCGCGCGGTGTTCGCCCGGCTCGGCGTGCCCCTGCGAGTCATCTGCCTGCCGTGGACGCGCGCGCTGGCCGGCCTGGAGCGCGCCGAGCATGGCGTGGGCGGCCTGTACGCCACGGCCGAGCGCCTGGCGCGCTGCGACTTCAGCCAGCCGCTGCATGTCGAGACGCTGAAGATCTACGCGCGGCGCGGCGGCCTGCGGGTGTTCGACCGCATCGACGACCTGCGCGGTCTGCGCGTGGGCGTGCTGCGTGGCTGGAGCTACGGCGACGCCTTCGACGCGGCCCATCGCGCCGGCCTCTTCCTGGCCGAGCCGGTGGCGTCGGATGTACAGAACTTCGGCAAGCTGGAGCGGGGCTTCCTGGACGTGGCGGTGGTCATCGAGCAATCGGGCGAGGCGCTGTTGGCCAGCGGCGAGTTCCCTTCGGTGCGCTCCTTGCCCAACCCGCTGACCGAGAACCCGACCTTCATCGCCTTCAACAAGTCCGCCCAGCAGCGCCGGCTGCTGACCCGGGTGGATGAGCAACTGGAAAAACTGCGCCGCAGCGGCGAGCATGCGCGCCTGGTCAGCCTGGGCTTGAGAGACTAAGGCGCCGAGCGATACCGGAAACGACATGCTTTCGGCGACAAATGTCATTGGTCGCACATCACCGGGCTTCCTACCATCGGCCGTCACAAGATCACGATATGGAGACAACCATGAACATCCCGCGCCGCAGCCTGCTGGCCGCCGCCTTGCTGGCCCCCGTCTTCGCGGCCCACGCCGCGCCGCTCGTCATGGGCTTCTCCCAGGTCGGTGCCGAGAGCGAATGGCGCACCGCCAACACCGCTTCCATCAAGTCTGCGGCGAAGGCCGCCGGGGTGACGCTGAAGTTTGCCGACGCGCAGCAAAAGCAGGAGAACCAGGTCAAGGCCCTCCGCAGCTTCATCGCGCAGAAGGTCGACGTGATCGCCTTCTCGCCGGTCGTGGAGTCGGGGTGGGACACGGTGCTCAAGGAAGCCAAGAATGCCGGCATCCCGGTCATCCTGACCGACCGCGCCGTCAAGGTCGCCGATCCGTCGCTGTACGTGACCTTCATCGGCTCCGACTTCGTCGAGGAAGGCCGCAAGGCGGCGCGCTGGCTGCTGGAGCGTGCCGCCAAGACGCCGGGTGCGGCGTTGAACATCGTCGAGCTGCAGGGCACCGTGGGCTCGGCCCCGGCCATCGACCGCAAGAAGGGCTTCGAGGAAGTCATCAAGACCAACCCCAAGCTGCAGGTCATCCGTTCGCAGTCCGGCGAGTTCACGCGCGCCAAGGGCAAGGAAGTGATGGAGTCCTTCCTGAAGCAGCGCGACAAGAAGATCGACGTGCTGTACGCGCACAACGACGACATGGCCATCGGCGCCATCCAGGCGATCGAGGAAGCCGGGCTGAAGCCCGGTCAGGACATCGTCATCATTTCCATCGACGGCGTGCGTGGCGCCTTCGAGGCGATGAAGGCGGGCAAGCTGAACGTGACCGTCGAGTGCAACCCGCTGCTGGGGCCGCAGCTGATGCAGCTGGCCAAGGACGTGGTGGCGAAGAAGCCGGTGGAGAAGCGGATCACGGTGGAAGAGGGCGTGTTCACGGCCGATATGGCGGCGAAGGAATTGCCGAATCGAAAGTATTGAGGTTGTGGGCTTCGTTGCGGGGGTGTTTGTGGCGAGGCCCATGCCGGGATTTAGCGAAACCTTCGGTTTTCGCCCTGGCGGGCGAGTCACTTTCTTGTGCGGACAAGAAAGTAGCCAAAGAAACCGCCCCCGCAAAACCGGCCCTGCGGGCTGCCCTGCGATGCTCGAAAACCGAGGCCGCGCCGCAACAATCAACAGCCAAGCCCGAAAGCCGGCAGGCGCTGGCTGTCCTTCACCCCCCTTTGAGCACCGCAGGGCAGCCCGCTGCGAAGCTAAGGGCCGGGCGGTTCGGGGGCGACTTTTTGCCTTCTTTTTGGTCGCTCAAAAAGAAGGTCGCCCGCCGGGGCGACGTCCCGGCATGGGCCTAGGCGCTAAGCCATACCGGCCGGAGCAACCAACATGAAACCCCAACCCGTGCTGGCCCTCACCGGCATCCACAAATCCTTCCCCGGCGTCAAAGCCCTGACCGACGTCGGCCTGCGCCTGTACCCCGGCGAAGTGCACGCGCTGATGGGCCAGAACGGCGCCGGCAAGTCCACGCTGATCAAGGTGCTGACCGGCCTCTACCAGCCCGACGCCGGCACCATCACCTTGAACGGCGAAACCATCGCCCCGAAACGCACCGAAGAAGCCCAGGCGCTGGGCATCCAGACCGTCTACCAAGAAGTCAACCTTTGCACCAACCTCAGCGTCGCCGAGAACATCTGCGCCGGGCGCTTCCCGCGCAAGTGGGGTCGAATTGATTGGCAAGCCGTCAACGCGCAAGCCCGCCGCGTGCTCGCGCAGATGGACCTCGACATCGACGTCAGCGCGCCGCTGTCGCGCTACTCGCTGTCCGTGCAGCAGATGGTTGCCATCGCCCGCGCGCTGCGCGTGCAGGCCAAGGTGCTCATCCTCGACGAACCCACATCCAGCCTCGACGACGCCGCCGTGCAGCGCCTGTTCACCGTGCTCAAGCGCCTGCGCAGCCAGGGGCTGGCCATCCTGTTCGTCACCCACTTCCTGGACCAGACCTATGCGCTGGCCGACCGCATCACCGTCATGCGCAATGGCGAGACCGAGGGCGAGTACCTGGCCAGCGACCTCAGCCGACTGGCCCTGGTCAACAAGATGGTGGGCGCGCCGCCCGACCAGCAACCCAGCCGCCTGGACAGCCGCGCCCCGAAGACGGGTGCCCCGGTGCTGAAGGCGCAGGGGTTGTCCCGGCGCGGTGCGCTCCACCCGCTCGACCTTGAACTGCGCCGCGGTGAGGTGCTGGGCCTGGCCGGACTGCTCGGCTCCGGCCGTACCGAGGCTGCGCGGCTGCTGTTCGGCGCCGACGTCGCCGATGCGGGCCACGTCGAAACCGGCGACCACCGCGGCCGCTGGCATTCGCCGCGCCAGGCCATCGCCGCGGGCATCGCCTTCTGCTCGGAAGACCGCAAGCACGAGGGCGCCATCCTCGACCTCTCGGTACGCGACAACATCCTGCTCGCGCTGCAGGCGCGGGCGGGCTTGCGCCTGGTCATGCGCCATGAGCAGCAGCAGGCGCTGGCCGACGACTACATCCAGCGCCTGGGCATCAAGACGCCGAACGCCGACACGCCCATCGGGCAGCTGTCGGGCGGCAACCAGCAGAAGGCCTTGCTGGCGCGCTGGCTGGCCACGGCACCGAGCGTGCTCATCCTCGACGAGCCCACGCGCGGCATCGATGTGCGCGCCAAGGAAGACCTGATGGACGAGGTCCGCTCACTGGCCCACCGTGAGGACGGCCAAGGCATGGCCATCGTCTTCATCTCCTCCGAACTGCCCGAGGTCCTGCACTGCAGCGATCGCGTCCTCGTCCTGCGCGACCGCCGCGCCGCAGGCGTCTACCGCCGCGGCGAGCTGGACGAACGCAGCGTGCTCGAGGTCATCGCTGCCGAGCCCGCCGCGACCGAAGCCGCATGAATTCCCCGAGTCTTCCCATGTCCACGCCACGCGCCCCTTCCGCAGTTTCCAGGGCCTGGAGCCACCCCCTCGCGCGGCCCGTCGCCGCGCTCGCGCTGCTGCTTGCCATTGCGGCCATCTTCGTGCCGGGCTTCCTGCACCTGGAGATCAAGGATGGCCACCTCTACGGCAGCCTCATCGACATCCTGCATCGCGCAGCTCCCCTGATGCTGGCCGCTTTAGGCATGACGCTGGTCATTGCCACGCGCGGGATCGACGTGTCGGTGGGCGCCGTGGTCGCGATCGCCGGCACCGTCGCCTGCGTGCTCGTCGGCTCGCACGGCTTGTTCATCGCCTTCGCCGCAGGCCTGGTTGCGGCCCTGCTGTGCGGCCTCTGGAACGGCCTGCTCGTGTCGGCGCTGGGCCTGCAGCCCATCATCGCCACGCTGATCCTGATGGTTGCCGGCCGGGGCCTGGCGCAGTTGCTGGCCGACGGCCAGATCATCACCGTCTACGAGCCCGAGTCATTTTTCTGGCTGGGCGGCGGCTATCTGCTGGGGCTGCCGGTGTCGCTGTTCGTCGTCGCCACCGTGGGCGGCCTCACGGCGCTGCTGATGAAGCGCACGGCGCTGGGCCTGTTCATCCAGACCGTCGGCATCAACCCCGTCGCGGCGCGCCTGGCCGGCGTGCGCACGGCCGCAATCGTCTTCTTCGTCTATGTCTACTGCAGCTTCTGCGCGGGGCTGGGTGGGCTGATGATCTCGTCCAACATCAAGAGCGCCGACGCCAACAACGCCGGCCTGTTGTTGGAGCTGGACGCCATCCTGGCCGTCACCCTTGGCGGCGGCCAGCTCAATGGTGGCAAGTTCAGCCTGGCCGGCAGCCTCATCGGCGCGCTGATCATCCAGACGCTCACCTCCGCCATCTACGCGATGGGCGTGCCGCCGCAGGTCACGATGGTCGTCAAGGCCGTCGTCGTGTTCGCGGTCTGCATCTCGCAGTCGTCGGCCTGGTCGACCTGGAGGAAGGCATGAACGCCGTGCGCGCAGAAGGTTCTCTCGGGGCCGCGCTGCGCGCGGCCATGGCCGCCCCCTCCTTCACCACCTGGGTCAGCGTCGCGCTGATGGCCCTGCTCTTCATCGTCGGCGCCAGCAGCTACACCGGCTTCGGCTCCGCGCAGGTGGTGCTCAACCTGCTCATCGACAACGCCTTCCTGCTCGTCATCGCAGTGGGCATGAGCTTCGTCATCCTGTCCGGCGGCATCGACCTGTCGGTGGGCTCGGTGCTGGCGCTGACGACCATGGTCGCCGCCTGGCTGCTGCAGGTGGCGCAGTGGCCGGCCGAGCTGGTCATCGTCGTCGTGCTGTTGGGTGGCGCGGCCTTCGGCGCGCTCCAGGGCGTGGTCATCCACGTCTTCAAGCTGCAGGCCTTCATCGTCACGCTGGCCGGCATGTTCCTGGCGCGCGGCCTGTGCTTCCTGATCAGCGTGGACAGCATCACCATCGACGCGCCGCTGTTCGTCACGCTGTCGCAGACGCAGATTCCGCTGTTCGGTGACGCCTTCCTGTCGCCCGGCGCGGTGATTGCGCTCGTCATGCTGGGCATCGGCCTGTGGGTGGCGCACTGCACCGCCTTCGGCCGCACCGTCTACGCTTTGGGCGGCAGCGAGGCCTCGGCGCTGATGATGGGCCTGAACGTCGGCCGTACCAAGGTCGCCGTCTACGGGCTCAGCGGCTTCTGCGCATCGCTGGCCGGCCTGCTGTTCGCGTTCTACATGCTCAGTGGCTACGGCCAGCACGCGCAGGGCGTGGAGCTGGACGCCATCGCGGCGGTCGTCATCGGCGGCACCGTGCTGACGGGCGGCTATGGCTATGTCGCCGGCGCGCTGTCCGGCGTGCTCGTTCTCGGCCTGATCCAGACGTTGATCGCCTTCGACGGCACGCTCAGCTCCTGGTGGACCAAGATCGTCATCGGCGGGCTGCTGTTCGTGTTCTGCGCCGTGCAACGGCTGTTGTCCCTCAACAAATCCCAATCCTGATGAAGAAGCTCCTGACGACGGCTGCACTGCTGTGCGGCCTCGGCGCCACGCACGCCGCCAACCCGCTGTTCGCCCCGCTCTACACCGCCGACCCCGCCGTGCTGGTCGACGCTGGCCGCGTCTACCTCTTCACCGGCCGCGATGAGGCCCTGCCGGCAGGCAAGGACTTCGTCATGCACGAGTGGCGCGTGTTCTCCAGTTGCGACATGGTGAACTGGCAGGACCATGGCGTGCCGCTGAACGTCAGGACCTTTGCCTGGGCCAAGGCCCGCGCCTGGGCGTCCGATGTGGTGAAGCGCGACGGCAAGTACTGGTTCTACTCGACGGTCGAGCACGCCACAGTGCCTGGTTTTGCCATCGGCGTGGCGGTGTCCGATTCGCCGACCGGCCCCTTCGTCGATGCGCGCGGCTCCGCCCTCGTCACCAACGACATGACCACGCAGACCGACATCGCCTGGGACGACATCGACCCCGGCGTGTTCGTCGACGATGACGGCCAGGCATATCTGTACTGGGGCAACACGGTGCTGAAGTACGCCAGGCTCAAGGCCAACATGACCGAGCTGGACGGGCCCATCCAGGTGCTGCCGGTGAAGGACTTCGTCGAGGCGCCCTACCTGCACAAGCGCAAGGTCGACGGCAAGAGCACCTACTACCTCAGCTACTCGGAGTTCTTCCCCGAGCAGACGGCCTACCTGACCGGCCCCTCACCCACCGGCCCGTGGACGCCGCGCGGCGTCATCATGGCCAAGAACCTGAAGACGCCCACCATCCACCAGGCCATCTTCGACTTCAACGGCAAGAGCTACATCGCGTATCACAACGCCGAGCTGCCGGGCGGCGGCGAATACCGGCGCTCGGTGGCCATCGAGGAGTTCTCCTATCGGCCAGACGGCACCATCCCGTTCATCGAACAGACGAAGACGGGGCCGACGGCGAATCCTTCTCCTGCCTGCAAGCCTTGAACGTCGCGCGTGACCGGATCTCGGGCTTCCAGGCGCCTGATGCGTGCCGGAGTTCACCCGGTCCGCGCGGGCGAGCCGGCCTGACGCGGGCGGCGGGGCCGCGGGGGCTATGACAATGCCGGCCATGGACACGAAGGCCCAAATCCATGCGCTGCGCTTGCAGGCGGCCGTCGACGCGGGTGAGGTCGGGCTTTGGGACCTGCGCCCCGAGCTGGAGACGGTCCATTACTCGCCGCAATGGAAGTCGCGACTCGGGTTCCCGGAGCCTGACAACGCCGACAGCACGCATTTCTGGCGCTGCCGCGTGCATCCGGCCGACCTGGAAGGCATGCTGGCGGCAATGCGCGCGCACGTTCGCGGCGTCGAACCCATGTACCAGGCCAGGTTCCGCGTGCGCAGCAACGGGTCTGGCTATCGCCTGATGCACTCCCGCGGGCGCGCCATCGAATGGGCCGGCGACGGACGTGCAAGCCGCATGGTCGGGACGATGCTGGACCTGACCCCGACGCCCTGCACGCCCCGAGGCGGGTTGGCCGACGGCCCGCGCGACATGATGGGCGGCACAGCGATGGGGCTGCCGTTTCATCTGCTGCTGGGCGGGCAGCAGGCTGGCAACACGCCGGACACCGCCTCGTTCGCAGTCGCTTCGGTAGAGCGTGATCGGGTGCTCGCCCTCGTGGACGATGTGATGCACGCCACCTTGGCGCAGCTCGATGAGCTGCGCACGGCCGGCCGGCGCAGGGGCTGATGGGCCCGCCGACTTCGGTCGGTCACGGACAGAGCCTGACCGAGCTTTCCTGCGGGAAGGATTCACCGGCTTGGTCGGCCTGCCATCGGGCATCATCACGGCCGCAAACTACACCAGGGAGCCCACCGTCATGCTCGTCAGCAACCTCGAGACCGCCCCCGGGCAGCGCATCACCGCCCACCTGGGGATCGTGCAGGGCAGCACGGTGCGCGCCAAGCACGCCGGCAAGGACATCCTGGCCGGGTTGAAGAACATCGTCGGTGGTGAGCTCAAGGCCTATACCGACCTGATGCAGGAGGCGCGCGCCGAGGCGGTGGAGCGCATGACGGCGCAGGCCCGTGCGATGGGTGCCAATGCGGTGCTGAACGTGCGCTTCGTCACCACCAGCATCACGATGGGTGCGGCGGAGACCCTGGCCTATGGCTCTGCGGTGACGGTCGAGCCGACGGCTGCATGACCACCGTCGCGCACGCATCATGAACAACTGGAAGTTCTGGCTCGACACCCTCAGCCTGTGGGTGCTGATCGTTCCGCTGCTGCTGGGCTACGGCGTCGGGCGCTGGCTGGAGCGCCGGCACTACCGCAGCATCCGCGAGCGGGAGCAGGCGCTGCGCCACGTCGTGGCGCTGAACACGCGCTACGTGCCCGAGGGCGTGGTGGCCGGCTCGGCGCAACTGGTGACGGGCGGCGTCGTCATCTCGTCGGACTACTTCAAGACCTTCGTGGCCGGCTTCCGCTCCTTCTTCGGCGGGCGCTTTCGCGGCTACGAGACGCTGCTGGAGCGGGCGCGCCGCGAGGCGCTGCTGCGCCTGAAGGCGCAGGCCGAGGTGGCGGGCAGCACGCTGGTGATCGGCGTGCGCTTCCAGACCACCACCATCGCCGGGTCCGCCACGCCTTCCGTGGAAATTCTGGCCTTCGGCACGGCCCTGATCGGGCCCCGGGGCCAGGTGACGGCGGCGCCGTGAGCATCGCCGCATGACGCCGCCGACCCTGGAGAACCGGCTCCCGCCGGAAGACCTGCTGGAGCGCGACGACCGCCCGCTGCGCGAGCTGGCCTGGCTGGTGGCGGCCAGCCTCGCGCTGCTGGCCGTGCTGGTGCTGGTGACCGGCCTGTCGGCCCGCTGGCTGGCCCCCCGGCTGCCCTTCGAATACGAGCTCGCCCTGGCTGAGCGCGTGTTCGACGATGAGAAGAAGCAGGCGGCCTCGGCGGCGGCTGTCGCAGCCGGCGAGCGCCGCGCCGCCCTGCAGGTCTTGGCCGATCGGGTTGGGGCGGTGATGGCGTTGCCCCCGGGCATGAAGCTGGTGGTCAGCGACGATGCCTCGGAGCTGGTCAACGCCTATGCGACCGTGGGCGGCCGCATCCGCGTGTTCCATGGCCTGCTGCGCAAGCTCGACAGCGAGCAGGCCCTGGCCGCACTGCTCGCCCACGAGATTGCGCATGTCAAGCACCGGCATGTGGCGGCCAACATGGGGCATGGGCTGGCGGTGATGCTGGTGCTGTCGGTGGTCACACCCGAAGGCGCCGCGCAGGCTGCGCAGGGCCTGCTGGGTGGCGCTGCGCAGCTGGCGCTGCTGGGCTATTCACGCGACGCTGAGCGCCAGGCCGACGCGGAGGCGCTGGCCGCCAGCGTCGCGCTGTATGGTCACGCGGGTGGGGTGGCTGCGCTATTTACGGCGCTGCATCGAGGCGATGAAGCGCCGCCCGGG
Organism: Roseateles sp.; assembly: GCF_052436255.1. Classification (GTDB taxonomy): domain Bacteria; phylum Pseudomonadota; class Gammaproteobacteria; order Burkholderiales; family Burkholderiaceae_C; genus Pelomonas. The sequence continues at coordinate 556 of NZ_JBQVNP010000142.1, read as the reverse complement.
ACGGCGTGGCTGCGCAGCCATCCGGATACGGCGGAGCGCCTGGCTGTGCTGAAGGCGGCGGCAGCGGCGAGGGGGGCGGCGATGGTGGGGGCGGCGACGCCGCTGCCAGGGGTGCTGCGGGCGTTGCCGGCTGCGGGCGCCAGCTAGACAGGTAGGCCGGGGCGAGCCTCGTGGCCATCTGCTGGCCCTCCCTGGGGATCTGAATTCGCGCGCCTTGTCGCCAAGCCGCCGCGCTGTCTCAGCGTGCCGTCAGCAGCGGGCTCGCCGGCATCGCCGCGCCGCGCAGCCGGGCGTCCAGGAAGGACGCGCTGAGGCGCAGCGCGTCGTTCAGGTCGGCCAGGGCGGCCTCCGTCGCACTGCCGCTGCGTGGGCCACGCGGGCTGCCGCCCGCCGGCAATTGGCCGGCGCGCACGCCCATGGGGGCTCGCTGGACCCCCGGGCGATCGTGGCCGCGGTGCTGGTCCTGCGCCTGCCAGCCCTCGGGCGCCAGCGTCCCGGACAGCGCCGCATGCGACACGCCGACCAGGCTCAGCAGCCAGCCGGCGCCGGGCTGCAT
>NZ_JBQVNP010000141.1:0-13732 GCF_052436255.1 Roseateles sp. | reverse complement strand
GCCTGCTGATCGATGCGCTGACCGAACTGCTGTCGCCGCTGGAGAAGGGCCTGGAAGTCGGCCGCCATACACCCACCGTGATGATGGTGGTCGGCGTCAACGGCGCCGGCAAGACGACCAGCATCGGCAAGCTGACCCGCCACCTCGCCGAGGCGGACCAGAAGGTGCTGCTGGCCGCTGCTGACACCTTCCGCGCCGCCGCGCGCGAGCAGCTCGGCGTCTGGGCCGACCGCGCCAAGGTCGAGATCATCAGCCAGGAGGGTGGCGACCCGGCGGCCGTGAGCTTCGACGCCGTCAACGCGGGCCGCGCGCGCGGCGCCGATGTCGTCATCGCCGACACGGCCGGCCGCCTGCCGACGCAGATCCACCTGATGGAAGAGCTGAAGAAGATCAAGCGCGTCATCAACAAGGCCCAGGAAGGCGCCCCGCATGAGGTGCTGTTGGTGGTGGACGGCAACACCGGCCAGAACGCGCTGAACCAGGTCAAGGCGTTTGATGAGGCGCTGGGCCTGACGGGGCTGATCGTCACCAAGCTTGACGGCACCGCCAAGGGCGGCGTGCTGGCGGCCATCGCGCGCGAGCGCCCCGTGCCGGTTTACTTCATCGGCGTGGGCGAGAAGTTGGAGGACCTGGAGACCTTCAGCGCGCGCGAGTTCGCGCGCGCGCTGCTGGAGTAGCTGGGGCCTTGCCTTCCGCTTGTGGCCGCAAAGGCCGCAGGCCGTGCGGCAATTCCCGCCGGGCGTGGGTCCGGCTTGCCGGAGCCGCGCGCCCTGACCGATGGCATGGGGCCCGAGACTGCCTATGCTCGCGGACTTCTCTTTCTGTCCGAGGTCCGCATGTCCCGTTCCCAGCTCCTGCTTCCGCTGACCCTGGCGCTCGCCGCCGCGCTGCCGATGAGCGCGCTCGCCGCCGACGCCCGCCAGGCCGCCCTCACCGTCGGCGACACACCGCTGATCCCGCGCACTGCGCTGTTTGGCAACCCGGTCAAGGCCGGCGCGCAGTTGAGCCCCGACGGGCAGTGGTTGTCGTGGATGGCGCCGGTGAACGGCGTGATGAACGTCTGGGTGGCGCCTGCGGCCAAGCCGGAGGCCGCCAAGGCCGTCACCGATTCCAAGGACCGCCCCATCCCCGGCCACTTCTGGTCGGGCAACAGCGAGCAGCTGCTGTTCGTCAAGGACAACGCCGGCGACGAGAACTTCCGCCTCTACGGCGTGGACGTGAATACCGGCACGCAGCGCGACTACACGCCCTTCGACAAGGTGCGCGTGCGCATGATCGGCGGCTCGCGCAAGCGGGTGGACGAGGTGCTGGTCGGCATCAACAACCGCGACCCGCGCTGGCATGACGTGCACCTGTTGAACCTGAAGACAGGCGAGCTGAAACTGGTCATGAAGGGCGATGGCTTTGCCGGTTTCGAGACCGACGACGACCTGCAGGTACGCCTGGGTGCGCGCCCCAACGCCGCCGGCGGCACGGACTACTACCAGGTCAAGGACGGCGCGGTCGCCGAAAAGCCCTTCCTGAGCACCAGCCTGGAAGACAACGCAACCGGCCCCATCGGCTACACCGCCGATGGCAAGACCTTGTACTGGCGGGATTCGCGCGACCGCGACACCACGGCCGTGTTCGCCGAAGACACCGCCACCGGCCAGCGCAAGCTGATCGCCCAGGACGCCCGCGCCGACCTCGGCGCGACGCTGCGCAACACCACCACCGGCGAGGTGCAGGCCTACGCGGTGGACTACCTGACCACCGAGTGGCACTTCATCGACAAGGGCCTGAAGGCAGACTTCGACTGGCTGCAGCAGCAGCTGGGCAAGGGCGAGGTCTTCGTGGCCAGCCGCACGCGCGCCGACGACAAGTGGATCGTCGGCATCGATCCGGTCTCCAAGGTCTCCGCCACCTATCTGTATGACCGCAAGGCCAAGAAGCTGTCGGCGCTGTACGTCGCCCGCCCCGAGCTGCAGAACGCGCCGCTGGTGCCCATGCATGCGGTCGAGATCAAATCCCGCGACGGCCTGACGCTGCCCAGCTACCTGACACTGCCGCAGGGCGCCGACAAGAACGGCGACGGCAAGCCCGAGCAGGCCGTGCCCCTGGTGCTGCTGGTGCACGGCGGCCCCTGGGCGCGCGACGGCTACGGCTACAACGGCACCCACCAATGGCTGGCCAACCGCGGCTATGCGGTGCTGTCGGTGAACTTCCGTGCCTCCACCGGCTTCGGCAAGAAGTTCCTGAATGCCGGCAACAAGCAGTGGGGCCTGGCCATGCACGACGACCTGATCGACGCCGTGAACTGGGCCGTCAAGCAGGGCGTCACCAGCAGTGACAAGGTCGCCATCATGGGCGGCAGCTACGGCGGCTACGCGGCGCTGGCCGGCCTGGCCTTCACGCCGACCACCTTCGCCTGCGCGGTCGACATCGTCGGGCCGTCCAATCTGGAAACCCTGCTGGGCACCATCCCGCCCTACTGGGAGGCTGGCAAGAAGCAGATGTACAGCCGCATGGGCGACCCGACGACCGACGAGGGCAAGGCCATCCTGCGCGCCGCCTCGCCGCTGTACAAGGCCGACAAGATCGTGCGGCCGCTGCTGATCGGCCAGGGCGCCAACGACCCGCGCGTGAAGCAGGCCGAGTCAGACCAGATCGTCCAGGCCATGCAGGCCAAGAACATCCCGGTCACCTATGTGCTCTACCCGGACGAGGGCCACGGCTTCGCCAAGCCCAACAACCGCATCGGCTTCAACGCCATCGCCGAGAGCTTCCTGGGCCACTGCCTGGGCGGCCGCGTCGAGCCGCTGGGCGAGACGGTGCGCCAGTCAACGGCTCAGGTCGCCCACGGCGCCGACTTCCTGCCTGGTCTGAAGGCTGCCGCCGAGAAGAAGTAGGCATCGCACCGCACCAAAAGAAAGAAGGCCCCTCGGGGCCTTCTTTGCATTCGCAAGGGGAGAGGGGCTACATCCCGGGCAGGCCTTTCATGCCGCCCATCTTCTTCATCATCTTCATCAGGCCGCCGCCCTTCATCTTCTTCATCATGCCCTGCATCTGGTCGAACTGATTCAGCAGGCGGTTGACGTCCTGGATCTGTACGCCGGCACCGGCGGCGATGCGGCGCTTGCGGCTGGCCTTGCTCTTGCCGTCCATCAGCAGCGTGGGCTGGCGGCGCTCCTTGGCGGTCATGGCCTGCAGGATGCCCTCCATGCGCTTCATGTCGCGCTCGGCACGGTCCATGTCCGCCTGGCCGGGCTGCTTGTTGCCCATCATGTTCTGCGGCAGCTTGTCCATCAGGCCGCCCAGGCCGCCCATCTTCTTCATCTGCGAGATCTGCTGCAGGAAGTCGTTCAAGTCGAAGCCGCTGCCGCTCTTGAGCTTGTCGGCCATGGCCTGGGCCGAGGCCATGTCGACGTTGGCCGTGACCTGCTCGACCAGGGCCACGATGTCGCCCATGCCCAGCACCCGACCGGCGTGGCGGTCGGCGTCGAACACCTCCAGGCCGTCGATCTTCTCGGACACGCCCGCGAACTTGATCGGCGCGCCGGTGATCTGGCGCACCGACAGCGCCGCGCCACCGCGCGAGTCGCCGTCCAGTTTGGTCAGGATGACGCCGGTCAGGGGCAGCGCTTCCTTGAAGGCCTTGGCCGTGTTGACGGCGTCCTGGCCCTGCATCGCGTCGACGACGAACAGCGTCTCGACCGGGTTCAGGACGGCATGCAGCTCCTTGATCTCGGCCATCAGTACGTCGTCGATGGCCAGGCGGCCGGCGGTGTCGACCAGCAGCACGTCGAAATAGTGGCGACGGGCGTGGTCCAGCGCGGCCAGCGCGATATCGCGCGGCTTCTGGTTCGGCTCGGACGGGAACCATTCGCCGCCGGCCTGCCGGGTCACCGTCTTCAACTGCTCGATGGCGGCCGGGCGGTAGACGTCGGCGGAGACCGTCAGCACCTTCTTCTTGCGCTTGTCGATCAGGTGCTTGGTGAGCTTGGCGGTTGTCGTCGTCTTGCCGGCGCCCTGCAGGCCGGCCATCAGGATGACGGCGGGCGGCTGGGCGGCGTGGTTGATGGCGGCCACACCCTCGCCCATGGTCGCGGCGAGTTCCTTGTGGACGACAGAGACCAGCACCTGGCCCGGGTTCAGCGAGCCGACCACCTCCTGGCCCAGCGCCTTCTCCTTCACGCGGGCGATGAAGTCGCGCACCACCGGCAAGGCCACGTCGGCCTCCAGCAGGGCCATGCGCACTTCGCGCAACATGTCCTGCACGTTGCTCTCGGTGATGCGGGCCTGCCCGCGCATCGTCTTGACGAGGCGACTCAGGCGGTCGGTGAGGTTTGAAGCCATGGGGTAGGAGGGGGCCTGGTCGGCAGAACGGCGACAGGCCAAAAGTACACTGCGGCCATGAGTTTATCGCCCGCTCCCCTGGGAGACGCCGCAGCCGCCCACGCCATTGGGCCCGGCCTGGCGCTGGCCGTCGCCAGCGGCCTGGCGCTGCTGGGCTATGTCTGGGTCGGACTGCTGCGCGCGCGCGCCGGCGAGGCCGAGACGGCCGCCCGTGCGCCGGTGCGTTCGGTGCCGCCGATGGCGCTGGCCTGGACGGCGCAGTTCGTTGCCCTGTTCATCGACATCAGCGGTTTCGGCCTGGCCACGCCGGGCGCGCGCTTCGGCTTTGCACCCGCGCTGTCGATGACCACCTGGCTGGTGCTGACGGTCTATCTGATCGAAAGCCGCTTCCTGCCGTTGCACAGCGTGCGCCGCGTGCTGGCCTGGCTGGCGGCGGCGGCGGTGCTGCTGGCCTGGGGCTTTCCGGGCGAGAGCCGCCCCACCGCGGCCTCGCCTTGGGCGCCGCTGCACTGGGTGCTGGGCCTGGCGTCCTACGGCCTGTTCGGCGTCGCCGTGCTGCATGCGGCCTTGATGAATCGTGCCGAGAACCGGCTGCGCCACAAGCTGGCCACGCCCGGGGGGCTGCCGCTGCTGCAGCTGGAGCGGTTGACCTTCCAGTTTGTCGCTGCCGGCGTGGCCGTGCTGTCCCTGGCGATCCTGCTGGGCTGGTGGTTCACACCGAGCTGGCACTGGGACCACAAGAACCTGCTCGCCGTGCTGGGCTGGCTGGTGCTGACCGGCCTGCTCGTCGGCCGGCGCATCTACGGCTGGCGTGGCCGGCGCGCGACGCGCTGGCTCTATGCCGGCGCGGCGCTGCTGCTGCTGTCCTATGCGGGCTCGCGTTTTGTCTTCGAGGTCATCCTGCAGCGCGGCTTGAACGGGGGCGGCGCATGAAGTACCTGCTGCTGCTGGCCGTGCTGGCGCTGTTCGTCTTCATCATCGGCTTCAAGCGCGGCCGGCCGCGCGAGCCCGAGGTGCGCAGCAAGCCACGGTCGCCCGAGGCACCCAAGGCGATGCTGCGTTGTGCAGAGTGCGGCATGCACCTGCCGGCCGACGAGTCGCTGCCCGGCAAGGGGGGCGTGTTCTGCAGCGTCGGACACCGGACCAGCTTCGAGAACCGGCAGGACCCGCTTTGAGCGTGGGTGGCCACGGCAGCTGGTTCGTCGAAGTCCAGCCGGCCGAGCCGGTTGAGAGCAGCGCTAGCTTCGAACGCCTCTACCGCGCCTTTCTTGCGGCGCGTGCCGCGCTCGGGCTGGCGCTGATCGCCGCGCAGCTGATGGCCGCGGCGCTGTCCACGCCACCGGCGCGGTCCACCCTGGCGCTCAGCGCCTACTACGCCATGGCCGCCGTGGCCCTGTGGCTGCTGCCGCAACTGCGGCGCGGCGCCTCGGCGCGCAGCCTGGCCCGCATCAGCAGCCCGCACTGGTGGAGCGCCATCGGCATGGACCTGGTCCTGTTCGGCGTGCTGCATGCGCTGGACCCGAGCGGCGTCAACTACGGCGCGCTGTTTGTCATGCCGGTGCTGATGGCCGCCGTGCTCTGCCCGCGCCTGCTGGCGCTGGCGACCGCGGCGATAGCGACGCTGGGCCTGCTGGGCGCGGCCGTGTGGGCCCTGTTGCTGGGTGCCGACGTGGGCCTGCGGACGACGCAGGCGGGTCTGGTAGGCAGCGGCCTGTTCGCGGTCAGCCTGCTAGCCGGCGAGCTGAGCGCGCGCCTGGCCCGCGAGGAAAAGGCCGCGCGTGGCAGCCTGGCACTGGCGCGGCAGCAGGAGTCGCTGAACCGCCTGGTCATCGACGAGATGCAGGAAGGCGTGCTGGTGGTCGACCGCCGCGGCCGGGTGCGGGCGACGAACCCGGCCTCGCGCGAGCTGCTGGGCGCCGCCAGTGGCGAGCTGAGCTGGCAGTTGCGCGGCCGCGCCGACTGGCAGCCGCTGGTGCAGGCGCTGGAGCGCGCCTATGTCGGCGGTACCGGCGCGGAGGTTGACGTGGCGCTGCCGTTGGAAAGCGGCCTCAGCCGCAGCCTGCGCTTGCGCCTGCGTTTCACGCGCCAGCGCGAGGGCAGCGAGGAGCTGTGCGTGCTCTTCGTCGAGGACAACCGTGAGCTGCTGGCGCGCACGCGGCAGGAGAAGCTGGCCGCCATGGGCCGGGTGTCGGTCGGCATCGCGCACGAGATCCGCAACCCGTTGGCGGCCATTGCCCAGGCCAATGCGCTGATCGCCGAGGACGTGGCCGGCATGCGCGCCGAGCAGTTGACCAAGATGGTGGCGTCGAACGTGCAGCGGCTCAAGCGCCTGGTCGACGATGTGACCGAGATCGCGCCCGGCATGCAGCCCGACACCCAGCCGCTGGATGCCAGCGCCCGCGTGCAGGAGGCCTGCGAGGAATGGGCCCGGGTCAATGACATCAAGCCCGGCGCGCAGAGCCGGTTTCAGCTGCAGATCGAGGCGCCCGGCCTGCAGGCGCTGTTCGACGCCGAGCACCTGCGCCGCGTGCTCGTCAACCTGCTGGACAACGCGCACCGGCATGCCGAGACCGGCGTCGGGGCCATCGCCGTCGTGCTGGCGCGGCACGGCGACGGCCTGGAGCTGGTCGTGCGCAGCGCCGGCGCGCCGGTGCCGCCGGACATCGAGCGCCATCTGTTCGAGCCCTTCTTCTCGACACGCAGCCGCGGCTCGGGCCTGGGCCTCTATATTTGCCGTGAGTTGTGCGAGCGCCATGCCGCCCGCATCGACTACCGCCGTTCGGGCGACGCAGCGGCCAACGAGTTCCGCGTCCAGCTGCGCATGCCTTCAGCCCCAATAACATCCCGCTGAGCCGATGAGCAACCCCACTCGCCTGCTGGTCGTCGATGACGAGCCCGACCTGCGCACGCTCTATGAGCTGACGCTGCTGCGCGAGGGCTACGAGATCGACAGCGCCGGTTCGGTCGCGGAGGCGCTGGCACTTCTGCAGGCCGCGCAGTACAGCGCCGTCATCACCGACATGCGCCTGCCCGACGGCTCCGGGCTGGAGCTGCTGCGCTGGATGGAGCAGGCGGGCCGGCCGGAGAAGGCCATCGTCATCACGGCCTTCGGCTCGGCCGAGAACGCTGTCGAGGCGCTCAAGGCCGGCGCCTTCGACTACCTGACCAAGCCGGTCGACCTGCGTCAGTTCCGCCTCGTCGTCGGCTCGGCATTGGGCCGTCAGCCGACGGCACGCCTGCCCGAGCCGGCGCCCGTCACCGAAGCTGCAGGCCCGCCGGCCGCGACGGCGGTGCGCCTGGTCGGCGAGTCGCGCGCCATGCGGGCGGTGCGTGTGCTGATCGAGAAGGTGGCGCGCAGCATGGCGCCGGTGTTGGTGCAGGGCGAGTCGGGCACCGGCAAGGAGCTGGTCGCGCGCGCCATCCATGACCATGGCGCGCGGCCCGACGGGCGCTTCGTCGCGGTCAACTGCGGCGCCATTCCCGAAAACCTGCTGGAAGCCGAGTTCTTTGGCTATCGCAAGGGCGCCTTCACCGGCGCCAACGAAGACCGCGAGGGCTTCTTTCAGGCGGCCGACGGCGGCACCCTGTTTCTCGACGAGATCGGCGACCTGCCGCTGGCGATGCAGAGCAAGCTGCTGCGCGTCATCCAGGAACGTTCGGTGCGGCCGGTCGGCGCCACGGCGGAGACGCCGATCAATGTGCGCATCTTGAGCGCCACGCACAAGGACCTGGCCACCGAGGTGGCGGCGGGCCGCTTCCGCCAGGACTTGTTCTACCGCCTGAACGTCATCCAGATCCGCGTGCCGCCGCTGCGCGAGCGGCTCGAGGACCTGGGGCTGATCAGCACCCGGGTGCTGGCGCGCATCGCCCAGGACGCCGGCGTGTCGCCCGCACCGCGGCTGACGGCAGCGGCGCTGCAGACCCTGTCGCGCTACGCCTTCCCGGGCAATGTGCGCGAGCTGGAGAACCTGTTGCACCGCGCGCTGGCGCTGGCCGGCGGTGAGTTGATCGACGCCGACGACCTGGGCTTGCCCGACGCGCTGCTTGACGAGGGTCGCAGCGAATCGCAGTTCGCGGCACTGGAGACGCCGGTGGCGGCGGCGCCGCTGGCCGAGGCGGTGTCGCTGCCCGAGGAACTGCCGTCAGACCTGGCACGCTATCTCGACGAAGTCGAGCGCGCCATCCTGCTGCGCGCGCTGGAATTGCACCGCTTCAACCGTACGGCGGCAGCGGCGAGCCTGGGGCTGTCGCTGCGCCAGATCCGCTACCGCATGGCGCGGCTGGCCATCTCGGCCGGGGACAGCTGAAAAAGCCCTCTCGGGATTTGCCCTGCTTTAAATCGGCGACGCGGCTTGTTTGCACCCGCGGCCGTGCGCGCTGACGCAGTACTGGCGCGGCCTTGCGCTGCGCTGCGGCCCGCCAGCCCAATGCTCATGGGGGTTGTCGGCAGCGATGCCCGCTGCCATCGGGCCACGGCGCGCACGGCGCATTTGTCCAGCGGAATCTCGCCCCGGGTTTGACACTAGGGGTAGTGCTTGAGTGAGGCGTAGGCCATAGATATAGTGTCCCTTCGTGATATCCTGCTAACCCAGTCGCCCCCATGACCATCCCCTCGGAATCGCTGTTTGCTGTGGCCTGGCCGCAGCAGCAATGCACCCGAGGACCAAGCCGGAATCGCGGCCTGGCAATGGACCGGCAGGGACGAAATACCCCCACTGAAGCAACGCACGATGCGCTGACCCGCCCCCGGGACGTCCGGGCTCAGGCCGCGCATTTGCCCGTCATTTCTCGATAAAGGATCTCCTCATGCTGCATGAAGCCGTCACGGGCCAGCCCGCCCCCGCCTCGCCTTCGTCGCTGTCCCCGGTCGCGTTTGGATCCGACGCCTCCGCCACCAGCGCGGTCGCACCGACGACCTACCAGGCCTACCAGATCATTCGCCGCAACGGCGCGGTGGTCTCCTTCGAGCCGAGCAAGATCGCCGTCGCGCTGATGAAGGCCTTCCTGGCCGTGCATGGCACCAGCGGCGCGGCCTCGGCCAGCGTGCGTGAGACGGTCGAGCAACTGACCCAGAACGTCGTGCGCGCGCTGCTGCGTTCGCGCCCGAGCGGCGGCACTTTCCATATCGAGGACGTGCAGGACCAGGTCGAGCTGGGCCTGATGCGCAGCGGCCACCACGAGGTCGCGCGCGCCTATGTGCTCTACCGCGAGCGCCGCGCCCAGGAGCGCGCCGCTCAAGGCGAAGCCACGCGCGCAGCCGAGCCGGCACTGATGGTGGTGGACCGTGGCGAGCGCCGCCCGCTCGACCTGGCGGCGCTCAAGGGGCTCATCGTGTCGGCCTGCGAGAACCTCGGCGCCGACGTGAAGCCCGACCCGGTGCTGGCCGAGACCATGCGCAACCTGTACGACGGCGTCGCCATCGACGAGGTCTACAAGGCCGCCATCCTGGCCGCCCGCACGCTGATCGAGAAGGATCCCGGCTACAGCCGCGCCACCGCGCGCCTGCTGCTGCACACCATCCGCCGCGAGATCCTCGGCGGCGAAGTGCTGCAGGGCGAGATGACGCAGCGCTATGCCGAGTACTTCCCCGGCTATATCAAGAAGGGCATCAAGGCCGAGCTGCTGGACGAGAAGCTGGGCCAGTACGACCTGGCCAGGCTGGGCGCCGCCCTGAAGGCCGAGCGTGACCTGCAGTTCGACTACCTCGGCCTGCAGACGCTGTACGACCGCTACTTCCTGCACATCGAAGACCAGCGCATCGAGATGCCGCAGGCCTTCTTCATGCGCGTGGCCATGGGCCTGGCGCTGGGCGAGATCGACCGCGAAGCGCGCGCCATCGAGTTCTATGAAGTGCTGTCCAGCTTTGACTTCATGTCAAGCACGCCGACGCTGTTCAACGCCGGCACGCGCCGCTCGCAGCTGTCCAGCTGCTATCTGACGACGGTTGCCGACGACCTCGACGGCATCTACGAAGCGCTCAAGGAGAACGCGCTGCTGAGCAAGTTCGCCGGCGGTCTGGGCAATGACTGGACGCCGGTGCGGGCGCTCGGCTCGCACATCAAGGGCACCAACGGCAAGAGCCAGGGCGTCGTGCCCTTCCTGAAGGTCGTCAACGACACGGCAGTCGCGGTGAACCAGGGCGGCAAGCGCAAGGGCGCCGTCTGCGCCTACCTGGAAACCTGGCACCTCGACATCGAGGAGTTCCTGGACCTGCGCAAGAACACCGGCGACGACCGCCGCCGCACCCACGACATGAACACGGCGAACTGGATTCCCGACCTGTTCATGAAGCGCGTCATCGAGGGCGGCGACTGGACGCTGTTCAGCCCCAGCACCTGCCCCGACCTGCACGACCTGTTCGGCGCCGCCTTCGAGAAGGCCTACGTCGAGTACGAGGCCAAGGTCGACCGCGGCGACATCAAGCTCTTCAAGCGCATGCCGGCCAAGGACCTGTGGCGCAAGATGCTGTCGATGCTGTTCGAGACGGGCCACCCCTGGATCACGTTCAAGGATGCCTGCAATGTGCGCAGCCCGCAACAGCATGTCGGCGTCGTGCACTCCAGCAACCTGTGTACCGAGATCACGCTGAACACCAACGACAGCGAGATCGCCGTCTGCAACCTCGGCTCGGTCAACCTGGCGCAGCACATCAAGGACGGCCAGATCGATCACGCCAAGCTGAAGAAGACGACGCGCACGGCCATGCGCATGCTCGACAACGTCATCGACATCAACTACTACGCCGTCAAGAAGGCGCGCGATTCAAACCTGCGCCACCGTCCGGTCGGGCTGGGCATCATGGGCTTCCAGGACGCGCTGTACCAGCTGCGCACGCCCTATGCCAGCCAAGCCGCCGTCGAGTTCGCCGACCGCTCGATGGAAGCCGTCTGCTACCACGCCTACTGGGCATCGACCGAACTGGCCGAGGAGCGCGGCCGCTACTCCTCCTACAAGGGTTCGCTATGGGACCGCGGCATCCTGCCGATCGACTCGCTGGACCTGCTGGCCGAAGCCCGCGGGGGCTACGTCGATGTCGACCGCTCGACCACGATGGACTGGGATGCGCTGCGCGGCCGCATCGCCACCTACGGCATGCGCAACAGCAACTGCGTCGCCATCGCGCCGACCGCGACCATCTCCATCATCATCGGTGTCGACGCTTCGATCGAGCCCTGCTTCGGCAACCTGTCGGTCAAGTCCAACCTCTCCGGCGAGTTCACGGTCATCAACGAATCGCTGGTGCGCGACCTGAAGGCCCTGGGCCTGTGGGACGACGTGATGGTGATGGACCTCAAGCACTTCGATGGCTCGCTGCGCCGCATTGATCGTGTGCCCGAGGAGATCAAGGCACTGTATGCGACGGCGTTCGAAGTGGACACCGTGTGGCTGATCGAAGCCGGCGCGCGGCGCCAGAAGTGGATCGACCAGGCGCAGAGCCTGAACATCTACATGGCCGGCGCCTCGGGCAAGAAGCTCGACGAGACCTACAAGCTCGCTTGGCAGCGCGGCCTGAAGACGACCTACTACCTGCGCACCACCAGTGCGACGCAGGCCGAGAAGAGCACGGTCACGCGCTCGGGCCAGCTCAATGCGGTGTCGTCGAGTGCGGCGCCGGTGATGGCTGCAGTTGCCGCGCCTGTCGCGGTCGTCGAGCCGGAGCTGCCCGCAACGGACATGAAGTTCTGCTCGATCGATAACCCCGACTGCGAGGCCTGCCAGTAAATGGCGGGGAGGCATGGACTTGTATAGACAAGTTCACGCCTCGTGTTTTCGATGCCCACGCGCAACAAACTTTGCGCGAACCATGCAAATAGCCGCAGCCAGACCTTGTTGAACTACACAAGCACTGCCGATAATTCGAAGCGATAGGAAAGACACCATGCTGGATTGGGACGAAGACCTGAAGTCCACTGATACCCACAACGCGAAAACTATCGCGGCCCTGCCTTCGGCGTCCCTTTCGGCGACGGCTTCGGCAACCACGTCGCACGAAGCCGCCAGCGTCTCCATCCCCGCTCCCCACCTGTCCGGCGAAGCGACGACCGCGCGTCGTGTGAAGGCCGCGGACAAGCGCATCATCAACGGCCAGACCGACGTCAATCAGCTGGTGCCGTTCAAGTACAAGTGGGCCTGGGAGAAGTACCTCGCCACCTGCGCCAACCACTGGATGCCGCAGGAAGTGAACATGAGCCGCGACATCGCGCTCTGGAAGGACCCCAACGGCCTGACCGAAGACGAGCGCCGCATCATCAAGCGCAACCTCGGTTTCTTCGTCACGGCCGACTCGCTGGCCGCCAACAACATCGTGCTGGGCACTTACCGCCATATCACGGCGCCCGAGGCCCGCCAGTTCCTGCTGCGCCAGGCCTTCGAAGAGGCCATCCACACCCACGCCTACCAGTACATCGTCGAGAGCCTGGGCCTGGACGAGAGCGAGATCTTCAACGCCTACAACGAGGTCCAGTCGATCCGCGACAAGGACGAGTTCCTGATCCCCTTCATCGGCGCGATCATGGATCCGCACTTCCACACCGGCACGCCCGAGAACGATCAGACCCTGCTCAAGAGCCTGATCGTCTTCGCCTGCCTGATGGAGGGCATGTTCTTCTACGTCGGCTTCACGCAGATCCTGGCCATGGGCCGCCAGAACAAGATGACCGGTGCCGCCGAGCAGTACCAATACATCCTGCGCGACGAGTCCATGCACTGCAATTTCGGCATCGACCTGATCAACCAGATCAAGCTTGAGAACCCGCATCTGTGGACGGCCGAGTTCAAGGCCGAGATCAAGGCGCTGTTCCTCAAGGCCGTCGAGCTGGAGTACCGCTACGCCGAGGACACCATGCCGCGTGGCGTGCTGGGCCTCAACGCCTCGATGTTCAAGGGCTATCTGCGCTTCATCGCCAACCGCCGTGCGGTGCAGATCGGTCTGGAAGCGTTGTTCCCGAACGAAGAAAACCCCTTCCCCTGGATGAGCGAAATGATCGACTTGAAGAAGGAACGCAACTTCTTCGAGACCCGCGTCATCGAGTACCAGTCGGGCGGGGCACTGAGCTGGGACTGACCTCCCAGCCACAACAAGATCAAGACCTGGCCAATGCAGTCACCGAGCGAAACCCGCATCAACACCCACGAGGTGGCGGGGCTGCATGGCGATCCCATTCACCGTATCGAGGCGCTCCTCCTGGGCGACTCTCGGGCGGTGAATAGCCGTATCTGGGCGGACCGGTCCGCACAGAACGGTGACTTTTCCACTTGATCAAGGAGAAAACCATGGCAACTGCAAAGACCCCGGCCAAGGCCGTAGCGAAGAAGGCCGCTCCGGCCAAGGAGGCGGCAGCTCCCGCGAAGAAGGCCGCTCCGGCCAAGAAGGCGGCAGCGCCCGCGGAGAAGGCCG
>NZ_JBQVNP010000140.1:0-13896 GCF_052436255.1 Roseateles sp. | reverse complement strand
CCCGACCGGGTCGTGCTGGTGCGCCACGCCGCACGCGCCGCCGAAGCGGCGGGTGACCCCGGCCTGACGCCGGCCGGCGCGCAACGCGCCGAGGCGCTGGTGCAGGCCCTCGCCGGCCTGCGCGTGAACGCCATTCTGACGACGCAGTACCGCCGCACGCGCGACACCGCTGCGCCCTTGTCCCAGGCCTCGGGCGTGCAGCCGCAGGTGGTGGACGCCCGCGGCGCGGCTCATGTGCAGGCCGTGGCCGACGCGGTGCGCGCGCAGGCCGGCGTGGTGCTCGTCGTCGGTCACAGCAACACCGTCACCGCCGTGCTCGCCGCGCTGGGCGGCCCCAAGCTGGCCGACCTGTGCGAGACAAGCTTCCACCACGCCTTCGTCCTGCAGCCCGGCGCCCAACCGCGCTGGGCGCGGCTCAGCTATGGCGAACCCAGCGCCACCCCGGCGCCAGGCTGCCTTTGACGCCAGGGTTCAGTGCAGCAGTTGTTCCACCTCGGCGGCCGGGTCGCCGACGGCAGCGATGCGCGCGGCCAGCAGTTCCAGGTCGAGGTGCAGATGCTCGATCAGCTCGGGCACGGCCACTTTCAGCGACTGCACCGGGTCATCGTGATGCTCGGCCGCGTCGGCCAGCACTTCGGCCACGTGCAGCACTGCCGCGATCAACGAGAAAGGGCGGATCTCCAGCGGCGTGTTGGCATCCTTGAAGGCCTCCACCAGGGCATGCGGGAAATGCCAGTGCGCCGCCAGCGACGCCGTCACATCGGCATGGGTACAGCCGAAGCGGTGCTCCTCCAGCGAGAAGCGGCTGCCCGGCTCGGCCGCATGCGCCTCGACGTCGGCCACCAGCTGTGGCTCGTCGATGGCCATCAGCAACTGGCCGGTGCGCAGCATCAGGCCGGCGAGGTAGGCGGTGTCGGTGGTGGAGGCATCCGCGCCCAGCAGGCGCGAGAGGATGCGCGCATAGTTGGCCGTGGCGATGCTGTGGCGCCAGAACAGGGTGCGGTCCAGGCCCTGCACCTTGGGAAAGGCGCCGCTCAGGCAGGCGGCCATGGCCAGGTTGCGCAGCGTCTCAAGACCGAGCGCGTGGGCGGCGTCGATGACGCTGGAGATCTGGTGCGAAGGGCTGTAGTGGGCCGAGTTGGCCAGGCGCAGCACCTTGGCGGTGAGCGCGCCATCCTTCTCGATCAGCGCCGCGATCTGGGCCAGGCCGACGTTGTCGTCATCGAAGCTCTTCAGCAGCCGGGAGGCCACCTCCGGCATGGTGGGCAGGGCGTTGTGCTTGACGAAGAAACGTTCTGCGGCTGCTGAACTCATCTGATGGCCTCCTTTGGCGATATGGCCGACCCAGTCTAGGACGAAGGTTGGGGCCGCGCCACGGGCTTTGCCGGCCCTAAATGATCAGCAATGCACGGAAGTCATTGACGTTGGTGAAGCTGGGCCCGGGCACCAGCAGGTCACCCAACGGCGCGAAGAAGCTGGCGCTGTCGTGGCCGTCCAGCAAGGCCCGCGGATTGAGCCCCAGCGC
The DNA here is from genome assembly GCF_052436255.1 of Roseateles sp. Classification (GTDB taxonomy): domain Bacteria; phylum Pseudomonadota; class Gammaproteobacteria; order Burkholderiales; family Burkholderiaceae_C; genus Pelomonas. The sequence goes on along the minus strand of NZ_JBQVNP010000140.1, from coordinate 12,371 downwards.
CCGGGCGCGCGCCAGGCTGGTGGGCGTCAGCAACGCGCCGGCATGGGAGCCGACGCCGTCGATGCCATCGGTGTCGGCCGCCAGCGCATAGACCCCCGGCTCGCCTTGCAGGGCCAGCGCGCAGCCGAGCAGGAACTCGGTCGCGCGGCCCCCCTTGCCCATGCCGGCGCCCACGGTCACCGTCGTCTCGCCGCCGGACAAGATGACGCAGGGCCTGGCGAAGGGCTGGCCGCGCCGGGCAACCGCGCGGGCCACGGCCGCATGCATGCCACCGATCACGCGCGACTCGCCCTCGATCTCGTCGCTGAGGACATGGGCGGCAAGGCCCTGCTGCCGCGCGCAGGCGGCGGCGGCGTCCAGGCTCATCTGCGGCGTGGACAACACGATGAGTTCGTGGCCGGCCAAGGCCGGGTCGCCGGGCTTGGGTGTCTCGAAGGCCCCGGATGACAGGCCGGCGCGGGCGGCATCCGGCAGGTCCAGCCGATAGCGCCTGCAGATGGCCAGTGCGTCGGCGCAGGTGGACGCATCAGCCACCGTCGGGCCGGAGGCGATGACGGCGGGGTCATCGCCGGGCACATCGCTGATGGCCAAGGTCAGCACACGCGCCGGCGCGCAGGCCGCAGCCAGGCGCCCGCCCTTGATGGCGGACAGGTGCTTGCGCACGCAGTTCATCTCGCCGATGGTCGCGCCGCTGCTCAGCAGGGCGCGGTTGACGGCCTGCTTGTCGGCCAAGGTCAGGCCGGCCGCAGGCAGGCTCAGCAACGCCGAGCCGCCGCCCGAGATCAGGCAGATGACGAGGTCGTCCGCCGTCAGGCCGCGGGTCAGCGCCAGCAGCTTTTCGGTAGCGGCCAGGCCCGCGGCATCGGGCACCGGGTGCGCGGCCTCGACCACCTGCAGCCGCCGGGGCCGCCAGCCCTTGGGCACGTGGCCATAGCGGGTGATGACCAGGCCCGACAAGGGCGCCTCGGTCGGCCACGCGGCTTCCAGCGCCTGCGCCATGGACCCGCCGGCCTTGCCGGCGCCGAGCACCAGGGTGCGGCCTTTCCTCGGGTCAGGCGGTGGCGGCAGATGCGCCGCCAACACCCGCGCCGGCAGCGCGCGCTCCACCGCCACGTCGTAGAGCTGGCGCAGCAGCGCGCGCGGGTCGAGCGTCATGGCTGACGGGCCCAGCGGCCGATGAGGTCGCGCTCATCCTCGGTCATGCCCGTCGCATTGTTCAGCGGCATGGCGCGCTGCACGATGACCTGCTGGTAGATCGCCGCCTTGTGGCTGAGCAGCGCTTCGGCCGAGTCCAGCCGCACGCCCTTCTGCGCCACCTCGCCCATGTGGCAGGCCAGGCAGCGCTCGGCCGAGATGGCCTGCACCTGCGCCAGCGTGACCGGCGCGGCCGCGGCGTTGGACTGCGCCTTGGGCGCCATCCCGACGATCAACCCGGCGAGCAACGCCAAGGCCAGCACGACGGCGCCCCAGCTGTTGACGCCCTTGTGGCGCCTGACGAAGAACACGCGGATGGCCACGCCCGCAGCCATCAGCACGCAGAGCACCACCCAGTTGTGCGGGTGCTGATAAAGCATGCCGTAGTGGTTGCTGAGCATGGCGATGAGCACCGGCAGGCCGAACCAGGTGTTGTGGACGCTGCGCTGCTTGCCGCGCGCACCAAAGATGGGGTCGGGCTTGTGGCCGGCGCGCATCTGGGCAATGACCTTGCGCTGGCCCGGGATGATCCAGTGCGCCACGTTGGCCGTCATCAGGGTCGCCAGCATCGCGCCGACGATGAGGAAGGCGGCGCGGCCGGCGAACAGCTGGCAGGCCAGCCAGCTCGCAAGGATGACGAAGGCCGCCACGACGGCCAGCACGCGGCCGTCATTGCCGATCTGCCCGTCAGGCGTGCGACCCAGCGCCCGGCAGGCGATGTCGTAGACCACCCAGCCCACGACCAGGAAGCCTAGCGCCGCCACGACCGCCTGCCAGGGCGCGCCCCAGGCATGCACGCGCGGGTCGACCAGCATCTGGCTGGCGTTGAACAGATAGAGCACGACGAACAGCGCCATGCCGCTGATCCACGTCCAGTAGCTCTCCCAGTAGAACCAGTGCAGATCCCTGGGCAGGTTGCTGGGCGCCACCATGTACTTCTGTGGGTTGTAGAAGCCGCCGCCATGCACGGCCCACAACTCGCCGTCCACGCCCTTGGCCTTCAGGTCGTCGGCGGCCGGCTTGACGAGGTGGTTGTCCAGCCAGACGAAGTAGAAGGACGCGCCGATCCAGGCGATGACGGTGATGACGTGCAGCCAGCGCAGCAGCAGGCTGGCCCAGTCGAGCAGGTAGATATCCATGAGCGGTGGTGTTCTCGCACGGCCCCACCACGGCGGGTGCTGTGGGGCCTCCAGCGTCGCGTCCGCGAGGGCGACACGCCCTCGACACCGCTGCGACTGCGCGCGAGTGTATTCAGCCCAGCGCGAGGATCTGCGCGAGCACGGCCACCGCGATCACCGCCGGCTGCTTGCCTGCAACACCGGGCACCCCGATGGGGCAGACGACGCGCGCCAGCTCCACCTCCGTGAAGTCGCGCCCCTGCAGCCGCTGGCGAAAGCTCGCCCATTTGGTGCGGCTGCCGATCAGGCCGATGAAGGGAAGGTCGACACGCTCGCGCTGGCGGCGCAGCACGGCCGCGAGGATGTCGAAGTCCTCGGCATGGCTGTGGCTCATGATCAAGACGGCCGAGCCCGGCGCGATCTCGTCGACCACGTCGGCCGGCGGGTCGCACACGTCGTGGCGCCATCCGGTGGGCGGCGGGCCGTCAGGGAACTGGCCCTCGCGGCTGTCGGTCCAGTGGACGGCCAGCGGCAGGTCGCGGGCGATGCGGGCGATGGCCTGGCCGACATGGCCGGCGCCGAACAGGGCCAGCGGGCGCAGCGCTTGCTGCGGCAGATGGGCGGCGAGGCCTTCACCTGCAGCAATGCGCACGAAGCGCAACCAGACGACGCCGCCACAACACTGGCCCAGGCTGGGGCCGAGGGGATAGCGGACTTCCTCGGCCAGCTCGCCGCCGGCCAGCCCGGCGCGGGCGCGGGCGATGGCGTCGAACTCCAGGTGGCCACCGCCGACGGTGCCATCAACGGCGTCCGCCGCCACCGTCATCCATGCGCCCACCTCGCGCGGGACGCTGCCCGACGTACGGGCGACGGTGACCAGGATCAGCGCTTCAGCTGCCACGGTAGGTCGAGTAAGCCCACGGCGAGGCCAGCAGGGGTACGTGATAGTGGGCGGCCTCATCGGCGATGCCGAAGTCCAGCGGCACTTCATCCAGGAAGGCCGGTTCCGACAACGCCATACCGAGCGCCCGGAAATAGGCGGCCACCTCGAACACGAGGCGGTAGCGGCCGGCCGTCAACGCGGGGCCCTCCAGCAACGGGCCCTCGGCGCGGCCGTCGGCGTTCAGGTGCAGGCTGCGCAGCCACTTCGGGCCCTCGGCATCGAAGCGGTAGAGGCGCACGGCCATGCCGGCGGCCGGGCAGCCGTTGGCGGTGTCCAGCACATGTGTTGTGAGCTTGCCCATGGAATCTCCATCGATTGATGCAAAGTGTAGGGATGAGCACAGCGCAGCAACCCAGGTATCCCCGTGACCTCGTCGGCTACGGCGAGAACCCGCCACATGCGCAATGGCCCGGCGGCGCCCGCATCGCGGTGCAATTCGTCCTCAACTATGAAGAGGGCGGCGAGAACTCAGTGCTGCATGGCGACGCCGGCAGCGAGCAGTTCCTGTCCGAGATGGCCAACCCGCCGAGCTTTGCGGCGCGTCATCTCAGCATGGAAGGCATCTATGAGTACGGCTCGCGCGTCGGCGTCTGGCGGCTGCTGAAGGAGTTCGAGCAGCGTGCGCTGCCGCTGACGGTCTTCGGCGTCGGCATGGCGCTGGAGCGCCACCCGGACGTGACGCAGGCTTTCGTCGAGCTCAACCACGAGATCGCCTCGCACGGCTGGCGCTGGGTGCACTACCAGAACGTCGACGAGGACACCGAGCGCGCCCACATGGCCCAGGCAATGGCCAGCCTCAAGCGCCTGACGCTGGGCCGCCCCGAGGACGGGCTGCATGGCCTGGGCTGGTACACCGGCCGCGACAGCCCCAACACCCGCCGCCTGGTGGCCGACTTCGGCGGCTTCGAGTACGACAGCGACTACTCCGGCGACGACCTGCCCTTCTGGCTGCAGGTCAGGAAGACCAACGGCGAGCTGGCACCCCATCTCGTCGTGCCCTACACGCTGGACTGCAACGACATGCGCTTCGCCCTGCCCCAGGGCTTCAGCCATGGCGAACCCTTCTTCGAGTACCTGCGCGACAGCTTCGACTTGCTGTATGCCGAGGGCGCGGAGTCGCCCAAGATGATGAGCATCGGCATGCACTGCCGCCTGCTCGGCCGACCCGGGCGGATGCGCGCGCTGCAGAAGTTCCTGGACCACATCGAGGCGCATGACCGCGTCTGGGTCTGCCGGCGGCTGGACATCGCGCGGCACTGGAAAACCGTTCACCCCTTTGATGCCAAGACGGCTTTCGTCTGGGAATGATGAAACTCGACGACCTCAACAACGCCAGCGCCGACGACTTTGTCGCGCTGCTCGACGGCACCTACGAACACTCGCCCTGGATTGCCGGGCGCGCCGCGGCGGCGCGGCCATTCAAAACGCTGGCCGCCCTGAAGGTCGCGCTGGCCCGCGTCGTGCGCGAAGCGAGCGTCGATGAACAGCAGGGGCTGATCCGCGCCCACCCCGAGTTGGCCGGCAAGGCCGCCATCGCCGGCACGCTGACGGCCGAGTCGACGAACGAGCAACAGAAGGCCGGGCTGACAGCCTGCTCGCCCGAGGAATTCGCCAGGCTGCAGAAGCTCAACGCCGAATACAACGCGCGCTTCGGCTGGCCCTTCATCCTGGCGGTGCGCGGGCCCAATCCTTACAGCCCGGGCACCGCCTTCACGCGCGCCGAGATCATCGCGACCTTCGAGCGCCGGCTGCGCGCCCACCCGGACGTCGAGCGTGCCGAATGCCTGCGCCAGATCCACCGCATTGCCGAGATCCGCCTCAACGACAAGTTCGGCGTCGAGCCCCGGCTCGGCCAACAGCTCTGGAACTGGGCCGCCGAGCTGGCCGCGCACAGCGACACCGAGGAATTCCTGACCTGCACTTATGCGACGCCGGCCCACACCGCTGTCGCGCAGCAGCTGATGGCCTGGATGCGCGATTGCGGCTTCGACGACGTCAGCCGCGACGCCGTCGGCAATGTCGTCGGCGTCTACAAGGGTACCGGAGACAGGCGCCTGCTGACCGGCAGCCACTACGACACCGTGCGCCGCGCCGGCCGCTTCGACGGGCGGCTGGGCATCTTCGTGCCCATGCTGGTCGTGCGCGAGTTGCACCGCGCCGGCCGGCGCCTGCCCTTCGACCTCGAGGTCATCGGTTTCTCAGAGGAGGAGGGTCAGCGCTTCCCGGCCGACTTCCTCGGCTCCAGCGCACTGATCGGCGCCTTCCAGCCGGGCTGGCTGGATCAGACGGACACTGACGGCGTCACGCTGCGCGATGCGATGCAGGCGACCGGCCTGGCCGCAACGATGGACGCCATCGCGGCCTGCAGGCGCGACCCCTCGCGCTACCTCGGCTTTGTCGAAGTCCACATCGAGCAAGGCCCGGTGCTCGACGGCCTGGACCTGCCGCTGGGCATCGTCACCAGCATCAACGGCAGCCGCCGCTACATCGGCGAGATCGTCGGCCTGGCCAGCCATGCCGGCACCACGCCGATGGGCCAGCGCCGCGATGCGGCAGCAGGCGTGGCCGAGCTGATCCTGTTCACCGAGCAGCGCGCCGCCGGGGCAGCCGATGTGGTCGGCACGGTGGGCATGCTGGAGGTGCCGTCCGGCTCCATCAACGTCATCCCCGGCCGATGCCGCTTCAGCCTGGACCTGCGCGCAACCACTGACGAGGCCCGCGACGCACTGGACGCCGACGTGCGCGCCAAGCTCGACGAGATCTGCCAGCGCCGCGGGCTGAGCTTCAAGCTGCAGCCGACGCTGGCCGCCAACGCGGCGCCGAGCGATGCGGCGTGGCAGTCACGCTGGGAGAACGCCGTCGCCGAACTCGGCCTGCCCATCCACCGCCTGCCCTCGGGCGCCGGGCATGACGCGATGAAGCTCCACGAGCTGCTGCCCCAGGCCATGCTGTTCGTGCGCGGCGGCAATGGCGGCATCAGCCACAACCCGCTGGAATCGGTGACGGTGGATGACGCGGAGCTGGCTGTACAGGCCTTCCAACGTCTGACCGCGTCGCTGAACTGACTCAAGACCATGACCGAACTAGACGCCCACATCGCCACGCACTTCGACGCAGAAGTCCGCTTCCTTCAGTCCCTCGTGCGCATCCCCACCGACACCCCGCCCGGCAACAACGCGCCGCACGCCGACCGCACGGCGGAGTTGCTGGCGGAACTGGGTTTGGCGGTCGACAAGCACGCCGTCCCCGCCGCAGAGGTGCATGCCGCAGGCATGCAGTCCGTCACCAACCTGATCGTCCGCCAGCGCTTTTCCGACGAGGGCCCGACCATCGCGCTGAATGCCCACGGCGACGTGGTGCCGCCGGGTGAAGGTTGGACCCATGAGCCCTATGGCGCAGAGATCGTCGACGGCAAGCTGTACGGCCGCGCGTCCGCCGTCAGCAAGAGCGACTTCGCCACCTACACCTTTGCGCTGCTGGCGCTGAAGAACTCGGGGCTGAAGCTCAAGGGTGCCGTCGAGCTGCATTTCACCTACGACGAGGAATTCGGCGGCGAGCTCGGCCCCGGTTGGCTGCTCAGGCAAGGCCTGACAAAGCCCGACTACCTGATCGCCGCTGGTTTCAGCTACCAGGTTGTCACGGCCCACAACGGCTGCCTGCAGATGGAAGTGACGCTGCACGGTCTGGCCTCGCACGCGGCCTATCCAAGCACGGGCATCGACGCGCTGCAGGCCGCCAACAGGCTGCTGACGGCGCTGTACGCCCACAACGACGTGCTGAAGACGCGGCTGTCTGGCGTGCCGGGCATCACCCACCCTTACCTGAACGTCGGCCGCATCGAAGGCGGGACCAACACCAATGTCGTGCCCGGCAAGGTGGTGCTGAAGCTCGACCGCCGCATGATCCCCGAGGAAGACCCGGCCGCCGTCGAGGCCGAGGTGCGTGCGCTGATCGAGAGCACGGTGGCGCAAAACCCCGGCATCCGGCTCGACATCAAGCGCCTGCTGCTGGCCCATTCGATGAAGCCCCTGCCCGGAGCGGCACCATTGGTGGCCGCGCTGCAGAAGCATGGCCAGGCGCTGTTCGGCCAAGAGATCCCCACCTCCGGCACCCCGCTCTACACCGACGTGCGCCTGTACGCCGCCCACGGCATCCCGGCCGCCATCTACGGCGCCGGGCCGCGCACGGTGCTGGAGAGCAATGCCAAGCGCGCCGATGAACACCTGGTGCTCGACGACCTGAAGCGCGCAACCCAGGTGGTGGCGCGCACGCTTGCCGAACTACTGGCTGCCTGAGGCGACCCTCAGCATCTCGCGGCGTTCGGCCAGTTCGGCCGACGGCCACGGGCTCCACTCGGGGCGTTGCGCATAGACGCCATACAGCGCTTGCAGGTTGCCCAGCACCCGGGGGTCGCGCGGCGACAGGGCCAGGGCTGCCAGCAGGCGCTGTGACAACTGCTCGGCTGCCGCCCGGTCGGGCGAGGCGCCCGCCAGCGCGGCCACGGCGGCGAGGTTGGTGCCGGCCGCGCTGGCGGGCAGGCGTTCCAAGGCTGTGCCGAACAGCTCGGCGGCTTCGGCGCGGCGGCCCTGGCTCCAGGCGATCTGGCCACGCAACGCGGCACCAATCCCCCAGGCGCTGGGCGCGAGGTCGGCCGGTACCGCTTTTTCATAGCGCGTCAGGCCCACCTCGACCGCGCGCGCAAGGCGCGCCCGCTCGGCGGGCTGCAGCCCGCCCACCTGCAACCGAAGCCATCCGGCCACGGCATCGGCGAAGTCCAGCTCGGGCAGCCAGCGCGCCAGCTGCCACTCCGCCACGTCGCCCGCGGGGCGGGCGCGCATCCAGCCCGCCGGCAGGCCGGCGCGCATCGGCGCCACGCGCATCCAGTCGCCGCGCGCCTCGACGATGGCGTAGGGAAAGGTCTGGTAGGTGGAGCGCCCGATCTCCACGCCGGGCGAGCTTTCGCTGGGCTGCTGGCGCACCTGCAGCGCGGCGCGCGACGCCTTGTCGATGGCGGCGAGTTCATCGAGCCGGATGCGCCGCGGCGCGAACGACAGTGCCTGCGCCGGCAGCTCGGCCGTGAACGTGGCGCCGCCCCAGTCGATGCTCAGCGTCTCGGGCGTCAGGCCCTGGGCGCCCTGGCGCGCGAAGCGCAGATAGGTCTGCAGGAAGAGTTCGCCGTCTTGCTCGAACAGCCGGCCCCAGATGGCCAGCACCGCTTTGCCGCGCTCCAGCTTGCCGCTGCCCGTGTCGAACTGGCTGACCGCCGCGAGCACGCGGTCGACATCGCACGGCCGCCCCCCCTCGGCCACCAGGTCCACGGCGCCGACCGAGCTGTACTTCAGCATCGCCATCAGCAATTGCAGGTGGGCGAGGGAGGAAATCTGGCGGCTGGCCGCTGCGACGCTCGCGCTGCGCGCTCCGTCGGCGCGCCACGGCAGCACCAGCGCATTGACGGCCGCGCCGCGGAAGACGAAGGGATCGGAGCAGGCGCGGATGTCCATTGCCCGCGCGGGCATCGCGAGCACGGCCAGCAACAGCAGGGTGAGAAGGTGTCCCATCACTGGCCTCCCGCGCACGGTTGGGCGGCGTTCTGCAGCCGCAGCAGGCCGGTCCTGGGGTAGGCCGCGTCGGCCACCGCCTCGCGCAGCGTGCGCCCGGCGCTCTCCTGCATGAAGCCGTGCAGCGCCGTCAGCTCGGTCTTGCTGCGCCCGGCGATGGGGCGCTTGAGCATGGCGCCCAACAGGCTGTAAGCCCGGCACAGGTTGGCGTGGGCCGGCTCGTAGGCGCGCTCGCGCAGCAGCTTCAGGCCGAGTGCGCTGGCGATGAAGGCGTCCAGGTCCAGCGGCCTGGAGATCAGCTGCACGGCGTCGGTCGTCGGCGCGGCACCGGCCTCGGGGTAGCGCAGGCGCTGCAGGCCCGCCGGTACCGTCTCGCGCTGGTCGGCCGCGAAGCGCAGCGGCACCAGCAGGTAGTTGATCTGCGCCGACAGCGCCGGCGGCGTGCCGTCGCGCTCGACAACGCCCCAGACCTCCATCAGCACGCGCTGGTCATTGAGCTGCTCGACGACCTCGGCGCTGAACTCGCTGCCGTCCAGCGCGGGCGCGCGCCTGGGGCAGGCCCGAAAAGCCACCGGCGTCGCGCCGGGGTTGATCCAGCGCTCGTCGCGCTCCTGGTCCAGCTCGAACTGCAGCTTGTTCAGGAAGCGCTCGATGGCGACCCGATCGGCCAGCGCGCCGCCGCTGGGCTCGCTGAGCAGCACCGTGAAGCGGCCGGCTGCCGGCGCGCAGTTGACGACGGCCGCCTGGGTGCTCGAACCGAGCAACAGGGCCAGTAACAAGGACGCACGCCACATAAGGTCACTCCAGATTGGAAATCGCTTCGTCCACGGTCTGCTTCAGCCGCGGATAGGCCTCGGCCGGCGCGGCAATCTCGCCGCCGATGCGCTGCCGCAGCGCTTCGGGCCTGCCCGCCACCGCCGCATCGACGAGCTCGCGGTAGCGGCGCAGTTGCGGCAGGGCCTTGCGGCAGCCGTTGTCACCGATGAGGCTGAGCAGCGTGCGATGCGCGCCGATGGCGTAATGCTGGTTGCGCTTGAGCAGCAGCGGCGGCAAGACCCGGCACAGCGTCTCGGGCTCGCGCACGGCCATGGCCTCCAGCCCGTGGGTGGCAGCCACGCCGTGCAGGTCGGGGCGGCGCAGCGCCATCAACAGCGCCGGCAGCGCCGGCTCGCCGAAGGACGCCAGCACGACGGCGCTGTTCTTGAGCTTGCCGACTTCTTCTTCCTCGTTGAGCTTCTGCAGCAGCGCGAGCATCTCCTTGGTGTAGCTGAGGTCCAGCTGCCGCTGCTTGATGGCCAGGTCCACCGAGTCCTTGATCCAGAAGCCCAGCACCAGGATGACGACGCTGGCGACCAGCTTGGGCGCCTCGGCGCCCATCCAGCCGAGCAGGCGGGCGGGCCAGGGCCTGGGGGGCGGCACGGGGGTGGCATCCATCGCCGCAGTGTCTGCCTCTCGGGCCGCGCAGCACAACCCCAGGATGACGGACGCGCCGGCGCGCGCGGCGATGCGCCGCCAGCGCCCGGTGGGGCGGATGAACCCCGCAGAACTGAAGTGCGATCGCTGACGTGAATAAGCGGGGCCGACCCCGGCTGATCGCGGCTTCGCTCATGAGTGGCTCGCCGATGATTCAGCCCGTCACCAGTGCACGGCCCCCGGCAACGCAGCGGCCCCTGGCGAGGCGGACAAACGCGAACCGCCCGCGACGACGATCCCAAAAAAATACCGGCCCGCCTGCGTCATGCCTGCATGCCGCTTCGCGACCCGCCACCTGCGCTGTCATGCACGCCGCAGCCCCATTCGCAACGCAAGTTGCCAGTCCCGGGCGGCGTGAAGCGCTCTTTCGCCCCGACCGGCCCTGCCGGGCGGGGCCTTTCCTTTGCGCCAGGCGCAGGCGTCAGCGCATCGCCACGATGCCGCCTTCGCGTGCGTGCGCCAGCAGAAACAGCCCGGCCTCGCTGCGCTCGCCGCTCCTGACCTGCACGTCCACCAGGCAAGCCTGGCCGACATCCCTGACGCGCAGCAGCCGCGTCTGCCGCGCCTGCGGCGACCGGCCCAGCCTCTCGACCAGTTCGCGGTAGACCGCCTGCCGGCCCACCTCGCCGGCGGCACCCAGGCTGCCGTCCATGGCGAACTGCGCCGTCAGGCCCCAGGCGTCGCTGGCGTTCCAGCGCGCGTCGAAATCGTCGAGGCGCTGCGGCGGCGTCGGACGGCAGGCCCAGCACCCCGGCGGCGACCAGGCCGACGGCCGACACGAGGACGGAAAACAGGCCCAGCGGGGCGGAGGACACAAAGCGTTTCATAGAAATCTCCTGGTGTTGAACGGGAAAACGGCGCCGGCCATTGCTGCGGCCCGGCATGGCTGCGCACTGTGCCGACGGCGCTCGCCGCGTGCATCGCCCCGACGGGCCAGGCGCCGCCCCCGAAGAGCCATCGCGCCGCACCGTCGCATGGCCCAGCGGCGATGGCCCATCGGAGCGATGGCAGCGCCCGCGCCGGCCGGAACACTGCGCGGCATCCGGCCTCACCCCGATGGCCGTCACGGAGCATTCGATGACCACACCCGCCCGCGTTGACCTCTACGCCCACATCCACAAGGCACTGCGCCTGTTCATGACGGACACGCTGCAGCAGCTCAGCCGGCTGGATGTCGACGACCCGCTGGACCTTGCCACCGGCCTGGCCCAGCTCGACGCGCTGCTGGACGCCGCGCGGCACCACGTCGACAAGGAGAACCGCTTCGTCCACCCCGCCATCGAGGCCCGCCGCGCCGGCGCCAGCAGCGCCATCGAGGCGGAGCACGACGAGCACCTGGACACCATCGCCGCGCTGCGGGCCGAAGCCGTCGCGCTGCGCGCCCTGCCCTCGGCCGCTGCGGCGCAGCGCCTGTACCGGCGCTTTGCCGCCTTCGTGGCGCACAACTTCGAGCACATGGGCGTGGAGGAGAGCCGCCACAACCAAGCGCTGTGGGCGGCCTACAGCGACACCGAGCTGATGGAGGTCCACGACCGCATCATGGCCAGCATCGGCCCGCGCGAGATGAGCGACATCCTGCGCTGGATGATCCCGGCGCTCAACCCGGCCGAGCGCGCCCTGGTGATCGGCAGCCTGCCGCCGCAGGTGCAGGCGCCCGTGCTGGCCTCGGCGCGCGCGCTGCTCAGCGACACGGCCTGGGGCAAGCTGTGCCGGGCCCTCGGTCAGGCGAGCGTGCCGGGCCTGGTGGAAGCCTGACGGTCCCGCCACCACGCAGCCGCCTGGCCACGCGAGTTCAGGCCGAGCTTGTCGAGGATGTTGGCCACGTGCCGCTTGACGGTGTGGGGGCTGAGGTCGAGCGCGCGGGCGATGTGCTTGTTGCTCGCGCCGGCGGCGATCTGGGCGATGACCTCGGCCTCGCGCTGGGACAGCCGCTCGTCCAAGGGCGCGGCGATGCTTTCGACGCCGGCCACGGTGGCCGGGCGCACGCCCTCGGCCCAGCCGCGCAGGCGGGCGACGTCGGCGGCGTCCAGCAGGCCGCCCCAGTCCTCGGCCGCGATCTGCAGCAGCAGCGGCACGGCCCACATG
>NZ_JBQVNP010000139.1:0-14279 GCF_052436255.1 Roseateles sp. | reverse complement strand
CGGAGGCTTCGTCGACTACGCCCAGACGTGGGTACTTGTGCCCGCGCGTGAAACGCTTGAGGGCTACCACGGTAGCGAGCGGATCTGAGAGATGGAATCTCATCGTCTTCACACGCGCTCACCCTTGCTTGCCCGACGGATACAGGTCGCCTTCATATCCGCAGGGTTCATCGAAGAAGGATGGCCCGTCGACGGCGTAGTGGTACGTGAATGAGTACCCGAAATCGTCGTCGTGCTCGCTTCCCTTTGCTTCGCCCACTTGCAGCCGAGAGCGCACGATTTCGAGTTGATTGATGATGGCCGTCTTGTTGCTTCGCCGAGTCCCCTGAAGCTTAATCACGACCTGCTGTAGGGGGTACGCATGTGCCTTCCAATCAGGGCTCGGCTGCGCTGGTGCACGCTCCGACAACCGAGGTGGTTGTGCCGCCAACGGCTGGGGCCAGGCGCGCGGCACACGGTTTGCCAAGAACGGGTGCAGGTTGTCTAGTTCGAGGCCTAAGGTGCTTCTCACGCCCTCAAAAAAGGCGTCATTGCCCTTGATCCAGCCTTCGACCCATGGGTGACTCTGCATGAAGCTGGGTGCCTCGCGGAACAGCACTTCGAGCAATTCGCGGTTCTCATCAATCCGCTTGAATAGCCCACCGGTGTCATTCCGAGTTGTCGCAAGCACTTCGAGCTTTTTGAGCTTTGCGCTCTTGAAGAATCCGAACATCTCTCCCCCTACTTCCCCAGCCGCAGAAATCGGGCCGCGGCCTTCGCCATGTCGCGCATAACATGCGCGCAACAAGCGAAGTATGCGTCAAATGGGCGCGATAGCGGCGTGGAAGCTGCGGAAACAACACGAAGGCCGACGGATTCACCGCTCTGGCGTCGGCGGTCTTTGCTTTCCTGCTTCTGCTGGATTCTTGTGCTCTGGCTGCTGCTGCACAGGGGAAGCACGTTCCGCTTTCGGCTCGGGGGTCTTGCCGGCGTCGAGTGCCTTGGCCACGGCGCCCTGCGCCTGTGTCAAATACTTGTTCTGCAATGAACCATCACCGGGAAATCGCTGCGAATACGCGTCCTTCACTGCCGCCAAGCCTGCATACGTACCCTTCAACTCGGGGTGCTTGGCCACTGCCTCGGCTTGTGGCAAGTGCTCGAAGGCCACTGCGCGCGCCGGCCGGATCGCTTCGGAGAAGATCTGTTTGACGCCTTCGAGGTCGCCGTGGAAACTGCGCCTTGCCGCTTCGTTCCACTGGCCCTTGGCGTTATCGATTCGTGTCTGGTCCAGCTCGTATCCTGCGTCGCGGGCGATCTGACCGATGAATTCACGGGTGGCTCTCCCATTTCCCTCTCTGAAGGGGTGCAGAGCGTTGTACTCCGAGTAGTAGTAGGCCAGCCGATCGACGAACTCCGGCTTTTCGAGCCCGCGGAGGTTGCCTTCCTTCTCCAGCTCCTTCGTGAGCGAGCGCGCCTGACTCTCGATGAATGCGGGCTGCGCAAACTGCGAACCGCCCTTGGCGATGTTCACCGTTCGCAGCTCTCCGGCCCATTCGTACACGTCCTGGAACAGGTGCTTGTGCGTGGCCTGCAACTGCGCCAGGTCATGCTTGCCACTGATCGGTTTCTCTCGCAGCTCGGCAGCACGCAGCGCGGTGGCTTCGTACTCGAACTCGGTCAGCTTTGCATCGTCGCGGATGTCCTGCTTGTTGCGAAGAACTCGGGTGCCGGGATAGCTGTACGGGTCGCCGAACTCGCGCACGATCAGCGCCCCCGAGCGGTGGCCACCTTCGGTCGAGCTGCCGCCAGTGGCGGCGTGTCTTCATGGGTGCGGGTTCGGCCCGTCGCGCGCGCAGCGCTTGCTTTCACCGCCTGGTCGTACGTCAGCTTGCCTTCGACGACGGCCGCTGCGTCAGCGAGAAATTCGGGAGTCGGCTTGTGTCCCTCGATGCGAGTGTTCGCGAGCGCCTGAGTCATCGCGTACTGGCGTTCTGCCTTCGTGCCCATAACGTCCTCCATGACGGTAGTTTGAGCGCAATTTTACCATGCCAACGTATCTACGCGTTGCTACATCGAACGGAAAAGTTTATACTTGTCTCAACATTTTCTAGGAGTCAAGCATGCCGAACAAAGCAGCTCCCGTCGCTGTCGAGCAGAAGGTGCAGGAGTGGGGCAATGGCCTCGCTGTCCGCATCACGTCGCCCGTGGCCAAGGCCGCGCATTTCAAGCTCGGGCAGCCGGTCGTGGTCGAGGTCGTCGAAGACGGCATCCTGTTGCGCCGCCTTGGCGAGCCGAAGCTGTCGCTGTCGCAGATGCTCAAGAAGTTCGACCCGGCAGTTCATGGTGGCGAGGCAATGGCCTTTGCGCCGATCGGCGTCGAGGCTGGCGCTTCCAGTGCGCACGAGGTCGCTTGATGGCGGGAGTGTTGTGGGCGCCCGATCGTCGCGACGTGATCTACATCGACCACAGCCCGCACATGGGAGACGAAATGCCTGGTGAACATCCGATGCTGGTGCTTTCCACCAAGGCTTTCAACGACAGGACCGGCATCGTCATTGGCTTGCCGATGACGCACTCACCGATGAACGAGGGCAACCCGTTCGCGGTGAAGTTGACGGTAAAGAAAGGGACGGCCGCTTCGTACGTCCTGGCGCACCAGCCAAAGTCTTTCGACTGGCGTGCTCGGAATGCGAGGCCTCATCCCATCGGGCAAGCACTGCTTACCGATTTTCAGGAGTGTTGTGACCGGCTGAACGCGATCATTTCGATTTGCTAGCCGGCATCGAAAGGGAGAGTACAAAATGAACCGTGCCACTCTGCATCTTGACCCCGACTTCGGGACTTCTCTCGTGAAGGCCAGGAACGCGCTCGCCTTCGTGCTGGCGGTGCTGACCGCGCCTTTCCGGTTTGCTACGGCCGTCGGCCGCGGCTTCTTCCGGACTGTCCGTGCGGCCTTCCTCGGCGCGCTTGGGCTGGCGCTGGTGGGCTGCGTGGCCTACGGCCTGTTCCGGGTCGTCCTCTACCCTCTGTTCCACTGAGGGAGCCGGCGCTATGTCCGCCGTGCTTGTCGACCCGCAGCAGCTCACTTTCGGCGAGCTGGACCAGGCGCTATCCCGCTGTATGGCCGCTCATCCGCCAGAGGGCACCGATTTGAAGATGCACCCTGACGCAAACCGCATGGCGGACCTGTGGGCCGCCATGACGATCGAGCGCAGAACGAGCGTACCGCTCGCCGAGGTCGACCCCCGTGTGCTCGAAGCCTTCGAGCGCTGGTTTCTCCCCGCTTAGCCCCCCGCATCACGCGGGATCGGCCCCCTTCCCCCCGTCAGCCTTATCCACCGCCCGCCGCTGACTGCGGCGCCTATGGAAAACCCACCTCGTGCAATCCGCGAGGTTGCGGTGGGTTTCCCACAGGGCCAGTCCGTGGATAAAGCCTTCAGGATCTTGCAACGCCATTTCCGCCGATGTGCCGGCAAGCATCGCCCGAAATGGCGATGGTGGCCACCCTGCTCGAGCACCGCCATTTCTGGCGAGTCTCTACGCCGGCGGCCCCTGCCCTGCCCCACCAGCTCATGCCGCTCAAAATCCACCTGCAGCATCGCCGTCGGCGGCGATGGTCGACGAAAAAGGCCGACTCCCCGAAGGAAGCCGGCCTTGACCTGGTGACGCGGTGCAGCTCGCTAGCGGCACTCTGGCGCGAGGCCGTCAATGGTTCGCGCAAGCTGCTCTGTCAGCCTCGTGGAGTACGGCTGCGCTGGGTGAACGTCGTCAGCGAAATCGGTGCTGTCGCGAGTGAATGGGACAGAACCCCAATTCGCGAAGGCAACGCCCTCTTCCTTGGCAACCCGGCTTGCAATCGCGTCGTAGGCGTCTCGCTGGTCGACGCCTTCACGCACGTGGGAAAGACCCGTCACGATCGCTGTCTTTTGAAGAGCCTTGACCCGTTGGACCATGGTCCGCAATGGCGTCTCGTAGTCGAAATCGTGGCCAGCATCGTTCAGGCCGTGCTCGATAACAACGAAGCGTGACGTGATGCGGTCGTTCATGAAAACGGGCAAACGGCGCGTCGCATAGTCCCCAGGTTCCGTGCGATCAGTGACCGCCACCAGCGGGCGCATCCTCACCAGTCCGACCGCTGGCGGCTCCTGCAACCGGCCAGGTCCTGCCCCCGTGATGTTGGTCCCGCCATAGAGGATTGAATCGCCATACAGCGTCACTGAGCAGTCGACAGGCGAAGCGGTCGAGCTCGATGCGCCGCTGTCCTGCGCTGGCGCAGCAGCCGTCGCCGGCGCCGATGTGCTGGCGAGTGGCAGCATGCCCATTGCAGCGCCGCCACCTCCGCCACCTCCGCCGCCGCCGCATCCGACACTCACTGCGGCTACGACGGAAAGGATGACGAACAAGGGAAAGCGCCCGAGGCGCACGCCGCCGCTCACTTGAACCCCCAAGTCACGCCAACAGCCGCGCCGACTCGCGCGCTGCCACCGCTGGTCCAGGAAACGCGTGCGTTCACCAGCACGTTGTTGCTCACGTAGTGATTCACGCCGACCGCAATCGCGTTCTCGCCGCCGTATGTGCCCACCGCAGCGCTGACGCTCGAATCACCATCAGCACGTGCATTCGGCACCAGCGCAGAGGCCGCCATGGCGATTGCGCCAACACCCGCGATGCGCCTCGACAGCTTGGCGTCCAGCCCGTTGATGCGGTTGTCCGTGTACGCCTGGCCAATATTCGAGCTTCTGTCCACCATGGCCGTGACCTGCCCCAGATTCGTCGCGTCCGTCGGTGCCACACCAGGTGCGACATTGGTGATCTGCCGTTCTGTGCCAGCGCTGCCAACAGACACGCTGTTGTCACGGTTCGCCACCGATCCCGGGCCGATCGCAACCGAGTTCGATCCTGTGGCCGATGCGGGCGGCAAGTTGCTTGGGTTCGTCGCTGCCAGCGTGCTGCCGATCGCGCCGAATGCACTGCCGACGTTGTTGTAGGTCACGCCGTTGATCGTGTAGCCCGGTGCCGAGACGGTGCCGGTCTTCGAGTCATAGGTCGATCCACCGCCGAAGTTGGCGGCCGTCGACGAACCCAGGGTGTTCACGTTGACGCCAAGCGCATTGAGCGCCGTGTTCGTCGCGTTGAGCTGGCTACCGTTCACCGCATCAGTGCTGGCCGCAGAAAGGCGCCCAGCTGCCACATTCGTGATGGTCCGCTCGCTGCCCGCGGCCCCCACGCTGACAGTGCTTGTCGGCGCGGTGCCGGCAAAACTGTACGCGATGGTGTTCAGCGTGGTCCCCGTGGTGCCGACCGCTGTTGCGG
This sequence comes from Roseateles sp., assembly GCF_052436255.1. Lineage (GTDB taxonomy): Bacteria > Pseudomonadota > Gammaproteobacteria > Burkholderiales > Burkholderiaceae_C > Pelomonas. The sequence continues at coordinate 8,987 of NZ_JBQVNP010000139.1, read as the reverse complement.
TGGTTGAGCCGGCGCCGAGGGCAACGTCATTGGCGTTGGCGGCCGAGGCACCCGAACCCAACGCAACGCCATTCGTCTGCGCAGCCTTGGCGGTGTCGCCAATGGCCACGCCACCAGCTCCACCCGTCGTCGACGTGTTGCCCAGGGCGACAGAGCCCTGCCCTGTCGCGATGGATGCATTGCCCATGGCGATGGCGCCATTGGCCGCGCCGCCTGCTGCTGTGCCGTCCGAGGTCGCAATCGAGTTGAAGCCGGCCGCCACGGCACCCGTACCGTTCGCCACACTCGGATCGCCGATCGCCACGGCGCCGGCACCCGTCGCTTTGTTGCCCGCGCCTATGGCCACCGCAGAGCCCACGCCGGCCTGCCCAGTCGCCGTAGCGCCCGAGCCGATTGCCACGTCACCAGCATTCACAGCCGTCGCCTGATAGCCCAGCGCCGTGCTCTTTTCGCCGGATGCCGTTGCGCCCTGGCCGTATGCCGAGGACGAAACGCCGCTCGCATTCGAGCCAGCACCGACAGCCACAGCACCCGAGGCAGTGCCCTGCGCGCCCGAGCCGAAAACAACCGTGTCGTCGGCGCTTGCGGTGGCACCCTTGCCGCCCGCAATCGCGTTGTTGCCCGAGACGACAGTGCCTGGCCCGACGGCCACGGAATCCGTGCCACTGGCCACCGAGGCCGCTCCCGTGGAATTCGCCTGGAAGTACTTCGTCTTGCCGTCGGTATAGGTGTTGGCCTGGTTCAGCGTGGTGATGGCTTTCGCGTCGGTGTAGGCCTTCGAGTCATCGATCGCCTGCGTCACGCGGGCATCGGTGTAGCTGTTCGCTTGATTCAGCGTGGTGATGGCCTTGGCGTCGGTGTAGGCCTTCGAATCGTCGATCGCCTGTGTCACACGGGCATCGGTGTAGGTCTTGGAATCATTCAGCGTGGTCGTCACGCGCGAATCCGTATATGAGTTCGACTGGCTGACGGCCTGGTTCACCGCCTGGCCGGACTTCGCATCCGTGTAGGCGTTGGCTTGGTTGAGCGTCGAGGCAAGTCCGCCATTCAGTTGATTGACGTTCACAGCATCAGTGCCAGCCGAACCAGCCGCCACGCCAGTGATCTGCCGGCCGCCGACTTCCACCGTGTTGTCACGCGTGGTCTGGCTACCCGCGCCGAGAGCCACGGAATTGGTATTCGACGCGTTCGCGTTCGCACCCAGCGCCGTCGAGCTGTCGCCCGAAGTGCGAGAGCCGCCGCCAACCGCAGTCGACTGCTGGCCGACCGGCAAGGGGCGATTCACCACGACGCCGTTTTCAACGCACACCACATTGATGCAGCCGCCGACCGCAACAGAGCCTTGCGAGCCAGCATTCGCGTTGCCGCCTACGGCCACGCTTTGAAGGCCTGCATTCGACAATGCACCAACGGCCGTGCCGTTGAGCTGCGCGGCCGCACCCACACCGACAGCGGTTTCCGTACTCGTGGTCGAGCCGACCACTTGTGCGCCTGCAAGATTGCAGGCCATCGCCGCAGTGGCGGCCAGGAGACTGAGCTTGAAGTTCATTTGTTGATCCCTGAGTTGAAGTTGTTGGTGCTGCTGCTGAACGCGTGATGCACCCGGAGACAAGATCCGACGCCCATTGCGTAAGACCGCGAAAGCAGGGCGTCGGAAAACGCTGTCGCGGGATTGGTTGGTGACGTGCAGAAGGCGCAGGAATCACCCATGGAAAGACCTACTGAGAAGCCAGATCACCGAGAGGTGAAGCGGGTAGAAGGCGTAGAAGGCCCACCGAATGCGAGGGACGCGCAGCGTCACCTTGTCGGCGAGCAGGACCAGCGGGAGCGCAGCAAGCGCCCAGTGGTTGCGGTTGATGACCCAGAGGGCAGCGCAGGACGCCACGATGAGTACGAGGGCGCTTGCACCAGGTCGACGTGCATAGAGCCAGAAGCCCACGCAAAGCAAGACGGCCGGCCACCAGAACTCGACCGAGCTACCGCCGATCGCGGCCACGAACGCAGCGCCGGCGATGCCGATCGCACCGCCCCTGTGGAGCAGTGCGATCGCGAGGACCGCCACCAGCAACATGAACATGATGTTCAGCGGCCACCAGCCAGCGAGCAGCGTGTTCAAGGCGAGAAAGGCCGGCGTCGAGAGCACGCCGACAGCCAGCAGCCGGACGGCAGTTCGGCGCGCGGCACCGGCTTCGAGCACCCCCGGCCGCGCCAGGTTGTAGGCAAGCACGAAGGCGAAGATCGGCATCACCAGGCGGCCCAAAATGAACAGCAGATGCACTCGGTCCCCGAGCAAATACTTGTTCACGTGGTCGCCCGTCATGAGCACCAAAGCGCTCCATTTCAGGGCTTCCAGCGTTCCGTCGGCAACAGCAAAGCTTCGCGGCCCCGCAGCCGCGGTCGAAATTTGAGTTTTCATGGGGGGTGGCTGCGCTAAGCAGGCGTTCGTGGTTTGGCCGCTAGATCAGGCTTTCCAGCCTTGTCCGGGAAGGTCGCTTTGCACCCTTCCTTGAACCGAGTGCACCCCCAGAAGGCCCCCTTCGGACCGGGGATCGAGCGCAGCTCGCCCACCTTGCACTTCGTGCATTTGTAGACAGGCTTCGGCGCCGTGTCGGGCTTGCCAGACTTGTCGGGGAACGTCGCCTTGCACCCTTGTTCGTAGCGACTGCAACCCCAGAACGGGCCGGTCTTTCCCTTGATGCTGCGGAGCGCACCTTCCTTGCACGTCGGGCATTTGTAGACAGGCTTCGGTGCCGTGTCCGGCCGCCCCGCCTTGTCTTCAAATTTCGCTTCGCACTTGTTCGGATCGCGATTCCAGTTCGAGCAGAACCAGTACGCTCCGTTGGCGCCGACCTTGCGGCGAAGGTGGCCCTCCTTGCACGTTGGGCACGGGATGTCCGTCGTCAACGGCTTGCCACCAGCATCCTGAAAACGCGCATCGCACTTGTCCGTCTCGTGGTTCCAGTTGCCGCAGTACCAATACGCGCCCTTCTCGCCTTCCTTGCGCCGCAGCACGCCTGTTTTGCACTTCGGGCACAGCGTCACGCCGGCCGCGAGCGGGAGCTTCATCGTCGCGGTCCGCGCCTGGGCCACCACGTCGGTGACCCATTCCACGGTCTGGCGCATGAAGTCCTCGTAGCTCAGCTCTCCAGAGGCAACCTTGTCCAGGGTGGCCTTGAAGATACCGGCCCGAGCTGGGTCCTTCACCGACATCGGCAACGCCTCGATGAGCGTGCGCGCTGCCGGCGATGTCATCTCCTTCTTGCTGCCCTCCTTCACGGGAATGACGAGGTTGCGTGTCCGCAGGTCTGCCGTGATGCTGGCGCGTGTCGCCGCCGTGCCGATGCCGACACCCACGCCTTCGCCGGCGTCGTCGCCGTCCCCAACCGTCCCGAGCTTCAGGCGCAACTTGGCTTCAGGGTCATCCACGAATTTGTAGATGTTCTCCATGGCCGCCAGGGCCAGCGCTTCGTCGAAGCGAGGCGGCGGCGTCGTGTTCCTGCTGGTCGACTCGCACTTCGTGCACGTCACCGAATCACCTTGCGCCAACGTCGGCAGCGTCTGCTTGTCATCGGTCTTCGTGTCGGAAGCCGCAGCATCCTCGTCGACCACCTCCGCATACACAGCCTTCCAGCCCTCTGCCACAGGCGTCTTGCCCGTCGCGGAAAACCTCTCACCATCGACATCCACGCCAATGACCGTGTGCATGAACTCATAAGGTGCAGCGAACTGCGCCAAGTAGCTGCGCACAATCAAGTCGTACACGTTGCGCTCCACTTCGGTCCAGCTCTTTGGGTCGACCGCGCGTTCCGGCACTGCTGGGATCACGCCATGGTGGTCTTGCCCCTCCATCTTCGCGTCGTCAAAAGCAGGGGACTTTCGCGACACATCGAGCACGCTGGACAGGCCAGCGAGGTCCGGGCGAACCTTGAACACAGCAGCCATGACGCGAGGCGCATCCCCATGCGCCGCCAGCGAGAGGTATCGGTTTTCACTGCGCGGATACGTCGCGACCTGGTAGGTCGAATACAACTCTTGCGCCGCTTTTAGCACCACCGCGCCGGAATAGCCGAAGTGCTTGAACCCCTCGATTTGCAGCTCATTCAAGGACATGGGAAGCGGCGCGCGTTCCTGCTTCTTGGTCTTCGCGTAGGCCGTGATCCGGCCAGGCTTGCCCGTCAGCCGGGCTGACAACGCCTGCGCCACGGCCGCATTTGTCAGCCTGCCCTCTGCGTCGAGGCCGGCCTGGTCCTCCGAGGGCTTCCAGCTCGCCCGGAAGGCGCCGTTGGCATGCGCAACCGTCGCCGAGAGGGTGAAATACGGGCTCGGCTTGAACGACTCGATGAGCTTGTCGCGCTCTACCCAGATGTAGAGCAAAGGCGTCTGCACGCTGCCAACCGGCAGAAGACCGTCGTAGCCCAGCTCACGGCCACGCGTGGTCATCGCACGCGTACCGTTCAACCCCACCAGCCAGTCGTAGTGACTGCGAGCAAGCGCCCAGCGATACCACGCCTGAAACTTGGCCTCGTTGTTATCGCGCGCGTTGGCCACCGCCTGCTTGACCTTCGACTCGTTGTAGTCGTTGACGAGCACCCGTTTCACTGGCTTCGTGTTCCCGTAGAAATGCAGCGCTTCGTCGACCAGTAGTTGCCCTTCGGAGCCAGGGTCGCCCAGGTGATAGACGATTTCGCAAGTGCGCAGCAGCTCGGACAACTTCTCAAGACGGGCCTTGTTCTTCTCCATCGGGAAGATGACCCACTGATCCGGGACAACCGGCAGATCGACCATGCGCCAGACCTTCCGGCCACTCGGTGCCGTCGGCACGTCGTCGCCCAAGTAATGGTCCGGCATGGCCTGCTGGAACGCGTGGCCGGAGAGCGCCACGAAGGCGTGATCGCCCTTCACCAGGTGTGTGCCGTGATCGGCCAAGGTTCCAGGAAGAACCTTGGCCACCGCTTCGGCGAGCGTCTTCTTCTCCGCAATCCAAAGGTACTTCGTCATGCGCGCTTACCCCCTCGCCCGCTCTGGATTGCGCGCTGGCTCGCGAACCACTTCCACCGTCGGCTCGGCGCGCTGCGCGTTCCGGTCGTAGACCTTCACCAGCGGCTGACGCTCCGTTGCCCGTGCGGCTTCAGTCAAGCGATGCTTGACCTCTTCCCGCACGTTCTCGAGTCGGTTCACATCCCAGGTGTTGCGGTTCGTCACGAGGTCTGCCGTACCCGTCACCTTTCCTTCGCTGTCGCGCTGCTTGACCTGAATGGTCACAGCCTGCCTGCCCTGGTACGACAGTGCCACCTCGTCGCCGGCAACCGACTTGCTTTCGGACATGGCGCGCTGAAGGTCGACGCCCCAGACGGTCTTTTCCCCAGCCGGCGTCTGGAGCTTGACGTAGTAGCTCTGCTCGTTGTCCTTGTTGTGCTCGTATGGCGCCGCGCCATGCTCCAGCACCTTTCCGACGTGAACCCGGTTGTTCTGGAAGCGCTCCGCCGCCAACTCGGCCGCCATGTCCACAGCCTTCTCCGAGTCGCCTCGCGCCCGCAGCAGACCTTTCAGGGTTTCGACCGCCAGGCGCTGTGGCTCACTGAGCGTGCGGTGATGCTCATCGATCACCGCCGCCTTCTCGGGCACTGAGGCCCTTTCCGGCGCTGCCACGGCCCGTTCAGGCTGCTCCACAGCCTTCGCCCTGGTCGTCGCCTGCTCGATGCTGTTCACGGCCTTGTCGGCCGCGTGTACCGGTTCCTTGCGCATGTCGGCCAGCTTGGCCCGGTCCACATCGCGCGGCTCGTAGCCCTGCACCTCCATACCGCGCAGCGAGGCTTGCAGCCACACCTCGCGCTTGAACTCGTCGGACCCCTTGAGCTTCAGGGCATTCCAGCCCTTCGCCTGTGCCAGCTCGACCATCGACAGCGCGATCGCCGGATCGTTGTGGTCCGTCGCCAGGCGCTTGCCCTTGTCCTCGAAGGCCAGCCGGTTCTCGTCGTCCCGGAAGTAGAACTTCGCGTCCGCCTGCAAATAGCGCTTGCGCAGCGCCTCGGGCGTCACGAACTCCTTCTTGTCGTCGTCCTGGTCCTTCGGACTGCGTTCGCGATCGACGGTGTTGGCCCGCTCTTCCGTGACCTGTTGAGGCGCCTTCGTCGACGGCTTCACCACGTCGACGTCATCCCCATCGATGAAAATCGGCTTGTCGATGTCACCTGGCCGGTACTTGTCCCACAGCTTCGCTGCCGTCTGCCAGTCCCGGCCCGCCAGGACTTCAAGGTCACGCATCACGTCGGAAAGGTCCGTCCGATCGCGCCAGCCCAGTTCCTCCAACTCGGACTTGGCCATCCGCGAATCGAGCTCCTGCACGAAACGCTCGTTCGCTTCAGCTTCTCCGACGCCCAGGTCTTTCCGCGCAGCCGCGGTATCTCGCTCTCGTGTCGAAGCCACGCGCGCCATGTCGCGGTCGTCGATCACCAGGTCAGGAACCGCTGGAGTCTCCTTCTCGGCCTGCGCGGATGCGCGGCCTGCGAGCGTCACCAGAGCCGCCGCGTAGGCCTCGCGGCCTTCTTCCTTGCCGAACTGCTCGCGGAATGCGCCCGTACCCTCGCTGGTGCGCGCCGCATCCAGCTTCAACTCCGAATCCGTGAGCGACACCGACGTACCTGCCGGCTGTGTGCTGATGAAATCGCGCTTCGACTCCTGCGCATAGCGTTCCATCGCCTCGGCCGGATCGTTCGAGAAGTGAAGGACCTGCGCGCCCTTCCCGGCCGCCTCCAACTGCACGGTGAAACGCGCATGCCCAGCAACCTCGCGCGCTTCAGCGCGATGGTTTTCGATCAATGCTTCCTTGTACGCACCTTGCGTCTCCGCGATCGCCGCAATCGCGGCGGCGCCTTCCGCTCGCTTCGCAGGGTCCTCGATCTTGTTGAGGAAGTCGATGTCGACCTTCGCGACATCCGCTGCGGACTCGCCCTTCAAGTGGTCCCTCGGCCAAGCAAGGGCCTGTTCGCGTCCCGTCAGCAAGGCCACCAACGGGTCATCCCTGTCCAGCTCGGCGGCAGGGCCGCCCACGGTCTTCTCCGTGCCTGGCAGTGCGGCGTCGACGACGCCGCCTTTCCCGAGTCCGGCAGGGCCGGGCTCTGCATTGCCGAAGTCCAGCTCGGCCGTCAACGTATCGCGCGAAATCTCTTCCGGTTTGTCGCTCATTGTGTGCTCCCAACTGTCGTTGCAGCGCTGGCCGTGGCGAACGCCGAGGTATCGAGGTCCATCGCTTCGATTTCGACGCGACGGTTGATGGATTTGCCTTCCGGCGTGCTGTTGTCGACCGCGAAGCCACCCGAGGCCAAATAGGTCATGTGGATCTTGGAAAGCGGCACGCCATTGCTGACCAGAAAGCGCCGTGCCTTCAGCGCCCGCAGCATCGCGATGTCACGATCGATCGGGTTGTCGAACTCGGCATCCGTGCGGCCACGGATTTCCACGCGCTTGCCACTTCGAGCCGCCTTCAGCAGCTCTTCTTGCATCGCATCAGATGGCTTGAAATCGGTCTTGGCGAAGGCGTGGCTGACGCGGAAAACCACGGCTTGGCCACGCACCTCGACAGACTCGGCTTCATTGAGCGCGACGGGCTTTGCTGTCGAGACCTGCAGCATCGCCGGCGCCGGCGAGGTTGCCGGCGCCGCTACCGGTGCCCGGCCCTGAGAGGGCTGCGGCACCGGCATCGCTTTTGGGCGGTTTGTCGCCGCCTCCATGCTCTGCAGGACGAGGTATGACTTCAGCGCGGCCAGCTCGGCTTTCATGCTCTCGACCTGGCGAGCGAGCGCGCTGCGCTCGCGATACGCAGCCTGTTCCTCGGCATTTCGTGCCTTGTAGTCTTCGATGCGCGCCTCGCTGTTGACTGGCGTGCGGTCGCTGCCGCTCGGCATTGCCACCTTCGGCGGCCCGCCGCACCCTGCGAGCGTCGCCGCCACCGTCATTGCAAGAAGTGTCTTCTTCATGGTCATTTGCTCCTTAGCGTTCGGGGTGTGCAGCGGGCCGCTCGCCGCGCTGTTGTTCATGGCCGCGCTGCGGCGCCTGGGATTGAGTGCGGGCGTCGAACTGCCGTTGCTTCGACTCGCGGTACTGCTCGACTATTCGGTTCTTCACCACGTCGAGATCGCGCGCGAAGGGCTCGAAATCGCTGCCCAGCGTTTCCTTCGCGGTGCGATGGATGCGGCTGAACATTTCCTCGATCGCGGCTCGCTTCGGATCGTGGAAATGTGCCTGTCCCTTGTCGCCCTGATAGTTGATCTGCATGTTCACGTCGGTCAGCCGTTTTTCACTGGCGCGACGCTTCATGTTGTCGTTCGTCGTGAAGTCCACGTCGCCAACCTGATGGACCACCACGCTGCGCTCGCCGACCTTCTGCGCGAGGTATTCGCCGCTCGTGAAGACCGGTCCCGTGTAGCGGCCGTTTTCGCGCGAGGCGCTGATTTCCACGCTGGTGCCCCACTTCGCTTGCGCTTCCTGCCGCAGTGCGTGCGGCACGTCGCGCACGTCGTGCAGCCGGCGCCTGCCGGCGTCCTGGCCTTGCTGGGCGGCGGACTGAGCATGTTCTTGCCCGCGCGGTGCTTGGCCGGCCGCAGGTGCAGGCGCGGCTTCCGCCGCTTTCCCGCTCTGGCTGGCTGGCGCGGCCTTCTCGGCCGCCGCCGTAGCCGCTTGAAGCCGTGCCGACGGCTTGCGCGGCATCTTGGCCGGCTTGGTGTCCTCGGCGCTCTGGTTCTTTTCGTCCACTTGCATCGTTAGCTCCCTTCAGTGCCCAAACATTTAGTCGGGCTAGTTACAGGTCACTTGTCGAGAACCGACAAGTCAATTGCGCCGCGCTTCACCGACCCCTTGCGGCTGGATGCCGCTGGGGCCGATCGGGCTGCGATCACGTCGCCCGGCTCATCGAAGTAGTCATCTGGCGGCTCGTCGTCACTCGGCGCCGAGCTGGGCGGTGCCGCGTCTGTTCCACCACCGCCAGACGC
>NZ_JBQVNP010000138.1:0-14359 GCF_052436255.1 Roseateles sp. | reverse complement strand
GCCTCGTCTCATCAGCCCGAAGCGACTCAGGCGAAGTTGCTTTCTGCGAATTGCCAGTTGACGAGATTGCTCAGGAAGGTCTCGACGAACTTGGGGCGCAGGTTGCGGTAGTCGATGTAGTAGGCGTGTTCCCACACGTCGACGGTCAGCAGAGCCTTGTCGGCGCCGGTCAACGGCGTGCCGGCAGCACCGGTGTTGACGATGTCGACCGAGCCATCGGCCTTCTTGACCAGCCAGGTCCAGCCCGAACCGAAATTGCCGACGGCACTCTTGACGAAGGCTTCCTTGAAGGCGGCGTAGCTGCCCCACTTGGCATTGATCGCGTCGGCCAGCGCACCGCCGGGCTCGCCGCCGCCTTGCGGCTTCATGCAGTTCCAGAAGAAGGTGTGGTTCCAGATCTGCGCGGCGTTGTTGTAGACGGGGCCCGGGTTCGGCGCCTTCTTGATGATCTCTTCCAGCGACAGTGCCTCGTACTCGGTGCCCTTTTGCAGGTTGTTGAGGTTCACGACGTAGGCGTTGTGGTGCTTGCCGTGGTGGAACTCCAGGGTTTCCTGGCTGTAGTGCGGGGCCAGCGAATCAATCGGGTAGGGCAGCGGGGGCAGCGTGTGTTCCATCGTGGAGTCCTCTGTGTTGGGGGGAAGGGTGACCGAAAGATTGTAGGGAGCGAGGATCACCCCTGGGCTGATGGCGTTACCCCCAGAACGCGCAAGTCCAGGCTGCCATCGGCCAGCACGGCTCGCACCTCGGCGCCCGGCAGCAGGGCGTGCACGGAGGTCACCGCGCCACCGGCACCGTCGTCCAGCCAGGCATAGCCGCGCGCCAGCACATGCTGAGGGTCCAGCGCCTGCAGGCGGGCATGCAGGGCATCGAGCCGCGTGGCCTGGCGCGCCAGCATGTCGCGGCAGGCGCGCTGGTGGCGCTGCTCAAGATGCGCCAGCCGCTGGCCCTGCAGCTCGACGCGCCGCCGCGGCGCCGCGGCGGCGCGTTGGGCCAGCAATTCGAGCATGCGGCGTTGGCGGGCCAGTGCGTCGCTGGGGCGAGCCAGCCGCAGCGCGAGGCGGTCCAGGCGCTGGGCCAGGGATTGCAAGCGGTGGTCGATGCGCAGCATCAGCGCACGCTCCAGGCCTGCGAGCTGCTGCAGCAGCCCGTCGCGCGGTGGTGCGGCGAGTTCGGCAGCGGCGGTGGGTGTCGGTGCGCGCAGGTCGGCGGCCAGGTCGGCCAGCGTCACGTCGGTCTCGTGGCCGACGCCGCAGACCAGCGGTAGCGCAGACGCCGCTACCGCCCGCACCACACGCTCGTCGTTGAAGGCCCAGAGGTCTTCCAGCGAGCCTCCGCCGCGCACCAGCAACAGCACGTCCACCTCCGCACGCTCGTTGGCGACGCGCAGCGCGTTGACCAGGGCCGCCGGCGCCTCCGCACCCTGCACAGGGCTCGGGTAGACAACGACCTCGACCTGCGGCGCGCGGCGCGCGAGCGCCGTCAGCACGTCATGCAGGGCCGCGCCGGCCGCCGAGGTGATGACGCCGATGCGCCGCGGGTGGCTGGGCAGGGGGCGCTTGGCTTCGTCGCCGAACAGGCCCTCGGCGGCGAGCCGCGTGCGCAGCTTCAGGAACTGCTCGTACAGCGTGCCGGCACCGGCGCGGCGCATGGCTTCGACGATGAACTGCAGCTCGCCCCGCGGCTCGTAGACGGCGACGCGCCCGCGCAACTCCACCAGCACACCCTCGCCCGGCGCAAAGTCCAGCATCGCCGCCGCGCGGCGAAACATCGCGCAGCGCAGGCTGGCCGCCTGGCCATCGGCGTCCTTCAGCCCGAAGTAGCAATGGCCGCTGGCGGCGCGCGTGAAGCCGGTGATTTCACCGCCCACGGCAACGACGGCGAAGCGCTCGGCCAGGCTCTGGCTCACCGCCTCCAGCAAGCCGGCGACGCCCCAGACACGTCGGCTGGATACGGCTTCGCGAGGCTCAATCACTCGCAAACCCAATGCCGGCGCGGGCCGGGAACTCCACAGCCGCGCCAATGCTGGGCTGCAGGGCAATTTCGGCTCGCCGCGCCTGTCACGGTACCGTCACGAGCACATAAGGCCTTGTTTTTCAATTCGAAAGTCCGCTGCTCAAATTGGAGGCAAGTTGTCCAAGGCCTTGATTTACCGGCCTCTGCTGGCCGGCGCCAGGGCCTTGCCCACAAAGTTATCCACAGCAACAGTGGATTATGGGAAGGTTTTCCAGAGGCGCCGTGAGCGCCAGCGTGGCCTGAGGCTGGGGTCATAATCCCGCGCTCATCCGGGCCGTTCGCGGCCGATCAACTCGATTTTTCTCGACGGGGACGCCCTTGTTTTCCATCATACAAGCCGCCGGTTGGCCGATCTGGCCATTGCTCCTGTGCTCCGTGGTGGCCCTGGCCCTCGTCATCGAGCGCCTGTCCAGCCTACGGGCCAGCCGCATCATGCCGCCGCGCCTGCTGGAAGACGTGCTCAACGTCAGCGCCCAGCAATTGCCCGCACCCGACATGGTCGACCGCCTGGCCGAGAACTCCATCCTCGGCGAGGTGCTGGCCTCAGGCCTGCGCGCCGTGACGGCCGAGCCCCAGATGCCCGAGAGCAAGCTGCGCATGGTGTTCGAGTTTGCGGGCCGCCGCGCCGTGCACCAGCTCGAGCGCTACATGAACACGCTCGGCACCATTGCCACCGCCGCGCCGCTGCTCGGCCTGATGGGCACGGTGGTCGGCATGATCGAGATCTTCGGCAGCCAGACGCCCGGCGGCGGCAACCCGGCGCAGCTGGCGCATGGCATCTCCATCGCCCTCTACAACACGGCTTTCGGCCTGATGGTCGCCATCCCCGCGCTGATGTTCCACCGCTACTTCCGCGGCCGCATCGAGGAGTACGTGCTCGAACTCGAAGCGGCGGCCGACCGGCTGATGGGCCAGTTGCGCCGCTACACCGCCTGAACGCCGAGGACCACGCCTCATGCGCTTCCGCTCCCCGCACAGCGAGCCGCCGGAGATCAACCTGATCCCCTTCATCGACGTGCTGCTGGTGATCCTGATCTTCCTGATGCTGTCGACGACCTATTCCAAGTTCACCGAGCTGCAGATCACGCTGCCGTCGGCAGACGCGGAACAGCTCAAGGACAGGCCGCAGGAGGTGATCGTCGGCATTGCGGCCGACGGGCGCTTCGTCGTCAACCGCCAGGCCGTGGAGGGGCGCTCGGTCGAGATCCTCATCGGCGCCTTGCGGCAGGCTTCCGGCGGCAACGCCGAGGCATCGTTGATCATCTCGGCCGACGCCGCCACGCCCCACCAGGCCGTCGTCAACGTGATGGACGCCGCGCGCCGCGTCGGCTTGACGCGTGTCACCTTCGCTGCGCAGACCGACGCTCGCTGATCGGCTGCAAGCCCAATGGCTGACCGGCGGCGCGCTGTCCGCCGCGTTGCTGCCCTTGAGCTGGCTCTACCGCGCACTGCTGGCGCTGCGGCAGCTTGCCTACCGGACCGGGTTGACGCATGTCCAGACGCTGCCGGTGCCCGTGGTGGTCGTCGGCAACTGGATCGTCGGCGGCGCCGGGAAGACACCGACGACGCTGGCGCTGCTGGAACTGCTGCGCGCACGCGGCCTGCGCGCCGGCGTCGTCTCGCGCGGCTATGGGCGCGACGGTGATGGCGTGCGCCTGGTCACGCGGGTCTCGACGGCGCGTGAGGTCGGCGACGAGCCGCTGCTCATCCACCTGCGTGGGCTCGTGCCAGTGGCCGTCGGCCGGGATCGCGTCGCTGCTGCACGCGCACTGCTGGCAGCCGAGCCCGGGCTGCAACTGCTGGTCAGCGACGACGGCTTGCAGCACTGGCGGCTACCGCGCCAACTGAGCGTGCTTGTGTTTGACGAGCGCGGCCTCGGCAATGGCCGCCTGCTGCCCGCCGGACCGCTGCGTCAGCCACCGGTGCCACTGTTGCCAGACCATCTGGTGGTCTACAACGCCCCCCAGGCCAGCACCACCCTGCCCGGCTTTGTCGCAGAGCGCCGCCTGGCCGGCGCCGTGACGCTGGCCGACTGGTGGGCCGGCAAGCCGGCGAGCATGGACACCCTGCTGGCTCTGCGTGCGCTGCCGGGCCTGCTGGCCGTCGCCGGCGTCGCGCGGCCGCAGCGCTTCTTCGACATGCTGCACGGGCTGGGCCTGCGCTTGGGCGGCCTGGCCCTGCCCGACCACGCCGATTTCGCGACGCTGCCGTGGCCCGCCGACACAGCGGGCGTCGTGCTCACCGAGAAGGACGCCGTGAAGCTGCCACCGGGGCGCGTTGGCGCCTTGCCCGTCTGGGTGGTGGCGCTAGACTTCTCGCCCGGCAGCGGCTTCGAGGCCGCGCTGGACCAACAACTGCAAAAACTCTCCTTGCCCGCCTGATGGATCACCGCCTGATAGAAATGCTGGTCTGCCCGCTGTGCAAGGGGCCGCTGACGCTGCTGCGCGAGGGTGAGCTGCCGGCGCTGGCCTGCCGCCCGGACCGGCTGGCTTTCCCGATCCGCGACGGCATCCCGTTGATGCTGGAAAGCGAGGCCAAGCCCTGGGACCCGGACGCGCCCAAGCCGCCGGTGGTGCTGGCGCCGTGAGCTTCACGGTCATCATCCCGGCGCGTCTGGCATCGACACGGCTGCCGAACAAGCCGCTGGCGGACATCGTGGGCCTGCCGATGATCGTGCGCGTGGCCAGGCGCGCCGCGGAGTCAGCCACGGGGCAGATCGTCGTCGCCACCGATGCGCCCGAAGTCGCCGCGGCCTGCGCTGCCCATGGCGTACGGGCATTGATGACGCGGGCCGACCATCCGTCCGGCAGCGACCGCCTCGCCGAGGCCGTCGAGCAGTTGTGCCTGGCCGACGATGCCGTCGTCGTCAACGTGCAAGGTGACGAGCCGCTGATCGCGCCGGCCATGATCGACGCCTGCGCGGCGACGCTGGTCGCGCAGCCCGAGTGCGTGATGGCCACCGTCGCCCATGCCTTGACCGACGTCGCGGAGTTCTCCAACCCCAATGTCGTCAAGCTCGTGACCGACAAGGCCGGACGCGCACTCTACTTCTCGCGCGCCCCCATCGCCTGGTGGCGCGACGGCGCCGGCCAGCCCAACCAGGCGCTGCGCCACGTCGGCCTGTATGCCTACCGGGCCGGCTTCCTGCGCCGCTTCCCGACGCTGGCGGTCAGCCCGCTGGAGCAGATCGAGTCGCTCGAACAGCTGCGCGTGCTCTGGCATGGCGAGCGCATCGCCGTTCATGTCAGTGACGAACGCCCCGGCCCCGGGGTGGACACGCCCGAGGATCTGGAGCGCGTGCGGCGACTGATCGGGGCCTGAGCACCAGCTCGTCCGTCAGGCCGCAGAAAGGCCGCGTGCGATACTCGACCGCTGACCCGAGCGGGCCTTTTTGACAGCCCGTTCATGGGAAAAATAGGACGAGGAGACCCATGCGATTGATCCTTCTGGGCGCCCCGGGCGCCGGCAAAGGCACCCAGGCTGCCTTCATCTGCAAGCAATTCGGCATTCCGCAGATCTCCACCGGTGACATGCTGCGCGCAGCGATCAAGGCCGGTACGCAGATGGGGCTGGCTGCCAAGGCCGTCATGGATTCGGGTGCTCTGGTCAGCGACGACATCATCATCGGCCTCGTCAAGGAACGCATCGCGCAGGCCGATTGCGCCAAGGGTTTCCTGTTCGACGGCTTCCCGCGCACCATTCCGCAGGCCGACGCGATGAAGGCCGCCGGCGTCAAGCTGGACTACGTGCTCGAGATCGACGTGCCCTTTGACGCCATCATCGAGCGCATGAGTGGCCGCCGTGTTCACGTGGCTTCGGGTCGCACCTATCACGTCAAGTTCAACCCGCCCAAGATCGAAGGCAAGGATGACGAGACCGGTGAGGAATTGATCCAACGTGAAGATGACAAGGAAGAGACGGTCAAGAAGCGCCTGGACGTCTATTCCGCACAGACCCGGCCGCTGGTCGACTACTACTCGCAATGGGCTGCCACCGGCGACGCCAACGCGCCCAAGTACCGCCGCATCGAGGGCGTCGGCTCGGTCGACGACATCATGAAGAAGGCGCTGGCGGCGCTGGCCTGAACCGTCCAATCCTGCACCAAGCCGCGGCGCCCCCAGGCGCCGCGGCTTTTTTGTCGCCGGGCCGCCCCAGGGCAAAAAGCATCCCCGCAGGAGATCGTTGAAACGCGCGCGGTTGTCCGGGAGGCGATCTCCTCGGCCACAATTGACGTTTACGTCAACCAACCCAGGAGGTCCTCATCATGGAAATCGCAGGCAAGGTGTTCATCGTCACCGGCGGCGCCTCGGGACTCGGCGAAGGCACGGCCCGCATGCTGGCTGCCAACGGCGCCAAGGTCGTCATCGCCGATCTGCAGGTCGAACGCGGCCAGGCCGTGGCGTCCGACATCGGCGGCGTCTTCGTCAAGTGCGATGTCAGCCAGGAGGCCGATGGCCAGGCCGCAGTGGCTGCCGCGACAGGTCTCGGCAAGCTCGTCGGCCTCGTCAATTGCGCCGGCATTGCGCCGGCCATCAAGACAGTGGGCAAGGACGGCGCCCACCCGCTTGCGACCTTCAGCAAGACCGTCACGGTCAACCTGATCGGCAGCTTCAACATGATCCGCCTGGCCGCCGAGGCGATGGCCAAGAACGCGCCGGAAGCCACTGGCGAGCGCGGCGTGCTGATCTCGACAGCGTCAGTCGCGGCCTACGACGGCCAGATCGGCCAGGCAGCCTATGCGGCGTCCAAGGGTGGTGTCGTCGGCATGACGCTACCGATCGCCCGCGACCTGGCGCGCAACGGCATCCGCAACATGACTATCGCCCCCGGCATCTTCGGCACGCCGATGTTGTTCGGCATGCCGCAGGAGGTGCAGGACGCGCTGGCTGCCAACGTGCCCTTCCCGAGTCGGCTGGGGACCCCGAGCGACTATGCCAAGCTGGTGCATCAGATCATCACGAACGACATGCTCAACGGCGAGGTGATCCGCCTGGACGGTGCGATTCGCCTGGCCCCGAAATGAATCGGCGGCCGCCATAAAAAAAGGGCCTGGTTTGCACCAGGCCCTTTTGCATGATGATGCCGCCGCTCAGCGCTTGGCCGAGCGTGAGTGGATAACCCACAGGCGGGCCAGGTCAGCCGCGCCGTCCGTGCCCTTCACCGAGCGCCAGGCGGCTTGGGCCTTGGCGCCCTCGCCAGCCAGCATATGCGCCAGACCGAGGTAGAGCTTGGCGTCTTCAGGCCGCTTCAGGTTGCCCTTGGCAATACCCTGCTCAATCTGCGAGATGCCCTTCTTGGCATTGCCGCCGAAGGCATTGGCCAGGCCCAGCGTCACGAAGGCGTTGCCGTCCCTCGCCTCGTCGGCCGCCTTCTCGTTGGCCGCAGCAGCCGCCTTGCCCTCTCCGATCTTCTTGATCATCAAGTCGGCGAGGCGCTTGTGACGGGCGCCTTCGGCACCTTGTCCCAGCACGCCGGCAGCGAAGCCCTTGTCGACGACCTGCTTGCCCTCTTCCGGATAGCCGGCCTGGGCGGCCAGCTGGGCCATCTCCATGTAATCCTCGGCACCCCGCGACATGTTGCCGGTGGCCAGGCGCAGGCGGTAGAGGTCGAGCTGGAAGCGGTTGCTGTCGAAGCTCTTCTTCTGTGGCAGGCCGCCAAGGATCTGCGCCCAGAGCTTGGGATCGGGGTAGAAATTCAGCAGCTTCTCGGTTGCCACGCTTTCGGCGTTGGCATCGCCCTTCTTCTGCGCCGCGAACAGCAACAGGTTGAGCTTGTCCTTGGACGGCGCGCGTCCAGCGCGCTCATCGGCAGCAATCTCTTCCAACGTGTCCTTGATGGTCGAGGTCATGTCGCCCGACAGGAACTGCGCGTTCTGCTGCACCTGCTTCATCGTCGGGCTGCTGCCGCCTTCCTTGAAGTAGCGCTGGGCCCAGTTCAGCGCCTTGCCGTTGTCCTTGTTGCGCAGATAAGTGCCAGCGATGGCTTCCATGTACTGCAGCTGCTGGGCCTGCGACAACTTGCCGGCGCCCTTGAGCGCATCGAAGGAACGGGCCATCGTGTCTGGTTCGTTGGCACCCATGGCGGCAGAGAACCGCACGCCTTCAATGGCGTTGTTCTCACCGGCCGTGCGGCCGCCGACGGCCTCGGCTTCACGCAGCTTGGCCAACGCTTCCTTGTACTTGCCGCTCTTGACCAGCCTGCTCGCCTCGGTCAGGGGCGTACCGACTTCCCTGCGGACGCTGTCCTGGGCCGACGCTTGGCTGAAGCCGAACTCCGCGCCGGGCGCGCCGTTCAAGGACAGGGCGAGGGCGCCGACAGCAACGGCCACCATGCTTTTCAAAATCTTCAACTTGCTCTCCTGCAAAGCAAAAACGCGCCGCCCTTTCGGGCAGCGCGCATCAAAGTATCGTGGTCAACGGCCCCGAGTACACGTCACTTGACGTATTGCTCGTTACCAACCATGCCCATTTTCTTGACGCTGTTGCGCTGGGCCGAGGCCATGACCGCAGCGACGACGCCGTAATCCACCAGCTTGTTCGGCTTGATGTGGACTTCAGGCTGGTCACCGATCGACATTGCACCGATCTCCTGCATCTTGGCGTTGACCGCGGACTGGTCGGCCAGCGCCTCGGCGTCCCAGTAGATCGTGCCGTCGAAGTCGATCATCACGGTGTGCACCACCGGCTCGCGGTCCGGCGGCGTCGTGCTCGGCGGCGGCATGTCCAGGTTCACCGTGTGCAGCTGAATGGGGATGGTGATGATCAACATCACCAGCAGCACCAGCATCACGTCGATGAGGGGCGTCGTGTTGACGTCCATCATGACTTCGGGCTCGCCTCCCGAGGAACTTCCAACGTTCATTCCCATGTCTGGCTCCTGGGATCAGTTACGAGCCGGCGGCTCGGTGACGAAGTTGATCTTCATGATGCCCGCGCGCTGGCTGGCGAAGATCACGCGACCGACCGACTCGTAGCGCGACTTGTCGTCGCCGCGAATATGCACTTCGGGCTGCGGGTTCTTGACCGATTCCTTGCCGAGGCGCTGCACCAGCTCCTCCATGTCGGGAATCAGCTTCGTGCCCCAATAGACGTCGCCGTCCTTGCTGACCGAGAGTTCAATATTTTCCGGCTTGGTGATGCGGACCTGGTTGATCTCCTTGGGGAGATTCACCGCGATCGATTGCGTCACCACCGGAACGGTGATGAGGAAGATGATCAACAGCACCAACATCACATCCACGAGGGGCGTGGTGTTGATGGTCGAGACCACCTCGTCTTCGCCGGAAGAAGTTCCGACATTCATGCCCATGGCTGAAGCTCCTGTGAGCGCTCGGGGCTCAGCGCTTGGCGACCGAGCGGTTGCCCATCAGAACGCCGTGCAAGTCGCCGGCGAAGGCGCGAACCTGGCTCATGACGCCCTTGTTGCGGTTCAGCAGCCAGTTGTAGCCCATCACGGCCGGCACGGCGACGACCAGGCCGATGGCGGTCATGATCAGCGCGGCGCCCACAGGGCCGGCCACCTTGTCGATGGAAGCCTGGCCAGCGACACCGATGGCGGTCAGCGCGTTCAGAATGCCCCACACCGTGCCGAACAGGCCAACGAAAGGAGCGGTCGAACCAACGGTCGCCAGGAAGCCCAGGCCAGCGGAAATCTTGGTGTTGACATCGGCGACGGCGCGATCGACGTTCATCGTGACCCAGCTGCTGTGGTCGATGTTCTCGGTCAAAGCGCCTTCATGGTGCTCGGACGCCTCGACGGCAGTGGTGGCGATATAGCGGAAGGCGCTTTCTTCCTTCAGGCTCTTGATGCCGTCTGCCAGGCTGGCCTTCTTGAAGAAGGAGGCGCGGACGTCCTTGGCTTCGGATTGCAGCTTGGCGGTGTCCCAAACGCGGACCACCAGGATGTACCAGGAGCCCATGGACATCAGTGCCAGGATGACCAGCACGACCTGGTCGACCACGTTGCCGTGGGCAATGATGTTGGCAAGGCTGTAGGGGTTGTCGACCGGCGCCGAGGCCGCTGCGGCGGGCGCGGGCGCAGCCGTATCGGCTGCAGGAGCGGCAGCGTCGATGGCGGGCGCAGAGGCAGCCGGGTTCTGATCTTGCGCGTGGGCAGGCGAGACGGCCAAGGTCGCGGCCATGGCGATAGCGGCAAGGAAGCCGGTGATGCGAGAAATCATGGAGTCAACTCCTAGGAAAAATTCTGGTTTGATGCGGTTATCGGGTGCGCGCTTTGGCGCCGGGTTCGAGGCAGGTCTTACTCGATCTTGAACTGGAACTCCTGCTCGAACACGTGATCGCCCGGGCATTCGTAGGTGTCACGCAGGGTCGCTTCGATGCTCTGGACCAGGGCGCGCTGCGCCTTGCGGTCCACGCCACCACGCAAC
Organism: Roseateles sp.; assembly: GCF_052436255.1. Classification (GTDB taxonomy): domain Bacteria; phylum Pseudomonadota; class Gammaproteobacteria; order Burkholderiales; family Burkholderiaceae_C; genus Pelomonas. Next base: position 3,960 of record NZ_JBQVNP010000138.1, on the reverse strand, counting down.
GATGTGATCTCGACAGCAGTGACGCGGCCGGCCTTGACGGTGGCAACCGCCTTGTAAAGCGCCTCGCCACTCCAGTTGACCGACGGCACTTCAGGCTTGCTCATCTTGGTGCAGACCATGCCAGCCGTCACCTTGGCCGGCCGCGGCGCCGCGGGCGGTGCCACAGCTGCCGGCGGCGGAGCCGGGCGAATCTCGGCAACGGCCGGCGGTGCAACCTGGGTCGACTGGATGGCCGGCGCTGGCGGTGCGGGTGCCGTCACCTGGAACTCAGGCGGCGGGACAAATGGCGGGGGCGGTGCCTTGAGGTCCGGCGGCGGCGGAACAACCTTCTCGGGCGGCGGCGGCGGCTTGACCTTCTCCTCGATCACCTTGACGTCGATGGGGCCAGCGACCTTCTTGACGATGTCCTTCGCCAAACCGCTGGCCAGCGCCCAGATTGCCACGACGTGGATCAGGATCACGACACCGAAGCCCGTGAACCGGGACGCGCCCTGCTTCTCCTGCGCAAAATTCATGCGCGCTCCTTCTTGCAACTACAAATCACAGTCAATGACTTCTTCCAGCAAAGCGGCCACGTACGGCGGAAGTTGCGCTCCTGCCGTCAACGAGTTCCCGAAGGGCGTGCATTCTAGATCGCGGAGCTCAGGATCCCGCCTCGTCGAAAACACGCAGTCCGCCGGGGGCGCAAGCTATCTTTACACCCGTTCTGGCCAAAAAAAACGCCCGGTGGCACAAGCCGTCGGGCACGCGTTTCATCGCCACGAACCTGGTGCAAAAACAATACACCACTGGCCAAAACTGGCCATGCAAGCATCTTAGCCCCGTGCTTCGCCCCCCCTCTTGGGGCTAACCCGGAAAGAGGAAACAGACTGATTACAGGGCGGAAAAGCAAGACGCATCGACGCCGGACTCGTGAACAACGGCCGGCGAGCGTGATTGACACGCCCGCCGACCTCGCCAGTCGCCGAATTCAGTCGGTGCGAACGCTCATGGCGCCACGGTGATGTGCAAGCCGCATGTCACTTGAATTGATACGTCACGGTGCCATAGACGAAACGGCCTCGCGGATCGGCAAAGGAGCCGGCAAAGCCTGCAGCGTGCGAGCCGTAGCTCGACGAAGCCACGAACGGCGGGGCCTGGTCGAAGACGTTGCGTGCACCGACCGTCAACCGCAGATTCTTGAAGCCACGGTAGCTGACAGCGAGATTCCAGCGGCTGGTGTCCTTGACGTCATACGCCGCTTTGACACCGAGGTTGGTCTCGACGACAGACGCTGACTCCTGCCAGCCCTTGGTGAAGACGTTCTCCAGCGCCACGTTCCAGGAGTGCATCGTCCAGTCGAAGGACAGCGTGTGCTGCCATTCAGGTACGGGCGGGTTACCGCCGAGCGACTTGCCGGCATAGTCGGTGAACGGCAGATCCTTGCCGTTTTGAAGTTCGTACTTCAGCGTGTAGGTGGCGGCCAAGCCCATGCCCAGGCGGCCCCATTCACCCAGCGCCAGCGCTGATCTGATGTCGACGTCGATGCCTTCGGTCTTGAGCTCACCCAGGTTTTCCACCGGCGTTTCGATGTAGGAGATGAATCCCGTGGGCCCACGCTTCACACGGGCCTTGTACTTCGTATACAGGCCGGGCTCGGCCATCAAGGTGTCGCCGCTGATCACGCCGATCTGATCCCTTTTCTGGATATTCCAGTAGTCGACGGCGATGCTGAGATCCCGAATCGGCTCAAAAACGGCGCCGAATGCGAACTGGCGGCTCTTTTCCGCCTTGAGGTTCTTGTCGCTCGACAAACGCACGTTGAACTGTGTATTGCAAAGCGCGGGCGGGTTGCCCTGCGCATCGTTAGGCTGGGGGCAATCCGGGTCGGTCTGCGGGTCGGCCGTGTTGGTGTTGGACACCGGGCTGTTTACATCCCACAGCGTGGGGGCCCGAAAGCCGGTGCCGGCGCTGGCGCGGAACAGCATTTCCCTGCTCGGCTGGAAACGCAACGCCACCCGCGGGTTGAAACTGCTGCCGAAGTCGCTGTAGCGGTCATAGCGCGCAGCAACCGTGGCTTCCCAGCCCTTGGCGAAGGGCAAGGACAGTTCGCCAAAGACCGCCGAGATGTTGCGGCTGGCCGAGGTGGCTGGCACCGAGCCTTCGCCGCCAATGTGTGAGCCCTTGGAGTACTCGGCGTTGGTGGGCTTGTCGTCGGCCTTTTCGCGGCGCAGATCGATACCGACGGCGGCGGCCATCATGCCGCCAGCCATCGGCATCAGCTCGCGGCTTACCTTGGCGTCCAGCACGGCGGTCGTGCCCTTGGACTGCCGAACCTTGCCTTCCAAAGCGGCACCATCGAGAGCGGCCACACCGGCTGCGTCATTGGGGCCGAAGGGGTTGACGTTGCCGGTCTTCAGCGCGTCCAGGAAGGGCTCTTCCAGCAGGTAGCCGCTGTAGTTCAGCGTGCCGCGGGCCTGGGCGAGGTTCAGGCCGATGTCGTAGTCCCAGCCGGAGAACAGGCCGCTCGCACCGACAACGACGCGGTACTGCTCGTTGGTGTTGTCGCTGACCCGGTTGCCGCGGTCGAGCGAACGGTAGGCGATCTCCGTGTACTGCCCGGTGGCGTCGCTAAAGGACACGTAGTCCGCCGGTGTGTAGCCCAGGCGGGTCAACAGTGCCGTCGGAAAGTACTTGCTGGTGATGGGCATCAGCACGTTCGGATATGAACCGTTGGCACGCACCTTCATCGCAGAGCCGTCGATGGGCGTTGGCGCAGCGCGGCCCGTCGTGTGGTTACGCGCGGCTGAGGCCTCGATGAACCACTGGTTGTCGGCATCGATCCGGAACGTGCCGCGTGCGAACAGGTCGGTCTTGGTACTGTCCGGCATGTTGTCGAGCATGGCTGCATAGATCGCGCGGCACCGCTTGACGTCATCCGTGCCGTTCGGCGTCTTGCCGCCAACTTGAACGACCGTATTGACGGGATCGCAAGCGGCCATGGCTTGCCCCGGATTGGTGTACGCGCCCGGCGTGATGCCGATATCCATCAGACGGCCGGGGTAAGCGCGGAAGGACGTCGGGGGTGCCGAGCCCGGGACCTCGGTCGCATGGCGCGAGTACCAGGCCTGCTTGACCGCCTCGATGCGCGTCTGCTCCTTGATATTGGCCGTCACGAGGAAGTTGTAGCCGTCCGTGTTCACATCGCCGACACCGAACGCCAGCGAGCCGCCATGCTCCTTGCCACCGACATTCTTCTCGGGGGCGCCGTAGCGGACCGTGAGTTCGCCGTTGTTGTAGTCCTTGCGCGTGATGAAGTTGATCACGCCGGCGACGGCGTCGGTGCCGTAGGTCGCAGATGCACCATCACGCAGCACTTCGATGCGATCGATAGCGGCAAAGGGGATGCTGTTGAGGTCAACCGCTACGGACCCGCCGATGGAGCCGAAGGGGTGGCCAGCCAGTCGGCGGCCGTTCAGCAGCACAAGCGTCGAGTTGGCGCCGAGGCCACGCAAATTGGCGTTGCTGGTCGCATAGCCTGCACCTTGCGTAGAGTCTGAAAGCTGGCCCGAGTTCACTGACAGACGGCGCAGGATGTCCTCGATGTTCGTCGCGCCCGACTTCTCGATGGCGTCGCGCGATATGACCGTGACCGGCAATGCGGTCTCTGACTCGACCCGCTTGATGCTGGAACCGGTGATCTGGATGCGTTCGAGCTTTTGGGCCTCTTGCGCCACAACTGAACCGGCAGCCAGGGCCAGGACAGCGCACGCAATGCTGGTTTTTTTGAACATAGAGACTCCTCTAAGAGTAAGGACCCGCCGTGATGCGCGGCGGCGATGCTGGCCCGGTGGGGCCAATCCGTGGCTGAGCGAATGACTCAGTTTCCGGGGCGCGGCGAGTTTGTGCGGGCGCAACATGGCGACAGCCCCCTGAAAGCCCCTAGACCCACGAATGCGATGTTTAAGTTGTTGATTCGAC
>NZ_JBQVNP010000137.1:0-14392 GCF_052436255.1 Roseateles sp. | reverse complement strand
GGCGACGACGGCGATCAGCGCCACGGTCAGCACCAGCGAATGGTCGGTCACGCCCACCAGCAGCGTCACGACGGCCGCCGCCGCGGCGGCCGGCAGCACGCGCGGCAACACGCGCTGCGGCGGGTTGGGCAGGTCGGTCAGGCTGGCGCAGACGGCCCCGCCCACGGCGGCCAGGCCGGCGCTCTGGCCGAACAGCGAACCGACGACGAGATGCGTGGCCGCCACCCCGAGGGCGACGCTGATGCCATTGAGATGGGCGGCCTCCAGCCGCTTGAACGATCTCACTTGACGAGCATCTCCATGACACGCTGCTCATGCGCCGGCAGCTGGTGCACCGAGAACCAACCCGACTTGTCGGGCCGGTAGACGTACCGGGGCGGCGCGGCGCTGGCGATGCGTTGCCTCAGCGGGGCGAGGGCCGCCTGGGCTGCATCGGGCTGACCCAGCGACTGCAGCGCGGCGGCCTGCACGATGACGGCGAGGTCGCTCCAGGGGCCCAGCGCCAGCGCCTCGGCGGCATCGCGGCGCGCGGCATCGGCGTCACCGGCGGCCAGCGCGAGCCAGGCCTTCAAGGCCAGCGTGTCGGGGTCGCGCGGGTCAAGCAGCAGCGCCGCCTTGACCTGCGCGCGCGCCGCGTCAATGCGCCCGGCGCGCAGCAGGTCCAGCGCATAGTCGCGGCGCAGCGGCACGAGGCCGGTGCGCAGGCGCAACACGGCCTCGTACTGTGCGAAGGCCTCGTCCCAGCGGCCGTCCAGCGCCAGCGTGGCCGCGCGACCCCACAGCGCTTCGGGCTGGTCGCCCTGGTAGGCCAGCACGGCGTCGTAGGCGGCCAAAGCGCGCGGCACATCGCCGAGGCGGCGGTGGTGGTCGGCCAACGCCAGGTCGACGCGGAAGCGGTCTTCGCCCTTCAATGCCGCCACATCGCGCGCCAGGCCAGGCAGCACCTCGGCGGCCAGCGGCCTGCCGGCATGCCAGAAGGCATCGGCCACGCCGACGCGCAGCACGCCGCTGCGCGGGTGGGCGGCGAGCGCCCGCGCGGCCAGCTCGCCCAGCGCGGCGCCCTGGCCCTCGATGGCCTGCACGTTCAGCTGCGCCGCCAGCGCACGCTCGTCGGTGGGCGCGAGCTGCAAGGCGCGCTCGAACAGCGGCTTGGCCTCACTCAAGCTGCCGTCCTCCAGCTTTTGGCTGCCGGCATTGACGAGGGCGATGGGGCGGCTGGCGCGCGTGTCGCGCTGGGCGAACAGCCGCTTCACGAGCGTGCGCAGCGCCGGGTCCATCGCGATGAGGCGTTCGCGCACGATCTCGCGGCCGTCATGGGCGTCGCGTCTCGGCGAGGCCTCGGCATTGGCGCCCTCGGCGAAGTACTCCCACACCGAACCGCCTGCATAGCGCGAGAGAAAACCTTGGCGCGTGCTGGCGTCACGGATCTTGGCCTGCTGATACAGCGCCTCGATCGCGCGCGCCTGGTCGGCCGTGAGCACGCCGTGCACCTGGTGGGTCAGCTCGTGCAGCACGGTGTTGTAGCGGTCGAAGATATTGCGCTCGACATCCTCGATGCCGGTGACGGTGAAGTGGCCGCCCATGCCGCGCACGTCGTCCCACAGGCGCGAGTCGTAGTCGATGCGCGCGTCCTTCAGCGCATGGGCCTGCGGCGTCTCGGACAGGCGCATCCACATCGGCTTGATGAAGTGCGTCGCGCCGCCTTCGACGAGGACGGGGATGAAGGCTTTCCAGGGCGCGACGGACAGCGCGACGCGCTTCTGGTGGCGCGGTGACAGGTCTCGCCAATTCAGCACGTATTGCTCGATGCCGGGCACGACCGGCATGCGCGCGGCCTTGAAGCGCCGCTCGTAGGCGGCGCGGTGGACGTCGATGGCAAAGCGCTGCGACTCCAGCGCCTTGGCCGCGATGGCATGCGCGCGGCCGAGCTGCGGGCAGCGTTCGAGCACGGCCAGGCTGAGGGCGAGCGCGGCGTCAAAGTCACCCTTCTCGAAGGCGTCCGAGGCACGCTTCACATCGCCAAGCAGCGGCGCGAAGGCATCGCCCTGCCTGGCCGCGAGCTGGGTGTAGTTCTCGCGCACATAGCCGTTGCCCAGCAGGTAGTGCGCGGCCTCGTGGTGGCGGTTCAGCGCGACGGCGCCCTCGGCGGCGGCGATGGCGTCCTCGGTGCGGCCCAGGCGGATCAGCGGATCGGCCAGCGCCGCCAAACCATCGGCGGTGCGGGCCTGCGCCAGCCCCGCCTCCAGCTGCCTCAGCGAGGCGTCGAAATCGCGCAGCTGGTAGTGGCGCTGGCCCAGGCCGCGCAGCGCATGAGCGCGGTCGATGCGCCGCGTCGCCCGCGCCAGCGCCTGCTCGAAGCAAAGCCGGGCGCGCTCGAAATCACGCCGCTCCAGCGCCAGGCGGCCCGCGGCCAGCAGGTCGACAGCGTCGGCCCGCGGGTCGGCCAGCACGCCGCGCGTGCGGCTGTCGATGGCCGCAGCGTCATCGCGGGCGAACAGCCACTGATAGATGACGGCGCGCTCGGCGGCGGCAGGCCGCCTGACGCGCAGCAGCGCATCCAGCTCGTCTTGCACGGCGCCATAGCGCTGCTCGGTCAGCAGCGCCTGGAGCCGGGTGGTGTCGGCAGCGGCGGCGACTGGGCCGGTCAGCGCCAGACCCAGGGCAAGACAAAGGCCGTTCCAGCGAACGGCCCACGGGCGCACAGGCATGCGGGGGGCTCCTTCAGAGGAAGTCGATGCTAGCCCGGTTGGGCTGCTCGCCGGTTCGGGCGCAGCACCAACTGCAGGTCCGAAAACAGCGCGACGCGGGTGCCTGCGCTGCGGACAGTCCAGGCCCCACACCCAACCCGGAGTTCGCATGGCACTCACCCTCGAAGGCAAGACCATCCTCATCACCGGTGCCAGCTCGGGCATCGGCCGCGCGGCAGCGCAGCTGTTCGCGGCTGAGGGCGCCGCGCTGGTACTGACAGCGCGTGGCCAGGCCCGCCTGAACGAGGTGGCGCAGGCGATCCGCCACCGTGGCGGCCGCGTCGCTACATTGGCCGGCGACGTAGGCGACGAAGCCCACCACCGCCGCCTGGTCGACCTGGCCCGCACCACCTTCGGCGGGCTGGACGGCGCGTTCAACAACGCCGGCACCCTGGGCGCCATGGGCCCGACGCCGTCCATCACGCTGGACGGCTGGCAGGACACCCTGCGCACCAACCTCACCGCCGCCTTCCTGGCCGCCAAGCACCAGGTGCCCGCGCTGCTGGCGCGCGGCAGCGGCAGCCTGGTGTTCACCGGCACCTTCGTCGGTCACACCGTGGGTTTCCCCGGTGCGGCCGCCTATGCCGCCAGCAAGGCGGGCGTGGTGGGACTGGTGCAGGCGCTGGCCACCGAGTTCGGCCCGCAGGGCCTGCGCGTCAATGCACTTCTGCCCGGCGGCACCGACACGCCCATGGGCCGCGAGATGAACGGCACGCCCGAGGCGCTGGCCGCCGTGGCTCAACTGCATGCGCTCAAGCGCCTTGCCCAGCCCGAGGAGATTGCCCGCGCGGCGTTGTTCCTGGCGTCGGGCCAGTCGTCCTTCATGACCGGTGCCGCGATGCTGGTGGATGGCGGCGTGTCGGTGAACCGGACTTAGCGAAGCGCTCAGTCGTCCGAAGAGAAGCCCGACGCCTTGACGACCGGCCCCCAGTAGTCGCGCTCGGAAGCCAGGCGCCTGGCGTAGTCGGCCGGCGATAGCGACAGCGGCTCGAAACCGAGCTTGGCGAGGGCCTCGACGACCGTGGGCTCGCGCACGGCGGCGCGAGCGATGTCGGCGAGCTTGTCGACCATCGACTGCGGCGTCTTGGCGGGGACGAACAGGCCGTAGCTCTCCACACCGACGATGCCCTTGAAGCCCTGCTCCTCGAAGGTGGGCACGTCGGGCGCGAAGCGCGAGCGCTGCCCGTCCGTCACACCCAGCAGGCGCACGCGGCCCGAGGCGAGATGCGGCAGGAAGTCGCCGATGGAGAAGCAGCCCGAGGCGATCTGGCCGCCCATCAGGTCCTGCATGCCGGGCGCCGCGCCGCGGTAGGGCGCGTGCGTCAGCTTCAGGCCGGCCGCGCGCTCGAACTGGCTGCCCAGGAAATGGGGCATGGCGCCGGCCGCCGGCGAGGCGTAGGCGGCCTTGTCGGGGTTGGCCTTCAGCCAGTCGGCCAGCTGCGCCAGCGTTTTCACCGTGGCCGGCACCATGGGGCCGACGCCGAAGCCGCAGGTCGACAGCGCCAGCGGCGCGACCGGGATCACATCGATGGCCGGGTTGTAGGCCAGCTTGCGGTAGGCATGCGGGTAGATGGTGAACATCGACGACGGGCTGAGCAGCAGCGACTGGCCGTCGGGCGCGGCGTCCTTCAGCGCGGCAATGGCGAGGCGGCCGCCGGCACCGACCTTCTGCTCGACCAGCACGGTCTCAGCCAGCTTGCCGCGGCTGAACTCGGCGATGCGGCGCGCCGTCGCGTCGACCGAACCGCCGGCCGGGAAGCCGACGAGGATGCGCGGTGGCTGGCCCTGTGCCCGCGCAGCGAGCGGCAAGGCGGCGAGTGAGGCGAGAACGAGGCGGCGGTCCATCATGGTTTGGGTCTCCTTGGTTTGTTCTGCGGTGTGGTGCTCTGCGCGGTGGCCACCCAGGCCAGGCGGTCCAGGCCGGCCTTGAGCGCCGGACCGTGCTCGCCGAGGGCGGCCAACAGGGCACGGTCGTGTTCGGCAACCGCCGCCTCCAGCCTGGCGAGGCGCTTCTTGCCGGCGGCCGTGAGGTGCAGGCCCCAGGCGCGCGCATCGCCGGGCGCGTCGCGGCGCTCGGCCCAGCCTTGCACGGTGAGCCAGTCGGTCAGGCGCAGCGCGCCGCTGCGGTGCAGGCCCATGGCCTGGGCCAGCAAGCCCTGGCGCAAGCCCGGGTTGCGCGCGATCAGCACCAGGGCGGCAAAGCGCTGCGGGCTGACGTCCCACTCGGCGGTGGCACGGTAGAAGTCCAGATACAGCGCGTTCTGCGCGCGGCGCAGCGCATAGCCCAGCAGACCGTCCAGCGGGCCGTAGTCCACGCCGGGTACGGGCAGCATCAGGCCTTCGGGATCGGGGCTGTCGGTCTTCACGTCTACAGGTTAGTTTTAGTTGCACAGTGCAACCATCTCGCTTACCCTGAAGGGCATGAAGATCCTGATCGCAGGCGGCGGCATCGGCGGGCTGACGGCGGCGCTGGCGCTGCAGGCGCGCGGCCACCAGGTCACGGTGCTGGAGTCGGTTCGCGAACCCAAGCCGCTCGGCGTCGGCATCAACTTGCTGCCGCATGCCGTCGGCGTGCTCGACGATCTGGGCCTGTTGCCGGCACTGCGCACCATGGCTGTCGAGACCGCGGCGCTGGTGTTCGCCAACAAGCACGGCCAGGCCATCTACCGCGATGCGCGCGGGCTGGAGGGCGGCTACAGCCACCCGCAGTTCAGCATCCACCGCGGTCAGCTGCAGATGCTGCTGTGGGCGCAAGCCTCGGCCAAGCTCACGGTGCTGTCGGGCCAGCGCGTTGTCGGCGTGCGCGACGAGGGCGGCAAGGCCATTGCCGAGGTCGCGACGATGGACGGCCCGCGCGAGCAGGCGGCCGACCTCGTCATCGGCGCCGACGGCATCCATTCCGCACTGCGCAAGCGCCTGGCGCCCGACGAGGGCGCGCCCTGCTGGCGCGGCGTCATGATGTGGCGCGGCACGACCTGGGCACCGCCCTTCCTGGACGGCCGCACCATGGTGCAGGCCGGGCACAGCCAGGCCAAGTTCGTCGTCTACCCGATTGGCGCGCCGCGGGCCGACGGGCTGCAGCTGATCAACTGGATTGCCGACCGCCGCGTGCAGGAACCCACGCCCGGCCTGACCGCGCCCGACCGCGCCGACTGGAGCCGCGCCGGCGACGTCGACGACCTGCTGCCCACCTTCGGCCGCTGGCGTTTCGACTGGCTGGACGTGCCCGGGTTGATCACGCGAGCCGAGCAGATGCTGGAGTGGCCCATGGTGGACCGCGACCCGCTGCCGCGCTGGCAGCTCGGCCGCTCGACGCTGCTGGGCGACGCGGCCCACCCGATGTATCCCATCGGCTCCAACGGCGCGACGCAGGCGATCATGGATGCGCAGGCGCTGGCCGAGGCGCTCCGTGCGCATGCGGACATCGACACGGCCCTGGCCGCCTACGAGGACGAGCGCCGTCCGCTGTGCGCCCGCATCGTCGAGATGAACCGCCGCGAAGGCCTGGACGCCATCCTCGACCACGTCGAGGCACGGGCGCCGGCAGGCTTTGCCCGGCTGGAGGACGTCATCGACCCCGCCGAGGTGGCTGCCGAGATCAACAGCTACAAGGCGGCAGCCGGCCACCGCATGCAGGGCCAGCGCTGAGCCAGCGCGCTACTCCGGCGTGCTGGGGTCGCCGTCCGCACCCGGATGTTCGAGGGCCTGCCGCGCCAGCTCTTCGTCCGACAGGGGCGCTGCCTGCTCCAGCGCGTCGATCTGCTCCAGCAGCTCTGCCGTCGGCTCTTCGCCGTTGATGAGCACGTCGTCAAGCGTTTGCGGCGCGGCGCCCGGCGCAGCATCGTCCGGCGCTGCCGGCGCCACGGCGGCTGCGCCGGCCAGCAAGACCTCGGAAACCTTGCGTTCAAGGAACTCGGCAAAGTCGCCGTCTTTCGGGGTGTCAGGGTGGGTCATGCTGAATCGACGTTGGTGAAGGCCCTCAAAGGGTAGCGCGCGCGGCGCCGGCGCGCACCGGATATTGACGCCACCGCCCAGGCGACGATCATGCCGCCCCATGTCACGCCCCCAACTCGGCCGCGCCGTCCCGCCCCACCAACGCCATCCCGTCGCCTGGTACCAGCCCGACGTGCTGTGGACGGCCGCGCGCCAGGTGTTGTCGTCGCTGGACCAGCTGCGCAACCGCGACGGCCGCGAGAGCCAGCCGCAGCCGATGAAGGTCATCGATCGCAGCCAGCCCGAGGCGGAAGGCGAGTTCGCCGGGGACTGCTGGTTCGACTTCATCGCCGACACGGGCGACGGCGGCAACGCCTGCTATGCCGTTGCCAGCGCGGCGCTGGCCGACGAGTTGCAGCTGGACGGGCAGCGACTGCCGCGCGCTTCGCTGCTGCTGTTCGGCGGCGACCTGGCCTACCCGGCGGCCAGCACGCGCGACTACCGCTACCGCTTCGTCGAGATGTTCGAGGCGGTGCGCAACAGCTCCGCGCCCACGTTCGTGCGTGGCCGGCGGCTGACGCTGGCCGCGATTCCGCAGAACCACGACTGGATGGACTCGGCCTCCACCTTCAGCCGCTACTTCACGCGCCGCAATGACTCCGCGCCGCTGCTGGGCGCCAAGATCCCGCAGCGCCAGACCTATTTCTGCATCAAGCTGCCCGGCGGCTGGTGGGCGCTGGGGCTGGACTTTGCGCTGGACCACGACATCGACCGCGACCAGTACGAGCAGTTCGAGGCGCTGCTGAGCGAGCGCGGCCTGGTCACCGACGACGGCCACGAGTACCGCATCGAGCCCGAGGACCGCGTGCTGCTCATCTACCCCGAGCCCTACTGGACCCGCCCCATCGGCGACGGCGCCGACGAGAGCCACCCCAAGCGCTACCAGAGCCTGGAGGGGCGGCTGCGCGGCCGCGTCAAGCTGCGGCTGGCGGGCGACCTGCACCACTACATGCGCTGGGAGTCGGTGAACTGGGGGAAGCTTGTGACCTGCGGCACGGGCGGCGCCTTCACCCACCCGACGCACACCCGCACGACCACGCGGCCGGTGCGGCTGCGTGAGTTCGACACGCGCGACTGCATCCCGCCCGAGCCGCCCAGCGTGCCCCCCGCGCTGGCCATCGGCCTGACCGAGGACGCCCACCCGGGCGGCGAGTTTGAGCGCCAGGAGGCCACGGCCTACCCGAGCGCCGCCCTGTCCAAGGCCGGCAGCAAGGGCAACCTGTGGGCGCTGTTCCGGCGCGATGCCAGCGGCTGGGGCGGCAACTACGGCTTCGCGCTGTTGCTGGGCCTGCTCTATTGCTTCAACGCCTACCTGAACTCCACGCCCTTCTCACGCTCCTTCGAGCCCGACCTGTTCCGGCCGCTGTGGGAGTTCGACCTGCACGAGTTCGGCCTGGCCGCCGCGCTGTGGCTCAAGGCCATGGTGTTCAGTCCCCTGAGCCTGCTGATCAACGCGGCCATGGCCTTCGGCTGCATGGTCATGGGCCGCGAGGCCGTGGACGAGCTGCCGCCCGACGCGGGCAAGACCTGGCGCTGGGGCGCCACCTGGGGCATTGGCTTTGTGCACGCCGTCGTGCATGTCGCGGCGATCTTCAGTCTGACCTTCGGCCTGCATCAGCTGGTGGGCGACTGGGGCTGGATTCCCCACCGTGACAGCCTGCGCGGCCTGACGCTGCACGCCGGCTTCGTCGGGCTGGGTGTCTTTGCAGGCGGCACGCTGCTGGGCGCGTTGATCTTCGGCAGCTACCTGGCGCTGATGTCGCGGCTGGGCCTTTTGACCAACAACGGCTATGCGGCGCTGGACGGGCAGGATCACAAGGGGTTTTTGCGCTTTCGCATTGATGCCAATGGCGGGCTGACGGCGTGGTTCATCGCGCTGGACCGGGTGCCGCGGCGGTGGCGGCGCAATGAGGGGGCGGGGCCGGTGTGGGTGGCGGACGATGCCGAGGCATCGGCTCCGCGCGTGCGTGACAGGTTCGTCTGCTGAGCGAGGGTTCGCCGCGTTGGACCGTTTGACAACAGCGCGCCTGTGTTGTCAGAATGTCCAACATGAAGGCCATCCTGCTGGTACGCCGTCGCGTCGTCCTTGCTGCCGACGCATTCGCCGAGGTTGCTGTCTGGCGAGTCCCTGAACCTGTTTCGCCTTCTGAGCATCTTTTCAAGTACAGGCTTGCCTATGTTGTCGGCGGCAAGTGCGTGCTGAGGTATGACCACGAGCGCGGCAAGGGCGATCACCGCCACTTTGGGGCGCAGGAGTTGGACTACGTCTTCTCAACGCCGGAACAGTTGATGCTCGACTTCAACGCTGACATTCAGAGGTGGAATCATGAGCACGGTCATTCTTGAGGTTCGATCCCTGTCCGACACGCTGGCCGACGCAGCCCGCGTCATGCAATCTGGCCGCGCTGAGCGTGAAGCTCGCATTGGCTTTGCGACGCCTGAGTTGCTATGGCAAGTGCTGACGGCCAAGCGCTGGGAGTTGCTCAAAGCCATGTGTGGCGCGGGTTCCATGTCCATCCGCGAGGCCGCACGGCGCGTGGGCCGTGATGTGAAGGCGGTGCATGGGGACGTGAAGGCGCTGTTGGACGCCGGCGTTCTCAGCCGGACGGCAGCGGGTGGCGTCGAGTTCCCCTTCGATGCCGTGAAGGTCGAGTTCATGCTGGAGGCGGCGTAGTGGCGCGGGGATCAGAGGCGCATCTGTTCGTCACCGACGACGGCCAATATCTGCTTCAAGGCAAGGCCATTGGCTTACCGGAACTAGATGATGCCTTGCAAGCTCTCAAGGCAGCTCAACCCGACGTAGAACTGCATTTGGTCGGAAGCTCCAAAGTGACTTACGAGCAAGTCCCTCCAGCAATGCGCCTAGTTCAGAAGCATGGTCTGGCGAAGATCGGTGTATTCGCTGGAGACCCTCCAGACCTCGACCCGGTTCCGTGAGGCCTGCATACAAACGTAGAGCAGACACAAGCAGGTAGGGCGGGCTAGCCGAAGGCGTAGCCCGCCATTCATGCGGAGCACACCCGCCAGGCTGAAGATCATGTTCGGGCGCGAAAAGGCCTGCCGCCGGCCGAGCGCCGGGCCGCCCCAAGCCGGCCGGCGGGCGATGTGCTTGCGGCTCAATGCCGCGAGCATCGCCGTCCCCTCGGGGGACCGATCAGGCTTGCCGCGTTCAGCGGGCAAGACTGAGCGAGAGGCTCACATGAATTCCGCCGCGATCAACCTCACCGGCGCACTGCCGTAGCCCAGGAACTGCTCATGGAAGGCCTTCAAGCTGAACCCCGGCCGTGACCTCAGCTGCTCCCGCAGCGCAAAGATCTCGCTGTAGCCGCTGAAGTAACTGGTCAGCTGCACAGACGTCAGCTGCACGCGCCGCCACTTTTCCTTGGCCTCGCGTTCGGTCTGGAAGGCCTGGCGCACCAGCAGGTCCAGGGCCTCCTTCTCGCCCATGCCGAGCACATGCACGCTGTAGTCGAGCACGGTGTTGGTGACCGAGCGCAGATGCCATTTGCCGTACATCAGCGTCATCTCGGGCGAAGCGCCGTAGCCGCTCTCGATCATCACGCGCTCGCCGTAGACGGCCCAGCCCTCGATCATCGAACCGCTGCCGAACAGCGCCTTGACCTTGCTCGGCGCACGGTTGGCGTGCAGCAGCTGGGTGTAGTGACCCGGAATGGCCTCGTGGATATTGAGGATCTGCAGGATCCAGTGGTTGTATTCGCGCAGCGTGCTCTCGGCTTCGGCGGGCGAGAGGTCGTCCAGCGGCGTGACGTTGTAGAAGGTGCGGTCCTGCGGCCGGTAGGGGCCGGGGGCCTCGATGCTGGCACCCGCCACGCCGCGCTGGTAGAGCGGCGCCTCGCGGACTTCCAGCGGCTTGCTGGCGTCCTGGCTGACCAAGTCCTTCTCGCGCACCCAGGCTTCGAGCTGCGGAATCTGCGCGCGAATCTCGTCGACGAAGCGCTCGCGGGCCACATGCCGATCGCTTAAGCGGGCGATGACGCGGCCGATCAGCGCGAAGCGGTCGGCGGGCGGGGCTTCTGCACCGATAACGGTGGGCCACAGCGCGGCCGCTTGCGTCTGCATGCTGGCCAGCACTTCCTCGCGGCGCACCAGGGCCAGCTCGTAGGTCTCGCGTGCCGTGAGGGCGGACTGGATGTCATGCGCGAACTTGGGCTCGTACAGCGCCGCGCCCAGGCGCCAGGGCCGCTTGGCGGTGGGCAGCAACTTGTTCAGATGCGCCTGCCAGCCGGCCGCCGCCTGGCGCGCAGCGCGCAGCGCCGGCACCATCAGCTGGCCCATGCCGACCTGCTGGGCATGCGACTCGACATCGTCCAGCACCGACAGCATGCCGGGCGCCTGCTGCAGCGCCAGCTCGGTGTGTTCGCGCGTGACGTGGGCGAGGCTGGCGCGGGCCTCGGCGTAGAAACGCGGCAGTTGCTGGACGCGCCGGTGCAAGGCCTTGACGCGCTGCTGCAGCGGTGCCCAGTCGGTGTTCAACAGCAGGTCGATGAGGCCGGCGGGGTTGTACTCGGCCGGGTTCCAGGCCCATTCGCGCAACACGTCCAGGCGCCACAGGTCGCTCCTGAGCTTGCCAAGCAGCATGGCGCGGTCCATGCGCTGGCTGGTGCCCAGGCTGGCATCGGCGACGCCCTCGAAACGCGCCAGCCAGGCTTGCAGGAAGGCGCGCTTGCGGGCGCGATAGGCCGCGCCGGGCAGCACCAGCCGCTCGGCGAACTCGAAGCGGCCGGCCGCCACGGCGGCATCCGGGTCCAGCTGCCAGAGCTTCTCCAGGAAGTCGTCGGCCAGCATGTCGAAGGCACTGGTGGCGGCCGTTGCCGGCATGCCCAGCACGGCAAGACCCAAGGCGCCCAAGCTCGATGCGCCGAAGTGGCGGCGCCTCATGCCATGGCCTCTTCCAGTGCATCGACAAACATCTTGGCCACATCGAAGCCCGTCTGGTCCGTGATCTCCTGGAAGCAGGTCGGGCTGGTCACGTTGATCTCGGTGACATGCTCGCCGATGACGTCCACGCCCACCAGCAACAGGCCGCGGGCGGCGAGGATGGGGCCCAGGTGCTCCGCAATCTCGCGGTCGCGCGCGCTCAGCTCGCGGGCCACGCCCTTGCCGCCGGCCGCCAGGTTGCCGCGCACCTCGTTGCCCTGCGGAATGCGCGCCAGGCAGTGAGGCACCGGCTTGCCGCCGATGATGAGGATGCGCTTGTCGCCCTCGGTGATGGCGGGGATGAAGCGCTGCACCATCACCGTCTGCGTGCCGTCCTTGTTCAGCGTCTCGATGATGCTGCCGAGGTTGAGGCCGTCGTCCTTGACGCGGAAGATGCCCATGCCGCCCATGCCGTCCAGCGGCTTGAGGATGATGTCGCGCTGCTCGGCGTGGAAGGCGCGGATCTCGGCGGCGTCGCGCGTGATCAGCGTTGGCGAGATGAACTCGGGGAACTCCATGATTGCGAGCTTCTCGGGGTGCTCGCGCAGCGAGGCGGGCTTGTTGAAGACGCGGGCGCCCTCGCGCTCGGCCTGGCTGAGCAGATGGGTGGCGTAGAAGAACTCGCTGTCGAAGGGCGGGTCCTTGCGCATCAGCACGGCGCCCACGTCTGCCAGCGCCAGGTCGGCGGTGGACGTGACGGTGTACCAATCATCGGCATCGCCGGTCAGCGCGATCTCGACGGCAGCGCGCGCGGTGACGCGACCGCCGCGCAGCCAGACGAGTTGGCTGGCCTCACAGGCAAGGATGCGGTGGCCGCGCTTCGCGGCCTCGCGCATCATCGCGAAGGTGGAGTCCTTGTAGGTCTTGAAGGTGGCGAGCGGGTCGGCAACGAAGAGCAGTTTCATGGGTCGGGCCTGTGGTTCAGATCGGCGCCGGCCAGTGTTGCACAG
Source organism: Roseateles sp. (assembly GCF_052436255.1). Taxonomy (GTDB): domain Bacteria; phylum Pseudomonadota; class Gammaproteobacteria; order Burkholderiales; family Burkholderiaceae_C; genus Pelomonas. The sequence goes on along the minus strand of NZ_JBQVNP010000137.1, from coordinate 1,764 downwards.
CGTCAATTCCCCTGGCGTCGCCAGCCTGCAACCAGCGTCGCGATGCCACCCGCCAGCACGCCCCAGAAGGCCGCGCCGATGCCGAAGACGGTGATGCCCGACAGGCAGACCAGGAAGGTCAGGATGGCCGCGTCGCGATGGCTCTCGTCCTTGAGCGCCGCAGCCATGGCGCCGGCAATGGTGCCCAGCAGGGCCAGGCCGGCTATTCCCGCGACCAGCTCGCGCGGGAAGGCCGACAGCAAGATGGCGACCGCGCCCCCGGCCAGGCCGAGCAGCACGTAGAAGAGGCCTGCGGCGACGGCAGCCGTGTAGCGCCGCGCCGGGTCCTCGTGCGCCTCGCGGCCCATGCAGATGGCGGCGGTGATGGCGGCGAGGTTGAAGGCATAGCCACCAAAGGGCGCAAGCAGCGTCGTGGTGGCACCCGTCACGGCGATGGACGCGGACACCGGCGTGGCATAGCCGCTGGCGCGCTGGGCCGCGACGCCCGGCAGGTTCTGCGAGGCCATCGTGACGATGAAGAGCGGCAGGGCCACGCCGATGGCGGCATGCCAGGTGAAGGCAGGCGCCGTCCAGGCCGGCAGCGCGAAGAGCTGGCTCGTGTCGACACCGGCAAAGCTGAGCCGGCCCTCGCCCAGAACGTAGGCGACGCCGGCCAGCAGCACGCCGGGCACGGCATAGCGCGGCCACAGGCGCCGCCCGAGCAGGTAGGCCAGCGCCATCGCGAGTACCAGGCCGGGTGCCGTCTTCGCGCTGGCGACCGCGTCCAGCCCAAAGCGCGCCAGCACGCCCGCCAGCAGCGCGGAGGCGATGGCGACGGGAATGCGGTCCATCAGCTTCTCGAACCAGCCGCTGGCGCCGGCCCAGGTGATCAGCAGGCCGCAGACGATGAAGGCGCCGATGGCCTCGGGCATGTCCAGGCCCGAGGTCGAGGCCAGCAGCGCCGCGCCCGGCGTGGACCAGGCCGTCAGCACCGGCTGGCGCGTCCACAGGCTCAGGGCCAGGCTGGTCAGGCCCATGCCCAGGCCGAGGGCCCAGAGCCAGGACGCCGTTTGCGCAGCGGTGGCGCCGAGTGCGACCGTAGCCTGGAAGATGATGGCCACCGAACTGGTGTAGCCGACGAGCACCGCGACGAAACCCGCCACGACGGTGGACGGCGAAAAGTCTTGCATCAAGCGTTTCATGTGGCCAGCATAGGTTGAGCCCCGCGCCGCCGCAGGTGCCGTGCAGTACGGCGGGTGCGTCGAGCGTCGGCTGCTGGGCTGACTAGAGCTCCACCTTGGAGCCCAGCTCTACGATGCGGTTGGCGGGCAGGTGCAGGAAGTCCGCCGCCGCCGCGGCGTTGCGATGCATGCTGGCGAACAGCTTCTCGCGCCACAGGGCCATGCCCGAACCGATGGTCGGGATGATGATGTCGCGGCTGAGGAAGTAGCTGGTCTCCATCTCCTCCAGCTGAACGCCCCGCTTCTTCAGCAGCTCCAGCGCCTCGGGTACATCGGGCTCGTTCTTGAAGCCGAAGTGCAGCACCACCTGCCAGCAGTGATGGCCCAGGGCCTCGACCTCGCAGCGCTTGTCGAAGCCGATCCACGGCACCTCGTGGTGCCTGACGGTGACGAAGATGTTCTGTTCGTGCAGCACCTTGTTGTGCTTGAGGTTGTGCAGCAGCGCATTGGGCGTGCTGCCCTTCTCGGAGGACAGGAAGACGGCCGTGCCGGCGACGCGGGTCGGCGGGTTGATGAAGACGGCTTCCAGGAAGACGGGCAGCTC
>NZ_JBQVNP010000136.1:0-14487 GCF_052436255.1 Roseateles sp. | reverse complement strand
ACCCCCCCCGCGCCCGCCCGGGCGGGGGGCCTGGTCGCGCCCCCGCGACATTGCCATTTCAAGCCGCGAACGACCCCGAGCCCATGCCCCTGCTTCGCCCGACCTCCCTGTCCCATCTGCTGCAACGCTGCGGCGCCGCGCTGCTGATATTGCTGGCCCTGGGCCTCAGCACGGCTGCCCACGCCGGGCGCGAGCGCCTGTCTCTAGACAACGGCTGGCTGTTCCACCGCGGCGACGTGCCCATGCCGGCCATCACCGGCCATGGCATGAGCTACCACAACGGCAAGGCCAACAACGGCTGGGGCGCTGCGGCGGCGGATTTCGATGACTCCGGCTGGCGGCGCCTGAACCTGCCGCATGACTGGGCGGTCGAGAACCCCTTCGTGCGCACCGAGAACCCGTCCCAGGGCTATCGCCAGCGCGGCATCGCCTGGTACCGGCGCTACGTGGCGCTGCCCGAGAGCGACCGCGGCCGCCACATCGAGCTGCAGCTGGACGCCGTCGCCACGCACAGCACCGTCTGGGTCAACGGGGTCGTCGTCGACCGCAACTGGTCGGGCTACAACGGCCGCAGCATCGACATCTCGCCCTATGTGCGCTACGGCGCCGACGTCAACACCATCGCCGTGCGCGTGGACGCCAATGCCCAGGAGGGCTGGTGGTACGAGGGCGCCGGCATCTACCGCCACACCTGGCTGGTCAAGCGCGATGCGCTGTACATCGCCACCGACGGCCTGCATGCCAACCCGGTCAAGGCGGCGGGCCAGTGGCACATCCCCGTCGAAGTGACGCTCAACAGCAGCGACAAGGTCACACGCACCGGCACCGTGGAGGTGAGCCTGATCGACGCCAGCGGCCAGGAGGTGGCCAAGGGACGCGCCAGCGCACGCGTCGGCGCGCTGGACTCGGCCGTCGCCCGCATGAAGCTGGCCGTGCGCGACCCCCAGCTGTGGTCGCTCGCCCAGCCCAACGTCTACCGCGTGCGCGCCGTGCTGCGCGACGGCATGAAGGAGATCGACCGCACCGAAGTGCAGACCGGCTTGCGCACCCTGCGCTTCGACGCCGACCGCGGCTTCTTCCTGAACGACCAGCATGTCAAGCTGCAGGGCGTGTGCGTACACCAGGACCATGCCGGCGTCGGCGTCGCCGTGCCGACGGCCATCTGGGAGTACCGCCTGCGCCGCTTGAAGGAGATGGGCGTCAACGCGGTGCGCTTCTCGCACAACGCCATCGCCGCGGAAGTGCTGGAACTCACCGACCGCATGGGCCTGCTGGTCATGGCCGAGAACCGCAACTTCAACCCCTCGCCCGACACCATGAAGCAGCTGACCTGGATGGTGCGGCGCGACCGCAACCACCCCAGCGTCATCCTGTGGTCCATCTTCAACGAGGAGCCGCTGCAGAGCACCGCTTCCGGTTACGAAATGGCGCGCCGCATGGTGGCCGAGATCAGGAAGCTCGACCCGACGCGCCCGGTCACCGGCGCCATGCACGGCGGCCTCACCACCGACCTCAACGCGGCCGACGCCGTCGACGTCGTGGGCCTGAACTACCAGCCCTGGATCTACGACGACTATCACAAGAAGCATCCCAAGCGGCCCATGACCAGCACCGAGGACACGGCGGCCTACATGACGCGTGGCGAGTACGCCAGCGACAAGGCCCGCCAGGTCTTCAACAACTACGACGATGAGCCCTCCTCGTGGGGGAACACCCACCGCGCGGCCTGGAAGGCGATCGCCGAGCGCCCCTTCGTTGCCGGCGGCTTTGTCTGGACCGGGATCGACTACCGCGGCGAGCCCACGCCCTATCAGTGGCCCAGCGCCTCGTCCTTCTTCGGTGCCATGGACCTGGCCGGCTTCCCCAAGGGGGCCTTCTGGATCCACCAGGCCCAGTGGATCAAGGACCGCCCGCTGGTCAAGCTGCAGCCGCACTGGAACTGGGCCGGCCGCGAGGGCCAGGCCATCCGCGTGATGGTGACCAGCAATGCCGAGCGCGTGCGCGTCGTGCTCAACGGCAAGGAGGTCGGTGAACAGGCGGTGGACCCGTTCGAGATGAACTACTTCCAGGTGCCCTACGCAGCGGGCCGCATCGAGGCCGTCGCCTTCAAGGGCGGCAAGGAGGTGGCGCGCGACATCGTCGAGACGAGCGGCCCGGCCGTGCGCCTGGTACTGACACCCGACCGGAACTCGCTCGCCGGCAACGGCCTGGACGCCCTGCCCATCACCGTCGGCGCCGCCGATGCCCAGGGCCGCCCGGTGCCGCTGGCCCAGCACAAGGTCAGCTTCGTGCTGGAGGGCGCCGGCGACATCATCGGCGTGGGCAACGGCGACCCCAACTCGCACGAGCCGGACAAGGCCAGTGAGCGCAGCCTTTTCAACGGCCTGGCCCAGGTCATCGTGCAAGGCCGTCGCGATGGCCGCGGCACGCTCAAGCTGCGCGCCAACGCGGACGGCCTGCATGCCGCCGAGGTGCAGCTGGTGCTGAACGCCGCCGCCGCGCCGCCGCAGGTGCCGGCCGCGGAGCCGACCACGCCGCTGCTGAGCTGGCGCGTGTCGCCGGCCTATGCCGACCGGCCCGACCCCAACATGGTGCTGGCCGAGACCGACATGAACTCCTGGGGCTGGGACGAACCGCCCATGCGCCGCGAGGCCGACGCCAGGCCCTTCCGCCTCTACCGCAGCAGCGTGAACGTGCGCGCCGACCGCAACGACGGCCGCGCCCAGCTCGCCTTCGGCAGCATCGCCGGCAAGGCCGAGGTGTGGGTGGACGGTGTCAAGCTTGGCACCAAGACCTCCGCCGAGCCGGCCCCGTTTACCGTGACCCTGACCCCGGGTGCCGCCCGCCGCCAGGTGACGGTGCTCGTCGAAGCCGCCCCCAACCAACCCACCGGCCTGTGGGGCCGCGTCGCCCTCGAACTCGGAGCCCGTTGATGTTTCGCTCTCTTCTGACCCTGACACTGGCCCTGTCGGCCCTGTCGACCTCCACTGCCGAGGCCGCCCGCCTGACCACCGTCCTGGACGGCGCGTGGCGCTTCCAGCGCGCCGATGTGACGGGTGCCGAGGCCCCCGGTTTCAACGATGCCGCCTGGTCCAACGTCACCCTGCCCCACACCTACAACGTGCCTGACGGCGAGACCGGCGGCACGCCCTATCGCGGCGCCGCCTGGTACCGCAGCACGCTGGACCTGAAGCCGGGCCCGGCCAAGCGCCGTTTCCTGGAGTTCGACGGCGCCACGCTGGCCGCGGACGTCTATGTCAACGGCCGCCATGCCGGCCGCCACGAGGGCGGGTATGCGCGCTTTCGCTTCGACATCACGCCCCTGCTGCAGCCGGGCCCCAACCTGCTGGCCGTGCGCGTGGACAACGCCAAGCTGCCGCATGTGGCGCCGCTGGGCGGCGACTTCACCGTCTTCGGCGGGCTGATCCGGCCGGTGCGCCTCATCGAGACGCCCGACACCCACATCGAGCTGCTCGACCACGGCGGCCCCGGCGTGCGCGTGGACATCGAGCAGCTCTCGCCCGAGCAGGCCCGGCTCAGGTTGCAGGTGCAGCTGCGCAATGCCGGCGCGCGTCAGGTCCAGCGCCAGCTGCGCCTGACGCTGCGCGACGCCCAGGGCCGCACCGTGGCACAGCAGCTGCAGCCGCTGCGCCTGCCCGCCGGCGCGGCGCAGACGGCCACCGCGACGCTCACTGTGCGCGAGCCGCGGCTGTGGCAGGGCCTCCAGGATCCCTATCTCTACCGCCTCAGCACCGAACTGGTCGAGGCCGGCAAGGTGGCCGACACCGTCCAGCTGCCCGTCGGCCTGCGCCAGTTCGGCGTGGACCCGCAACGCGGCTTCCTGCTCAACGGCAAGCCCTATCCGCTCTACGGCGTCAACTACTTCCACGCCGGCCGCCCCGGCCGCGGCGTGGCCGTGGGCAAGCCCGAGATCGACGAGGACCTGCGCATCCTGATGGACATGGGCCTGACCGCCCTGCGCCTGGTGCACTACCAGCATCCGGCCTACACCTACGAGCGCGCCGACGAGCTGGGTCTGGTGCTGTGGACCGAGATCCCGCTGAACTCGGCGATGGAGGAGACCACGGCCTTCCGCGACAACATTGATGCCCAGCTGCGCGAGCTGGTGCGCCAGAACCACCACCATGCGTCGGTGGCCGTCTGGGGCGTCGGCAACGAGGTCTACCGCAGCGACGAGCCCATCCGCGCCCTGCTGGCCCACCTGCATGCGCTGGCCAAGCAGGAAGACCCCTCGCGCCTGACCAGCTATGCCCATTGCTGCGCCGCCGACGAGGACCCGATGGCGCTGCAGACCGACCTGGCCTCCTACAACCGCTACTGGGGCTGGTACGACGGCCAGTTCAAGGACATCGGCCCGTGGGCCGACAAGCTGCACGCCCGGCTGCCCAACAAGCCGATCGGCCTCGGCGAATACGGCGCCGGCGCCAGCGCCGTCCAGCAGGAGGACCCGCCGCGCCGCCCCGAGCCGGGTGGCCGCTGGCACCCGGAGCAATACCAGGCGCTGTTCCACGAGACCTATGCCGCCGAGATCGCCAAGCGGCCCTTCCTGTGGGGCAGCTTCATCTGGCTGGGCTTCGACCACGCCGCCGCCAACCGCCATGAGGGCGACACCACCGGCCGCAACGACAAGGGTCTGGTCAACTACGACCGCACGCGGCTGAAGGATGCCTACCACCTGATGCGCGCCTGGTGGAACCCGAAGCCGGTGCTGCACCTCACCAGCAAGCGCCTGGTCAACCGGCCCGCCGGCAAGGTGGACATCAAGGCCTACAGCAATGCCGCCAAGGCAACGCTGGAGGTCAATGGCAAGGCCGTCGGCACCGTGGCGGTCGTGGACCGCATCGCCCTGTGGCCCGGCGTGGAACTGGCTGCCGGCAAGGCCACGCTGAAGGTCAGCGACGACCGCGGCAGCCGCGACGGCGTCGAGTGGCAGATCGACGGCTGCGGCGCCGACACGCTGGGTACCGCGCGCGTGCTGCAGATGCCACGCGAAGGCGCGGCCTACGGCGCCCCGCACGGCAGGCTGCCGCTCGGACCGAAGGAGTTCGTGCTGACCTTCGACGACGGCCCGCGCCCCGGCGCCACCGAGCGCGTGTTGCAGGCGCTGAGGGCCGAGTGCGCGCGCGCCAGCTTCTTCATGAACGGCGAGCCCATGATCCAGCATGTCGAGCTGGCCCAGCGCGTCAAGGCCGAAGGCCACACGGTGGCCATGCACGGCTACAAGCACGCTGCCTTCGGCAAGCTGCCTGCCAAGGAGCAGCTGGCCGACCTGGAGGCCATGCAGAAGATGCACAAGTACGTGATCGGCGGTGAGCCGGCGGCCTGGCGCTTCCCCTATCTCGCCGAGACGCCCGAGCTGCGCGAGGCGCTGGCCAAGCACAAGGTCACGGTGATGTCCACCGACGTGGGCATCGAGGACTGGGTGCAGGGCCAGGCGCCCGAAGCCATGGCCGAGCGGCTGCTCAAGGCCCTGCGCGAAAAGGGCGGCGGCATCGTGCTGCTGCACGACGTGCAGGAGCAGACCGCCGCCGCCCTGCCGCTGATGCTGCGCCGCCTCCAGCAGGACGGCTGGAAGCTGGTGCACCTGGAATGGCCCGAGGCCCAACGCTGATCGCCCGTGACCCCATGCGCATGCTGAAGAAGTTCATCCCTCTCGCGCTGGTGCTGGCCCTGGCCGCCTGCGGCCAGGCCCCTATCGCACCTGCCCCCACCGCCGCCGTCGACACCACGGCCATCCAGCTCAACCAGATCGGCTACCTGCCGGGCAGCGCCAAGTGGGCGGTGCTGCGCGACGTGAAGGCCGAGGCCTTCACCGTCGTCGACGCCAGCAGCGGCCGCGAGGTGTTGCGCGGCACGCTGGGTGCCGCGCAGCATTGGGAGCCGGCCCAGGAGGCGCTGCGCCTGGCCGACTTCTCGGCGCTGCGCCAGCCCGGCCGCTACCGGCTGCAGGTGGCGGGCCTGCCGCCGTCCGCGCCCTTCACCGTCGCGGCTGATGCCTATGCGGCGGTCAATGCCGCGGCGCTGAAGTTCTTCTACTTCAACCGCGCCAGCATCGCGCTGGACCCGGCGCACGCCGGCGTCTGGGCGCGCCCGGCCGGCCACCCGGACGATCGCGTCTTCGTGCACGCCTCGGCCGCCGGCCCCGGTCGGCCCGAGGGCACGGTCATCTCGGCTCCCAAGGGCTGGTACGACGCCGGCGACTACAACAAATACATCGTCAACTCCGGCATCACGGTCTACACGCTGCTGGCGGCGTACGAGCATTTCCCGGCCGTCTTCCAGGCGCAGAACCTCAACATCCCCGAGAGCGGCAACGCCCTGCCCGACGTGCTGGACGAGGCGCTGTGGAACCTGGAGTGGATGCTGGCCATGCAGGACCCGGCCGACGGCGGCGTCTATCACAAGCTCACCGACAAGGGCTTCGACGGCATCGTCATGCCCCACCAGGCGAAGAACGACCGCTTCGTCGTCATGAAGGCCACCGCCGCGACGCTGGACTTCGCCGCCGTCATGGCCCAGGCCGCCCGCGTGTACGCACCCTTCGGGGCGCAGCGCCCGGGCCTGTCGGCGCGCTTGCTGGCCGCGTCCAAGCGCGCCTGGGACTGGGCGCAGGCCCACCCCGCCGTCATCTACCAGCAGCCCGCCGACATCCATACCGGCGGCTATGACGACAAGACCGTGTCCGACGAGTTCGCCTGGGCCGCCGCCGAGCTGTTCGCCACGACGCGCGAGGACCACTATTGGCAGGCCTTCCGCAGAAACGCGCCGCCCATCGAGGTGCCGGGCTGGCCCCATGTCGGCGCGCTGGCCTGGACCACGCTGGCCCATTACCGCGACCGGCTCGCCACGGCGGACCGCCAGTGGGTGCAGGCGCAGGTCCTGGCGCTGGCCGAGGGCTATGCCGCGCGCTGGCAGGCCTCGCCCTACCGCGTGGCCATGCAGACGCCCGACTTCCACTGGGGCAGCAATGCGGTCGCACTGAACCAGGCGCTGATGCTCATCCAGGGCCACCGCGTCGGCGGCGACCGCCGCATGCTGGACGCTGCGCAGGCCGCGCTCGACCTGGTACTGGGCCGCCACCCGACCGGCTATTCGATGGTGACCGGCTTCGGCACGCTCACGCCGCTGCATCCGCACCACCGGCCCTCCGGCGCCATGCCCCAGCAGCCGCCCGTGCCCGGCATGATCGTCGGCGGCCCCAACCCCAGCAACGGCGACGACTGCAAGACGCCCTACCCCTCCAAGGCGCCGGCCAAGTTCTTCCAGGACCACTTCTGCAGCTACACGACCAACGAGATCGCGATCAACTGGAACGCGCCGCTGGTCTATGTGTCCGCTGCGGTGCAGGCGCTGACGCCCGACGCCAAACCTTGAAGGCCCCGGCATGACCATCCTGCGAGCCCCTTCCCCCGGTCTGGGGACTGTGCTCGGCGCCTGCTGGTTGACCGCGGCCCTGGCCGCTTGCGGCGGCGGTGCCGCGGGCGGCCCCACCACACCTGCGCCGGCTCCACCGGTGGCCACGCCGGCGCCGCCGCCACAGCCCAGCGGCAGTGCCGGCTGCGGCAGCGCCGCCAAGCTGGCCACGGGCGAGCAGACCGTCACCTCGGACGGCATCCAGCGCAGCTACTGGCTGGAACTGCCGGCCGGCTACGACCGCCACAAGGCCTACCCCGTCATCATCGGCCTGCACTGGCGCGATGGCAGCGCCACCGAAGTGCGCACCTGGAACAATTTCTTCGGCCTCAAGCCGCTGTACGGCAACAACGCCATCTTCATCGCTCCGCAGGGCCGAAACGCCGGCTGGGCCAACGACGGCGGCCGCGACATCCGCTTCATGCGCGCGCTGATCAGCCAGGTCCAGCAAGGTGTCTGCACCGATCCCCAACGCGTGTTCGCCACGGGTTTCAGCTTCGGCGGCATGATGTCCAACGCCATCGGCTGCGAGATGGGCGACGTGGTGCGCGCCATCGCGCCAATGGCCGGCTCGCTGTGGAGCGGCTGCGGCAACGGCACGCACCGGGTGGCCGCGATCTTCGACCACGCCATGGACGACAACGTCGTGCCCTACGCGGCCGGCGAGGCCGCGCGCAACACATTCGTCGCCCGCAACAGCTGCAGCGCCACCACCGCGCCCATCGGCAACAACGGCTGCGTCGAATACCAGGGCTGCAGCGCCGGCAAGCCCGTCGTCTGGTGCGGCCACGCCACCGGCGGGCACTGGCCGCCCGCGTTCGCCGCGGGCGAGATGAAGGCCTTCTTCGACCGCTTCTAGCCGCGACAAGGACGCGACGTCCGCATGTGCTGACCGGGGTGCGGCCCGCTGGCATCATTGCCCCCCACCGCCACGCCCCTCAAGACTCATGCCCACATCGCTCCGCCACCTTGCCCGCTGGCTCGGCCTGCTCGGCCTGCTCGCCGCGACGACGCTGACCCAGGCCGAGCAGTTCAAGGTGCTCGTGTTCAGCAAGACCGCAGGCTGGCATCACGAGTCCATCCCGGCCGGCGTCGCGGCCATCCAGCGGCTGGGTCAGTTGCATGACTTCGGCGTGTTCTGGACCGAGGACGCCAACCGCGTCATGAATGACACTGAGCTGGCCAAGTACCGGGCCGTCATCTTCCTGCTCACGACGGGCGACATCCTGAACGCCGAGCAGGAGGCGGCGTTCGAGCGCTACATCCGCGCCGGGGGCGGCTTCGTGGGCGTGCACAGCGCGGCTGACACCGAGCACGGCTGGCCCTGGTATGGCCGGCTCGTGGGCCGCATGTTCCAGGCGCACCCGGCCAACCAGACCGCCACGCTGGTGGTGCAGGACGCCAACTTCCCCGGCATGGATCGCTTCCCCGGGCGCTTCCTGTTCACCGAGGAGTGGTACCAGTTCGGCCCTACGCGCTCGGAAGGGCTCAGGACCTTGCTGACGGTGGACACCACCACCTTCAGCGTCGCCACCGAATGGGGCGGCAAGCCGGTGGCACCGGCGGGCGCCGCGCTGCCGATCAGCTGGTACCAGCGCGTCGACGGGGGCCGCAGCTTCTACACCGCGCTGGGTCATTTGCCCGCCAGCTATGCGGACGACCGCTTCCTGCATCACCTGTTCGGCGGCATCTACTGGGCGGCCACCGGCAAGGGGTTCAGGGCGGACTGAGCCCTGAGGCAGAGGCGCCCCGCCCGTCGGACGGGGGCGACCGTGCCGGTACGCGGCCGCGTCGGTCGCCGCGCCTGCTTTGCTACATGCCCCAACGCAATGACGCGCCTTCGGCCAGCACCGGGCTGCGTTGGCCATCGATCTCCAGCGCCCAGTCGTGCAACGCGCCTTCGGTGACGGTGGCGACATAGCTTGCGCCTTCGCGCTTGACGGTGCCGCGTGACGCGATGCCGCCGCTGACCGACGCCACCTCGAAGCGGGCCGTCGCACCTTCGGCCAGCTCGAACACCCGCAGCACGGTGCCGCGGGCGTAGTCGTAGTCCGGCCTCTCGGTCTCGGCACCCCAGGCGATCACGCTGCCCGGCGCCACGTACAGCGGCATGGACATGACGCCATGCTCCTCGCGGTACCAACGTCCGCCGGCCTTCTTCTCGCCGCTGAGCAAGTGGGTCCAGGTACCCTCGGGCAAATAGACCTCCACCTCGCCGCTCTCGGTGAACACCGGCGCCACGAGCAAGGCCTCGCCCAGCTGGTACTGCCGGTCCAGCGTGGCGCAGGCCGGGTCGTCCGGGTGCTCCAGCAGCATGGAACGCATCAACGGCACGCCGGTCTGCGTGGCCTCGAAGGCCTTGGCGTAGAGATAGGGCATGAGCTGGTGCTTGAGCCGCGTGAACACGCGCAGCACATCGCAGCTTTCCTCATCCACCAGCCATGGCACGCGGTAGAAGCTGCTGCCGTGCAGCCGGCTGTGCGAGGACATCAGGCCGAACTGGATCCAGCGCTTGTAGACGGCCGGCGGCGGATTGCCCTCGAAGCCGCCGATGTCATGGCTCCAGAAGGCAAAGCCGCAGCTCGTCAGCGACAGGCCGCCGCGCAGGCTCTCGGCCATCGATTCGAACGTGCTCCAGCAGTCGCCGCCCCAGTGCACGGGGAAGCGCTGGCCCGAGGCGTAGGTGGAGCGGGCGAAGACAAGGGCGTCGTCGCCCTGCACTTCCTTGAGCAGCTCGAAGACGGCCTCGTTGTACTGCAGCGCGTAGAGGTTGTGCATCTCCACGGGGTCCGAACCGTCGAAGTAGCTCACGCCGACGCTCGGGATGCGCTCGCCGAAGTCGGTCTTGAAGCAGTCCACGCCCATGGCCAGCAGGCGCCTCAGATGGCCCTGGTACCAGGCCTTGGCGGCCGGGTTGGTGAAGTCGACGATGGCCATGCCGGGCTGCCACTGGTCGGTCTGGAAGGTCAGGCCGTTGTCACGCTTGATGAAGTAGCCGTGCTTGACGCCTTCGGCGAACAGCGGGCTCTTCTGCGCGACATAGGGGTTGATCCAGACGCTGAGCTTGAGGCCCTTGGCGTGCAGGCGCTTGAGCATCGCCTCGGGCTCGGGGAAGCCGCGCGGGTCCCACTCGAAGTCGCACCACTGGAACTCACGCATCCAGAAGCAGTCGAAGTGGAAGACCGACAGCGGCAGCTCGCGCTTCTTCATCTCGTCGATGAAGTGGGTGGCCGTGGCTTCGTCGTATTGCGTGGTGAAGGAGGTGGTCAGCCACAGGCCGAAGCTCCAGGCCGGCGGCAGCGGGGCGCGGCCGGTCAGCGCCGTCAGGCGCTGCACGACGTCCTTCGGCTTGGGGCCGGCGATGACGCAATAGTCCAGGCTTTCGCCCTCGCGGCTGAACTGCACGCGGGCGACCTTCTCCGAGCCGACCTCGAAGGACACCGGCCCGGCCTCGTTGACGAGCACGCCGTAGCCGCGGTTGGTCAGGTAGAACGGCACGCTCTTGTAGACCTGCTCGCAGGCGGTGCCGCCGTCCTTGTTGGTGTTCTCGACGACCTGGCCGTTCTTGACCCAGGGCGTGAAGCGCTCGCCCAGGCCATAGACGTTTTCTCCGACGGCCAGCGTGAGCTGCTCGTGCACGTGGTTGCCGTTGGCGCCCCACTGGATATAGCCCAGCCCGCGCCAGTCGCTCTGGGTCAGGATGCGGTCGCCTTCGCGGAAGATCAGGCTCCAGCCCTCGCCCTTCTTGACCTCGACGGAGATCGAACCCGACGTCAGCCGCGCATGGGTGTCGGTCTGGCTGACTTGCACGGCCGGATGGTCCGCGCCGACCATGGGGATGTGCAGGCGCGCGGGTTGCGAGGCGCTGTAGTGCTCGACGCTGACGCGGATCACGCCGCTCATTGGCGAAGTCAGCGTCACGGTGAGCGTTGGGCCCTGCAGCGTGTCGCCGCGGTGCTTGATGGGACGCGTCGTGGCGAGCACGACAAGGCGGTCTTCGTGGACTTCGACAGCGTAGGCCTCGGCCGCGTAGTGCGCGGCGACGCCCGGCTGAAGCATCCACTGTCCGTCAGTGAATTTCATTGGAGTTCCTGTGATCGATCGGGTCCGTGGCAGCGCATGCCGCACGGGCATGCATCTTCAGCAACAGCGCCCGATAGCGCCAACGGTCATCACCCTATTTACTTTGTTCATCGTCCAAACTAATATTGGACAGACCAATAAATGTCTTATCAATTCCGGTAAGACCACCAACAAGGAGACCCGTGTACGCCACCTTCCCAGGCAGCCAGAACCTGCTGCGGGCCATGAATCGCATGGCGCTGGTGCGTCACCTGTGCGCGCATCCGGGTCTGTCGCGTTCGGACCTGGCCGACGCTGTCGGCCTGACGAAGTCCACCGTCAGCCTGCTGGTTCGCGGGTTGATCGAGGAAGGCTGGCTGCTGGAACGCGGGGTGGTGAACACGGGCGACCTGGGCCGCCGCCCCATCCCGCTGTTCATCGATCCTGCGCGGCTGCTGCTGGTGGGCGTGGAGGTCGGGATCGCCGACGTGCGGGTCGTGGCGACCTCGCTGACCGGCGAGGTACATGCCTATGTGGTCAGCGAATATGCCGAGGAGCCCGACGCCGAAGCCTGCATCGCCTGCCTGGGCGCGGCGCTGCTGAAGGTCCGCGGCCAGTTCGATGCCGCCCGGCGCATCCTGGGCATCGGCATCGGCGTTCCGGGCAGTGTGGACGCGGATCGTGGCGTTGTGCAGCAGGCACCCAACCTGGGCTGGCGCGCGCTGCCCTTCGCCGCGCTGCTGCGCGAGCGCCTGCGCGACAGCGCCCTCGCAGGCGTGCCCCTGTTCGTGCTCAACGAGGCGGGTGCCGCAGCGCTGGGAGAGCACGAGTTCAACCCGTCGCCGGGCGCCAATCCGCTGCTCTATGTCTCGATCAACCAGGGGCTGGGCGCGGGCGTCGTCGTCGATGGCCGCCTGATGAGCGGCAGCCGTCACTACGCCGGTGAGGTGGGCCACATGGTGTTGCAGCGGGACGGCGCCCTGTGCTCGTGCGGTCGCCTCGGCTGCGCCGAGGCCCTCATCGCCGCGCCGCTGATGCCTTATCTGCCCGGCAGACCCGGCGCCCCCGCGCCCGACGCGCAAGCGCTGGACAGCGCCGGGCGCCACCTGGGCATGCTGCTGCAAAACCTCGCCACCGCCTACGACCCGGGCTGCATCGTCCTCGGCGGCGCGGCCATGAGCATGGGCGAGCCCTTCCTGCAACCGGCCCTCCGCGTGCTGACGGACTATGCCGCTGCCGCACGCCTGGCGCCGCCCACCGTCAGGACCTCGCGCTTCGGCGCCCATGCGGTGGGCGTGGGCGCCGCCGCGCTGGCGCGGCATCGCCTCACCCGCCCCACCGCGCCGCTGCAGGCCAGCGGTGCCCTCAACACCCATTTCCCGGAGCCCGCCTGATGTATCTCGGCATCGACCTCGGCACTTCCGAAGTCAAGCTGCTGCTGCTTGACGCCGACGGCCACGTCGTCGGCACGAGCGGCAGTGCATTGACGCTGTCTTGCCCGGAACCGCTGTGGTCGGAACAGCACCCTGCCGACTGGTGGCAGGCCACGCAGAACGCCGTCGCCCAGCTGCGCGCCGCCCACCCGGCCGAGTTCGCCACGGTGCGCGCCATCGGCCTGTCCGGCCAGATGCATGGCGCGGTGCTGCTCGATGAGGCCGACACCATCCTGCGCCCGGCCATCCTCTGGAACGACGGCCGCAGCCATGCCGAGTGCGACGAGCTGACCGCGAGCGCGCCGCGCCTGCACGCCATCGCCGGCAACCTGGCCATGCCCGGCTTCACCGCGCCCAAGCTGCTGTGGGTGAAGAAGCACCAGCCCGAGATCTTCGCCCGCATCGCCAGCGTGCTGCTGCCCAAGGACTGGCTGCGCCTGCGGTTGACCGGCGACAAGGTCTGCGAGCCATCCGACGCCGCCGGCACGCTGTGGCTGGACGTGGCGCGGCGCGACTGGTCCGACGAATTGCTCACCGCCTGCGGCCTGACGCGCGCCCACATGCCGCGCCTGGTGGAGAGCAACCAGCCCAGCGGCGTGCTGCGGCCCGAGCTGGCCAGGGCCTGGGGCCTGGGCACGGAGGTCATCGTCGCCGGCGGTGCGGGCGACAACGCCGCCAGCGCCATCGGCATCGGCGCCACCGCGCCGGGTGACGGCTTCATCTCGCTGGGCACGTCCGGCGTGCTTTTCGTCGTCAACGACCGCTACCGGCCCAACCCGGCCTCGGCCGTGCACGCCTTCTGCCATGCCCTGCCCCAGCGCTGGCACCAGATGAGCGTGATGCTGTCGGCGGCGAGCTGCCTGCGCTGGTTCTGCACCCTGGTGGGTGCCGAGGAGGCCACGCTGCTGGCCGAACTTTCCTCCGCCGTTTCGTCAAATGACAACGCAGTCAACGCGCCCCTCTTCCTGCCCTACCTGGCCGGCGAGCGCACCCCGCACAACGACCCGTTCGCCCCCGGCGTCTTGCACGGCCTGAAGGCGAACACGACGCGCGCGGACTGCACCTATGCCGTGCTCGAAGGTGTCGCCTTCGGCCTGGCCGACGGGCTGGATGCGCTGCGCGCGGCGGGCACCGAAGTGCGTGTGCTGTCGCTGGTGGGCGGCGGCTCGCGCAGCAGCTACTGGGCGCAGCTGATCGCCGACGCGCTCGACGTCGAGATCGTCGTGCACGCCAGCAGCGAAGCCGGCGGCGCGCTCGGCGCGGCGCGCCTGGGCTGGCTGGCCGCGGGCGGTGCGGTGGAGGCCGTCTGCACCCGTCCCGCCATCGCCGCCCGTTTTTGCCCCCACCCCGAACGCCATGCCCGCCTGGCTCTCCGCCTGGCGCGCTTTCGTGACCTGTACCCGCGCCTGCGTGGCGCTTAAGACCTTTTCAGCTATGAGCTACTTCGAACACATCTCGCCCATCCGCTACGAGGGCGCCGACAGCCAGGCCGACCTGGCCTTCAAGCACTACGACAAGGACCGCATCGTCCTCGGCAAGCGCATGGAGGAGCACCTGC
>NZ_JBQVNP010000135.1:0-14604 GCF_052436255.1 Roseateles sp. | reverse complement strand
GGCCAGGGCAGGGCCGTCTGGGCAGCGGGCGTCGGCGCGGGGCGAGGGGCGGTGGACCAGCGACTCAAGCCGGCCCCGCCGTCGCTGTGCCGCGGGCATGGCGGCGCTGGCGACCCTGGCAGGGTCGCCTCAGCTCGGGCGCGCGCTGGAACCGCATGGCCGGCAGCGTAGCGCAGCCCTCGCGGGCCTTGAATTAGGGGTGACAACGGCGGCGCGTGTCGCTTCCCCGGCCGCCATGACGTCTGTTGCAGAAGTCGATGACCCCCTTCGGAGGCCGCATGAAGCTCCTGACCCCCCGTCGCCTGCTGACGCTGGATGCGCTGTTCGCTCGCCGTGGCTGGGCGCGGGCCGGGGCCGAGCAGGGCGAGGGGCGCAAGGAGGGGGCGCTGGACACGCGCATGCCCGACGACGCCGATGTGCGGGAGCTGCAGGCGCTGGCCGGCGCGCATCGGGCGCGCCTGGCGGCCGAGATGGCGCTGCAGGAAGGCGCCGGCCGCCAGTACGCGCCGCGCGGCGAAAGCCAGGTGGTGGAGGCGCGGCGCGAGGTCGGCTGAGCGAGCGCGTCAGACCGGCGTCGGCAGCGCCATGCCGCGCTGCATGGCGTCGACATTGGCGATGAAGTTCTCCACCGTCGCCCGGATCGACTGCGGCGACCAGCCGGCGATGTGCGGGGTCAGGAGAACGTTGTCGAAAGCCAGCAGCGCGGCCGGTGGCTGCGGCTCGCCCTCGTAGACGTCGAGCGCCGCGCCGCCGATCACGCCGGCCGCCAGCGCCGCCGCCAGCGCGGCGGTGTCGATGCAGGAGCCGCGTGCGATGTTGACGACATGGCCGCCCGGTCCCAGCGCGGCCAGCACGTCGGCATCGACGATGTGGCGGGTGCCGTCGCCGCCGGGCGTGGCGACGACGAGGTCATCGGCCCAGGTGGCCAGTGCCGTGACGCTGTCGAACCAGGCGGCGCTGCCGGCGTCCTCGCGCGGGCGGCGGTTGTGATAGCCGATGACCATGCCGAAGGCCGCCGCGCGCGCGGCGATCTTGCGGCCGATGCCGCCCAGGCCGATCACGCCCAGCCGCCGGCCCGTGAAGTTGGGGAACAGCGGCAGGGCGTCGCGCCAGATGCCGGCGCGCAGCGCGCTGCCCAGCCGCGGCAGGGCGCGCACGCTGGCCAGCAGCAGGGCCATGGCGTGGTCGGCCACGCAGTCGTCATTGGTGCCGGCGCCGTTGCAGACGAGCACGCCACGCGCCTTGGCCGCAGCGACGTCGAGGTTCTCGTAGCCGGCGCCCTGGGCGGCCAGCAGCTTCAGCTTGGGCAGCACGGTGATCTCGGCGGCGCTGAAGCCGACCGAGCCATTGGTCAGCACCAGCTCGATCTCGTCGGCATGGGCCGCGATGGCCGCGGCGCGGCGCGCCGCGTCGGGCGCATCGATGACGTGAAAGCGGTCGTGCAGCAGGGCCTTGTGTTCTTCGGCGATGGCAACGAGCAGCAGCAGGGTGGTCATGGTGGTGGGACCGGTCGATTCAGAATGCGCACATCATGTCTGAACCCCTCTACTTCGCTTCGCCCGCGGAGTTTCGCGACTGGCTGGCCCAGCACGCTGCCACAGCCACAGAACTCATCGTCGGCTTCCACAAGGTTGCCAGCGGCGTGCCCAGCATGACCTGGCCCCAGTCGGTGGACGAGGCGCTGTGCGTCGGCTGGATCGACGGCGTGCGGAAGAGCGTCGACGAGCTGCGCTACCAGATCCGCTTCACGCCGCGGCGGGCGGGGTCGATTTGGAGCGCGATCAACATCGCCCGCGTCGAGGCGCTGACGGCCCAAGGGCGCATGCTGCCCGCGGGCGTCGCGGCCTTCGCCCGGCGCGAGGCGCACAAGAGCGCCGTCTACCTTTACGAGCTGAAGGGAGAGCCCGAGCTGCCGGCGGCGATGAAGAAGCGCTTCAAGGCCAGCAAGGCGGCCTGGACATGGTTTGAAAGCCAGCCACCGGGGTGGAAGCGTTCCACGCTGCGCTGGGTGCTGACGGCCAAGCAGGAGGCCACCCGTGAGCGCCGGCTGGAGCAGCTCATCGAGGCATCTGCCGCCGGTCAGCGTGTGCGCCCCTGAACCTGGGGTATGCCGAATCGCCTGCGCGACCTGGCGGGGGCCGACCATGACCGCCCCTCAAACCCGCTCCCCATCACGAACCGACCACCGCTGCCGCGCGCTCTTGCTGGCCCACGTCCGGGGGGAAACGCCCCCTGCCCTCCCCGCCCAGAGAAGGCCTTCAACTGCAAACTTGGCATTGATATTCATGGGTGATGCAGGGCCTTGAGGCCGACATCCTGGGCTCAGAACTTCGACTGTCCAGCGAAACGCTCCACCCTCGATGTAGGCCCAGAGACGATCAGCAGGTCGCCCGGCAGAATTCGCGTGTCAGGGTTGGCGTGCTGGAAATCCTCATTCGCACGCTTCACGCCGACAACCGTCACGCCGAACTTCTCTCGCACCCGCGACTCCGCCAGCGCTTGGCCGTGTGTGGGCGGCGGTGCCTGAATCTTGGCGATGGCAAAGCCGTCATCAAACTCGATGTAGTCGATCATCCGACCCGAGATCAGGTGGGCCACGCGTTCGCCCATGTCGGCTTCGGGGAACACGACATGGTGCGCGCCGATGCGTTGGGCGATCTTGCCGTGGTCCTCGGTGAGCGCCTTGACCCAGATGTCAGGGATGCCCAGCTCGCTCAGCGCCATCAGCGTCATCAGGCTGGCCGCAAGGTTGTCGCCGATGCCGACGATGGCGTGCCGGAAGTCAGCCAGGCCCAGCTGGCGCAGCACCATGACATTGGTGGCGTCGGCCTGCACGGCATGCGTCAGACGGTCGGCCCACGCCTGCACGGGGTCAGCGTCACGGTCGATGCCCATGACATCGTGTCCCAGGCTGACCAAGGACTGCGCCACTGCGCCGCCGAAGCGGCCCAGTCCGATGACGACGACGCTGTCGCCTTCGCCGAAGGCGAACTGCTCGGTGAACAATCTACCCAACAATTGGATGCTCCTCTGGATAGCGCCAGGCCATTCGTCGTTCTCCCAGCGCCAGCGATGTGGCCAAGGTGATCGTGCCGACCCGGCCGACGTACATCAACACGATCAAGGTGAGTTGGCCGACAGGCGGAAGTTCTGCGGTGATGCCGGTCGACAACCCGACCGTGCCGAAGGCTGAAATCACTTCGAAGATCACTCGATCCGTCGGCACGTCCGTCACCCGCAGCAGCACCATCGTGCCCGCCACCACCATGACGCTGCCCAGCACCAGCACGGTGATGGCCTGGCGCTGAGCGGCAAGGCAGACGCGGCGGCCGAAAGCCTCGCTGTCGGGGCGGCCGCGGATCTCGGCGACCACCAGCAGCAGCAGAATCGCGGCCGTGGTGACCTTGACGCCGCCGGCGGTGCCGGCGCTGCCTCCACCGATGAACATCAGCAGGAAGTGCACCGCCAGACTTTCCTGGGTCAGCGCGCCGGTATCGATCGAATTGAAGCCGGCCGTGCGGGCGGAGACGGACGCGAACAGGGCGGACATCAGCTTGTCGATGACACCCATCGGGCCCAGCGTGTTCGCGTTCGTCCCCTCGAAGACGAGGATGGCCACCGCACCGACGGCCAAAAGAACGCCACTCCCGACGAGCGTCAGCTTGGTGTGCAGTGACCAGTGCCGAGGGTCGCGGAACCGGCCACGCAGGTCCTGCATCACGGGAAAGCCGATGCCACCGATCACGATGCCGAGCATGATGGGCACCAACACCCAGGCGTCGCTGGCATAGCGCATCAGGCTGTCGCCATGGAGCGCAAATCCGGCGTTGTTGAACGCAGAGATCGCGTGGAACACGCCACTCCAGGCGGCGTCGGTCCAGCCCAGGCCATGGGCGACATGCAATCGCATGGCGAGTGCCATGGCCAGGCTCGACTCGCAGACCAGCGTGACGACCAGCACGACTCTTGCGATGCTTCCGACGTCGCCGAGGGCCACGCTGCGAGTCTCGGCCTGCGTCAGCATGCGTGAGCGCAGCCTGAGCGAGCGATTGACCATCAAGCCGAGGAGTGCTGCGGCGGTCATCAGGCCGAAACCGCCCAGCTGGAACAGCGCCAGGATCACGAACTGCCCGAAGCCGGACCAATAGCTGCCGGTGTCAACGACCACGAGACCCGTCACGCACACGGCGGAGACGGCCGTGAACAAGGCCGTCAGCCAAGGCGCCTGTTCGCCCTGCGCCTGCGCCACCGGCAGTCTGAGCAACAAGGTGCCCAACGCGATAAGCAGCAGGAACAGCAGCGCGACGGCGCGACTGGGATGAATGACGCGTGGAGTCGAGAACGACATGGGATGGCGATTCTGGGCAGCCTGAACCCTTCCAAGTCGGCCGCAGCGCACATCTTTACGTGATCTTGATGCGCACGGCTGAAGTCTTGTCGCGCGCTTGATTTGCGGGGCTGACCGCGGTGCATTCCAGGGAGGTGCGTCCACTACAGTGACACTGTGACGAGCACGACACGAGCACGATCAAGCACACCTTCGGTCAGTCAGGCCGCCGGCGTTTGGCGCGGCTTGGCTGGCGTCACCGGCATCTGCCTGGCTGCAGCGGGCGTCGCGTGGTTGCTGGCATCGGTCGTTGACAACGCCAGTCTGGTGCTGGTGTTCCTGCTGGCGGTCGTTGTGTCCGCGTCGATCTTCGGGCGGGCGCCGGCACTGTTCGCCGCCGGCCTGAGCGTGCTGCTGTTCAACTTCATGTTCGTTCCACCCCGCTTCTCGCTGACGGTGTCCGACGAACGGTTCCTGTTCACCTTCGCCGTGATGCTGATGGTCGGTCTCGTCGTCGGCCAGCTGACGGCCGGTCTGAAGGCGCAGGCCAGCGCGGCACGCGGCAGCGAGGAGCGGGTTCTAAACCTCTACGGCATCTCGGCCGACCTCGGTCGCGCCTTGACCGTTGAGCAAGTGGCGGAGATCGTCGACACGTTTGTTGTGCGGCAGTTCGGGCAAGGCGTCGTCATGTGGGTCCGGGATCGCAGCGGACGGCTGCAAGCGGTGCTGGGTACGCCCGACGTGGGTTTGTCCGCCCTCGCTTCACGGGTCGTTGCGGTGTCCGCAGACGCCGTGACGGCGGCAGATCGCCGCAGCTCGGACGACGCCGTCGTCCTGCCCCTGCGTGGCACGATGGCCGTGCGGGGCGCGCTGGCGGTGGTCAGGGCCGAGGGTGTGGCCGCGCCCTTGGAAGGCCGACAGTTGCTCGAGACCTGTTCCGCCCTGGTGGGTAGCGCCCTGGAGCGCATCCACTACATCGAGGTGGCGCGTGACAGCGCGGTCCAGATCGAGGGCGAACGCCTGCGCAACTCGCTGCTGTCGGCGATCTCGCATGATCTGAGGACACCGCTCGCGTCGATGGTGGGGCTGTCGGAGTCGCTGCAGCTGACGGGTCCGAGGTTGAGTCCCGATCAAGCCAGCATGGCCACCGCCATGGCGGCCACGGCGCGACGCATGAGCGCCCTGGTCAACAACCTGTTGGAGATGGCACGACTTGAATCCGGTGCGGTGTGTCTGGACCTGCAATGGCAGCCTGTCGAAGAGGTTCTGGGCTCGGCCCTTGCGGCGGTGGAGTCCGTGATGGCGCGTCACGCAATCGACGTCGTCATTCCCGAGAACATGGCGCTGGTCCGGTTCGACGCCGTCTTGATGGAGCGAGTGCTCGTCAATCTGCTGGAGAACGCTGCGCGCTACACGCCGACCGGAGCGCGCATCCGCATCGCCGCGAGGGTCGAGGACGACAGCTTCGAGCTGGTCGTCGCGGACAACGGACCCGGACTGCCGCGCGGGCGGGAGGCGGAGATGTTCCACATGTTCGAGCGCGGTCGACGCGAGAGCGCAACGCCTGGGGTCGGTCTGGGACTGGCCCTGTGCCATGCCATCGTCGAAGCCCATGACGGGACGATCACAGCGGGGAACGCGCCCGAAGGCGGGGCACGTTTCGTGATACGGCTTCCCCAAGGGCAGCCCCCGGTTCTGCCCGCGGCCGATGCGCTTGCCGAGCGAGGCGAGTCATGATGGGCATCGCCGCCCCGCCGGTGGCCGGCGCGCGCGTGCTCGTCGTCGAAGACGAGGCGGACATTCGCCGGTTCGTGCGCCTGGCGCTGGTATCGGAAGGTCACGACGTGACGGAGGCGTCGAGTGTGCAGCGTGGGCTGATCGATGCGGGCACCCGGCCGCCGGACCTGGTTGTCCTGGACCTTGGGCTTCCGGACGGCGATGGCGTGGATTTCATCCGTGAGTTTCGAACCTGGTCCTCCGTGCCGATACTGGTTCTGTCTGCGCGAGCAGGAGAGGCTGCCAAGGTACAGGCGCTCGACGCCGGCGCGGACGACTACCTGGTCAAGCCCTTCGGGTCCGCCGAACTCCTCGCCAGAGCCCGGGCCCACCTGCGGCGTCGTCAGCAGATCACCGGCACTGCCGGAGCCCTGGTGTGCTTTGGCGATGTCACGCTGGACCGTGCGCATCGGCGTGTCACGCGCGCCGGGCAGTTGGTGCACCTCACGCCGATTGAATACCGCTTGCTTGCCCTGCTCACGGCGCGACCTGAACGCGTACTGACCCACCGCCATCTGCTACAGGAACTCTGGGGGCCCAGCCATGCAGACGACGCGCACTATCTGCGTGTGCACATGGGCAATCTGCGCAAGAAGATCGAGCACGATCCCTCCCGTCCCAGATGGCTCGTCACGGAGATCGGCGTTGGCTATCGATTTGTGTCAGAGGCCGGCTGAGCAGGGTGCAGGGCATGGCCAGGCGTCTGCGCTATCTCCGGCATCGCCTGAGCCGGTGCGCGCGCGCTGCGGTGTGCGAGCGACCGTTTATGGATGGTGAGTTTGGCTAGACCGATGCCGCCGATGCCGCCGATGGGGCGATAGCTGCCGGCGGCATGCGCATCGGCGGGCGGCATCCGGCAGGACCGCGCCCGCCTGCCCTAGGCAAGCAGCCTGAACAGCATGTTCGGGTGGATGGCCAGGTTCATGAGCCCGGCAAAACCCATCAGCACCCCGCCCAGGGTAGGCACCATGGCGACGATCAACAATGGCCACAGGTGCGTCAACGCCGTCACGGCCAGCAGTGCGATGGCGATGGCCAGCAGCGCATCGGACAGGTCGAACTGGTCGTCGCGCTTGTTCAGCATCTCGTAGTTGGCCTGCGCGTTCTCGGCGAGCGCGCGCAGCTCGTCGCGCTTCGTCAACTGGTCGGCCTGCTTGGCGCGGTAGCCGGCGATGGCCTTGTCGTAGTCGGCGGCATGCGCCGGGCTCGCGGCGGCCCGGGCGAGTTCGAGCTGGGTGGCCGCCTGCTCGGCCACGTCGGCGCGGATGGTGCGCGCCTGGTAGTAGGCCCAGTAGTCCAGCTTGTCCACCTGGGCCTGCTGCATGGCCTGCACGATGTTGTCGTCCTTGACCTTGCAGATGCCCAGGAAGGTCGCCAGGATGGCCACGGTCACGGCGACGACGGCGTTCAGGCGGTCGGCACTGGCTTGCTTGGCGGCGCTGGCGGCGCGGTCGATGACGTCTTGGGGGTCGAGCATGGGGGCCTGTCGTGTTGCAGCCCGTGTCTGTGTCAATGGACCGCTCGCAGTTCCCGTGAAGTCGCCTGGTCGGGCCGGGTGCCGAGGCCGGCGCCGTTCATGCCTGCACGACGTTGCGCCCCTGGCTCTTGGCGCGGTAGAGCGCCGCGTCGGCGCGGGCCAGCACCGCGTCGGCGCTGGCGTCACCGCGCTTGGCCTCGGCGATGCCGAAGCTGGCGCTCAGCGGCCAGTCCTGCTCCAGCCAGCGCAGCGGGGTGCGGTCAACCAGATGGCGCATGCGCTCGGCCACCAGCGCGGCCCCGGCGATGTCGGTGTCGGGCAGCAGCACGCAGAACTCCTCGCCGCCCAGGCGCCCAAAACGGTCCACCTCGCGCACGCAGGGCTGCAGCTCCTTGGCCATCTGGCGCAGCGCGGCGTCGCCGGCGGCGTGGCCGAGGCTGTCGTTGAGTTGTTTGAAGCGGTCCATGTCGATCATGACCAGGGCGTAGCCGCGGCCGCGCGCCAGCCAGGCGTGGGCGTGCGCCAGCGCCTGGTCGAAGGCGCGGCGGTTGAGCGTGTCGGTCAACGAGTCGCGCTCCAGCAGGCGCTCGATGCGCAGGATCAGTCGCATCAGCACGAGGAAGGCCAGCGTTGCGTTCTGCAGCAGCGTCAGCACCAGTGCGGCCCACAGGAAGGCGAGGTTGAACGCGGTCGGTACGCGGATGCCGGGCAGGGGGCCGGGGGTGTTGAAGGATTCCACGCAGCGCACCGCCATCAGCAGCGCGATGAGGAAGAGCGGCAATGTCAGTGGCGCCGGTGTGCGCCGGCCGTTGCCGCGGCGACCCAGCGCGAGCCAGGCGCTGGTGCCCGCCGCCAGCGACAGGCCCGCGCCCGCGCCGTTGACGATGCGTGTCTGCCAGTGCCGGCCGGCGTCATCCGGCAGGGCGAACAGCAGCAGGGCGGCGCCGGCAACGACGATGGCCCCCGGCTTCCAGACCAGCTGGCGCGTCGTGATGCCCGAGACCGCCGCACCCAGCAAGGCGAAGGAGGCCACGGACAGCACGTCAGCGGGCCACTGGGTGAGGGCGTCGGGCAGCACGCCGCGCAGCGCATGCAGCGTCAGCGACAGCGCAGCAGCCGCGTTCGCGCACGCCATGGCCAGCGAGGCCCGCGGCGCGATGCGTGCGATCAGCGCCAGGCCCAGCCAGACCAGCGTCGACACGCCGGCCACCAGGATGATGCTGGCCAGCAGGGTCTGGGTCTGTGCGGTGGTGATCATGCGGTCGCCACGGCGTCCAGCGCTGCCGCCACGCAGACACGGTTGCGACCCTCGGCCTTGGCGCGGTAGAGCTCGGCGTCGGCGCGCGCCAGGCAGATCTCGCCCTGGGCATCGCCTGCCACCGGCAGTGCCACGCCGAAGCTGGCCGACAGGTTGAGCTCGATGCCTTTCCAGTGCAGCGGCTGCGCGGCAAGCTGGCTGCGCAGCCGCTCGGCCACGGCGGCGGCCGTGGCCAGGTCGCTCGGCGAGCCGATGGGCAGCAGCACGCAGAACTCCTCGCCGCCCAGGCGCCCGAGACGGTCCATCTCGCGCAGGCCGGCCTGCCAGACGCGCACGCAGTGCTGCAGCGCCGCGTCGCCGGCCTGGTGGCCATGGGCGTCGTTGATGCGCTTGAAGTGATCGATGTCGATCATCGCCAGCGCAAAGCCGTGGCCGCGCTGCAGCTGGGCCTGGGCCTCGGTCAGCGCCTGCTCGAAGGCGCGGCGGTTGAGGGCGCCGGTCAGCGGGTCACGGTAGGTCAGATGCTGGATGCGCATGATGACGCGCCAGATCATCAGCGCGATCAGGCTCAGCGTGATGCTGACCGTGAGCACCAGCCACAGCGCGGCACGCACCGGCGAAGGCAGGGCCTGGCTGGCGGCGTCGCCCGCACCACCGGAGATCAGCAACAGCTCGGCCGCATGCGCCATGCCGAGCAGGACCAGCGCCGCAAAGGGCAGCGTCATGCAGGCCGTGATGGCGGTGGAGAGCTGGCTGCCGACGCCGCGTACGACCTCCCGCGCCGCGAACAGCGCCAGCACCGTGACGCTGAGCGTGCCGGCCAGCGAGGGTGCCAGGCCCGAGCCGCTGGCCAGGCCGAGCGTGACACCCAGCATGCCCAGGCCGGCAACCCAGGCCACGTCGCGGGAGCGCTGGCGGCTGCGCAGCATGCGGCGCAGTGCCAGCAGCAGCAGCACCATGCAGGCCAGCAGGCTGAACTCCGGCACTGCCTGCCGCAGCAGCACGGGCCAGCCTGCCATGCAGTCGCCGCAGCCCTGCGCAACGATGCGCACCAGATGGGCCGCCGCCATCAGTCGCCCGGCGCGCGGTGCGATGCGGAAGACCTGGGCCAGCGTCAACCAGGCCAGCGCCGCCATCAGATTGAGGAGGGCGCTGACCTTCAGGACCGTCGGGACGTCGAGGAATTCCATGCAGCTCGGGATGGGGGCGGCGCATCTTCCCCGACAACGCCACAATGCCGGCCATGTCGGCTTGGGTATTGATCACCGGGGGCTCGCGGGGCATTGGCTGCGCGACAGCGCTGCGTTGCGCCGAGGCAGGCTGGGACGTGGCCATCAACTTCGCCCAGGATAGCGGCGCCGCTGACGCGCTGGCGGCCAGATTGCACGGACTGGGCCGCCGCGCGCTGACCTTGCAGGCCGACGTCGCCGACGCGGCCCAGGTGGCGGCGATGTTCGAGCGCCTGGACGCGGCCGGTGGCCGGCTGGCGGGCCTGGTCAACAACGCCGGCATCGTGGCGCCGGCCGCGCGGCTGGAGGCGATGACGCTGCAGCGCTGGCGCCGCCTCTTCGACGTCAACGTCATCGGCACGCTGCTGTGCTGCCAGCAGGCGGCGCGCCGCATGAGCACGGCGCGGGGCGGCGCGGGCGGCGCCATCGTCAACCTGAGTTCACGTGCGGCCGAGTACGGCTCGGCCGGCATCTATGTGGACTACGCTGCCACCAAGGGCGCGATCGACACGCTGACCCGCGGCCTGGCGCGCGAGCTGATCGCCGAAGGCATCCGCGTTAACGGCGTGCGCCCCGGCATCATCGAGACCGACATCCACGCCGCCAGCGGCATGGACGCCAGCGGCGCCGCCGCCGCCATTCCGATCCAGCGGCTAGGCCGCGCTGAAGAGGTCGCCGAGGCCATCGCCTGGCTGCTGTCCGATGCCGCGAGCTACACGGTCGGCGCGCTGCTGGACGTCGCCGGCGGACGCTAGCGTTTCTCGATGAGTGTCGCCTCGACGCCGCCGTCATCGCGCAGGCGCGCGGCCGTTGCGCGCGCTTCATCGGCGCTTGGGAAAGGGCCGGCGCGCAGCTGGTGGCGGCCGGCCTCGCGCACGATGGTCAGCAGCGGCAGCAGGCCGAGGTCGGCCTCCGCGACGCGCTGGCGCTGGGCTTCGGCGCCATCGAGCTTGCTGAAGGCGCCGAACTGCAGCCAGTGGCCGCCAGCGCTGGCGCCGCGCGTGGTCTCACGCTGCGGTGCGCCCTGCGGCGACTCGGGCACGTAGACGGGGGCGGGTTCGCCGGCCGCCGGAGACCAGGTCCCGGCGCGGATCTCGGCATAGGTGATGCGCCGGACTTCGACGGGGGCGACGCCGCGCAGCAAGTCGAGCTTGAGCGCCGCCGTGTAGCTCAGGTCGATGATGCGACCCTTGTGAAAGGGGCCGCGGTCGTTGACGCGCACGACGATCTCGCGGCCGTTGGCCGGGTTGCGCACGCGGGCATAGCTGGGGATGGGCAGCGTGGGGTGGGCGGCCGTCATTGCATACATGTTGTAGACCTCGCCGTTGGCGGTCGGTCGCCCGTGGAACTTGCGGCCGTACCAGGAGGCGAGGCCGCGCTCTGCGTAGGCGGCGTCCGTGGTGATGGGTTGGTAGCGCTCACCGAATATCTCGTAGGGCTTGTTGGGGCCGCCGATGCGGATGGCTTCCAGCCGCGGCACGGCATCGGGCACGCGGGACAGGTCGGTCGGCGGGCTGGCCGGCGGCCCGTCGCGGTCCGCGGGTGCCGGTGTGCGCGTCGCGCAGCCGCTCAGCAGCACCAGCGCCAGCACCAGCGCCAGCACCAGCACCAGTGAATTGGCCGGTGCGGGCCCAGTATGCTGCGCGCTGTCCTTGCAATGTCCAAGCCATGCCATGAGCAATTTCGTCTTTCCTCCGGCCGAGATTCCCAGCGCCGCCGTGCGCGGTACGGACGCACGCTATGCGGTCAGCCGCATCTTCTGCGTCGGCCGCAACTATGCCGATCATGCCCGCGAGATGGGCGCCGACCCGACGCGCGAGCCACCGTTCTACTTCACCAAGCCGGCCACGGCCTTGGTGTCGTCGGTGGCCCCGGCCGGCGCGACCGTGCCCTACCCGACCGAGACCCGCAACTACCACTACGAGATGGAGCTGGTGCTGGCCATCGGCGCGCCGGTGTTCAAGGTCAGGCCCGAGGCGGCCGTTGCGGCCATCTGGGGTTATGCGGCCGGGCTGGACATGACGCGCCGCGACCTGCAGGCGGCGGCCAAGGCGGCCGGCAAGCCCTGGGACACGGCCAAGGGCTTCGACCAGTCCGCCATCCTTGGCGACATCGTGCGCGTGGGTGACATCGGCCGGCTGGACAAGGGCGCCATCACGCTGAGCGTCAATGGTGTCGAGAAGCAGCGCGGCGACCTGGCCGACATGATCTGGAACCAGGCCGAGATCGTCTCCAACCTGTCGCACCTCTATCACCTGCACCCCGGTGACCTGATCTACACCGGCACGCCGGCGGGCGTGGGCGCCGTGGTGGCCGGCGACGTGCTGGTGGGCCGCATCGAAGGGCTGGGCGAGATCACGCTGACGGTGGGGCCGGCCGAGTGATGGAGAACGAAACGCTGCAAGGCGCGCGCGAACGCAACATCCGCGACGCGCTGGCCGAGGACATCGGCCGCTGCGACTGGACCGCGCAGTTGGTGCCCGCGGGCCGGCGCGTCAATGCGCTGGTGCGTGTGCGCGAGGCGGCGGTGCTGTGCGGGCGCGACTGGTTCGACGGCGTGTTCGCCGCGCTGGACCCGACCAGCCAGATCGAGTGGCTGTACGACGAAGGCGCGCCGATGGCGGCGGACACGCTGGTCTGCCGTATCCAGGCGGACGGCCGCGCGCTGCTGTCGGCCGAGCGGCCGGCGCTGAACTTCCTGCAGCTGCTGTCGGGCACCGCGACCCTCACGCGCGCCCATGTCGACGCGGTGGCCGGCGCCAGCCCCAACCCGAACGGCTGCGCCGTGCTCGACACGCGCAAGACCATCCCGGGCCTGCGCCTGGCGCAGAAGTACGCGGTACGCGTCGGCGGCGGGCAGAACCAGCGGCTGGCGCTGTATGCAGGCATCCTGATCAAGGAGAACCATATCGCCGCGGCCGGCGGCGTGGGCCCCGCCCTGCGTGCGGCGCAGGCCTTGAACGCCGCCGTGGACATCCAGATCGAAGTCGAGACCATCGCGCAGCTGCACGAGGCGCTGGACGCGGGCGCCGTCAGCGTGCTGCTGGACAACTTCAGCGAGGCGCAGATGCGCGAGGCCGTGGTGGTCAATGCTGGGCGCGCGCTGCTGGAGGTGTCGGGCGGCGTCGCGCTGGACCAGCTGCGCTGGATCGCCGCCACCGGCGTGGACCGCATCTCCATCGGCCGGCTGACCAAGGATGTCAGAGCCGTGGACTATTCGATGCGGGTGCTCGGGCCGGTTTGAGTCTCAGAGCCAACGCCGCACGCGCCGCCGGTAATCCGCATAGTCGGCGCCGAACTTCCGGTGCAGCGCGGCCTCCTCGAACGGGATATACCAGGTCTGCGCCGCAATGAAGAACAGCAGCGGGCCGGCCCCTGCCGACAGCACGCCCAGGGCAAGCGCTGCGCCGCACAGCGCCAGCAGCATGCCCAGGTACATCGGGTTGCGGCTGAAGCGGAACAGGCCGCCGGTGACGATGCTCGTGGGTTCGTCGAAGGTGCGGATCTGCGTGCCCGTGCGGCGGAACAGGCGCGCATGCCATTGGGCGATGGCGACGCCGGTGGCGACAAGCGCCAACCCGGCGATGCGCAGCGGCAGGCTGGCAAAGTCCCGCAGCGGCATGAGCTGTTGCAGCGCGATCATCAGCAGGATGCAGGCGATGAAGAGAAGCGGAGGCAGGGGATGACGCATGGGCAGCAAATGCAAGACGGTGGGGTCGCCAGCCTGCCAGCCGGCGCGCCGCTGCGCATTAACCCAGGTTCAGTGCCACCGTCGGCCTTCGACATCCTGTGCGCCCTGGCCGGCAGCGATCTGCCGGAGCGCGCGACGCTGGAGCAGGCGCTGCGCCCGCGCCGGCTGGCGCGTGGCGAGCGGCTGTTCGAGGCCGGCGTGCCGCTGCGGGAGGTGTTCGTGCCGCGCGACGGGATCATCAAGCTGATCTACGAGACCGCCGGCGGCGATGCCTGGGTCAAGGCCTTCGTGACCGCCGGCCAGTGCTTTGCCAGCGTGACCGCGCTGAGCCCCGGCGGGCGCAGCAGCTTCGCCGCCGTGGCGGAGACCGCCGCGATGGTCGACATGCTGCCCTATGCCGTGCTGCAGGACCTGGCCGGGCGCCATCCGCCCTGGCAATGCGCGCTGACCCAGGCCTTCCGGCTTTACGGCGAACGCAAGGAGAGGCGCGAGATGCAGCTGTTGACGCTGACGCCCGAGCAGCGCTACGAATGCTTCCTGCGCGAGCAGCCACAGCTGGTGGCATTGCTGAAGCAGCGCGACATCGCCAGCTACATCCGCGTCACGCCGGTGGCGTTGAGCCGCATCAAGGCCCGGCTGGCCAAGGCAGCACGCTGACGCTGCCTTTCGGCGACTTCTGCATAGGGTCGTCGGGCCCCACGCATCGCCGTCCCCTCGGGGGACCGCGCGTGTAGCCGTGAGCGAGGGGCTCCACCCGGGCCGAGCGCCGGGCCGCTCCCAAGCCGGCCCGTCCGGCGATGTGCGCGCGGGGCCTCCCCCGCGAGCATCGCCGTCCCCTCGGGGGAC
>NZ_JBQVNP010000134.1:0-14607 GCF_052436255.1 Roseateles sp. | reverse complement strand
GCACGGCCAGGAAGCTGTAGGCCAGGTAGGTCAGCACCAGGCCCGCGCCCGCCCAGGCCAGCAGCGCGGCGGGCGCGCGCGGCAGCGGGAAGAAGAGGCCGGCAAAGCCTGCCGCCAGCAGCAAGGCGGCGAGCGGCAGTTGCCAGGCCAGGCCGGGGCGGCCCAGGGCGCGGTCGCACAGCCGGCCTATCCACGGGTCGACGAAGGCATCGAGTGCGCGTGCCGCCAGCAGCAGCGCGCCCAGGCTGGCCAGCGGCACGCCGAAGCGCGTCGCATAGTGCGCCGGCAGGTGCACATACAGCGGCAGCGCGACGAAGGCCAGCGCCAAGCCCAGCGCGCCATAGCGCAGCCCGTCGCGGGCGGCGAGATCAGCGGTCCGCTCAGCGGTCATTCGAGCCGAACAGCTGCTCGCGCAGGCCCGGTTCCGAAGTCTGCGGACTGAGCCAGATGCCGAAGAACAGCCGCGCGAACGCGGCGTCGGCGACGCGGCGACGCGGCTGGCCGTTGACGAAGAACTGCGCCGCAGCGCCGGGCTCGAAGCTGCCGCTGATGCGGTCACCCGCCTTCACATCGGGGAAGGCTGCCTGCATCTCGGCCAGCCAGACCTCGGCCTGGGGGGCGGTGATGGCGGCCTGGCGGCGCATCTCCTGGAGCGAGCGCTTGGCGATCTCCGCGCCCTCCAGGCTGCGCGCGTATTCCAGCTCCAGCGTCAGCGGCTGCGCCTGCCAGTTTGCGGCCGTGACGGGCGCTGCCGACCACAGCCGGATGTCATAGACATGCAGGCCGAAGAAGCGGAACCGCGCGCGGCCGCGCTGCGATAACCCGTTAAGTTCGGGAGCGCCATGGGCCAGGGGAGCCAGCGCCAGCGTGACGAGAGCGGCACGGCGCTGCATGGTCAGTCCCGTACCAGCGTGAACTGCATGACGTCGGTGTTGCCCGCCGCGAATGCCGCCTCGCAATAGGCGAGGTAGAACTCCCACAGCCGCATGAAGCGGCCGTCGAAGCCGAGCTTTCGCACGGGGCCCTCGTGATGCAGGAAGGCCTCGCGCCAGCGGCGCAGCGTCTCGGCATAGTCGGGGCCGAAGGCCAGCTCGTTGACGACGCGCAGCCCGGCCGACTGCGCATGCGTGCGGAACTGGCTGGGGCTGGGCAGCAGGCCGCCGGGGAAGATGTACTGCTGGATGAAATCTGTCGAGCGCACGTAGCGGTCGAACAGATCGTCTCGGATGGTGATGCTCTGGATGCAGGCGCGGCCGCCGGGCTTGAGCTTGGCGGCGACGGTGCGGAAGTAGCCATCCCAGTACTCGCGCCCGACGGCCTCGAACATCTCGATGGAGACGATGGCGTCGAAGGGCTCGTCGGCGATGTCGCGGTAGTCCTGCAGGCGCAGGTCGGCGCTCAGGCCGGCCTTGCCAAGGCGCTCCTGCGCCCAGGCGAGCTGCTCTGTGGACAGGGTCACCCCGGTCAGTCGCGCATCGAAGTCGCGCGCCGCGACTTCGGCGATGGCGCCCCAGCCGCAGCCGATCTCCAGCACGCGGCTGCCCGGAGCCACGCCGGCCTCGGCCAGCGCGCGCCGCATCTTGGCCTGCTGCGCCCCGTCCAACGAGCCCTGCGGTGCACCGGCGAACCAGGCGCTGGAGTAATTCATGGTCGGGTCCAGCCACAGCTTGTAGAACTCGTTGCCCAGGTCGTAGTGGGCGTGGATGTTCTTGCGGCTGCCCTGTCGCGTGTTGCGCCGCATCAGATGGCGCAGCCGATGCAGCAGGCCGCCCCAGAAGCCGCCGTACACCAGCGACTCCAGGGCCGTGCGGTTGCGGATCAGCAGCTCCAGCAACGCGCGCAGGTCGGGGCTGGTCCAGTGGCCATCGACAAAGCTTTCGGCAAAGCCGACATCGCCCGAGGCCATGGCCGCGGCGCAGGTCTGCCAGTCGACGATGCGGATGGCCGCGCGCGGCTCGCGGCCGCCGCCGAAGTGCAGCAGCTCGCCCTCGGGGGTCTGCAGATCGAGGCTGCCATGCTGCAGATGACCGAGCAGTGCGAGCACGCGGCGGGCGGGGCGGGGCAGGGTGCTGGCGAGGAGGGGTGCTGAGGTCGTTGTCGTCATGGCAGTCAGCGCGTCACAAAGCGCTCTGGCGGCTGGGGTTTGGAGAAGAACGGCAGGCGCTTGACGGCCAGCTTCAGGGCCTGCCAGTGGATGCGGGCGACGATCATCAGCGTCAGCGCAGGCATGGCGAAGAAAGCGGCGCGGGCGCTGCGCGAGGTCAGTGGCTGCAGCCGGCCGCTGAGGCTGGTCAGCAGCAGCGGGCCGGTGTCGTCGTCGTGGTCGACGCAGCTGATGACGTGGCGGTTGCCATGCAGGAAGCGGAACCGGTAGCGTCCCTCGACCCGGCAGAAGGGCGACACGTGGAAGACCTTGGCGGCCGTCTGCTCGCTGCCCCAGGACAGGTCGGCCCCGCACAGCAGATAGCAGTGGCGCTCGCCGAAGGTGTTGTTGACCTCGACGACGACGGCCGCCAGCGAGCTGTCCGCGCGCTCGCAGAACCAGAAGCTGACGGGCTTGAAGGCATGGCCGAGCACGCGCGGATAGGTCTGTAGCCAGACCTCGCCGTCGGCATCGTCGATGCCTTCCGAGGCGAGCAGGGTGTCCAGCCACGCCAGTGCGTCGCTGCCGCCGTCGCCGTGGTCGGCGTCATGAAAGCTCAGCCAACCGAAGCCGTTGCGGTTCAGCGCCGCCACGGCCTCACGGCGCAGCGAGCGCATCGGCAGCCACAGGAAATAGCTCGGATAGGCGAACGCATGCGCGCGCGGGCGCAGCCGGCGGTGGTAGACCTGGCCCATACCGAGTTGAGCCGCGGAGGGGGTCATGACAGCACCCGTGAAATGACCTGCTGGGCGGCCGTGAGGCCCGACAGCAGGCCGTCCTCGTGGAAGCCATAACGCGTCCATGCGCCGGCAAACCAGACGCCGCCGTTGCCCTGGATCTCGTGCAGGCGGGCCTGGGCGCGCACTGCGGCGTCGTCAAACACAGGGTGGGCGTAGTCGTAGCGGCCGACGACGCGCGCCGGGTCGGGCTGGCGCAGCGGGTTCAGTGACACGACCACGGGCTGCTGCCACGGCAAAGGCTGCAGCTGGTTCAACAAATAGTGCAGGCAGACCGACGCGCCGGCCCTGCTGTGATCACGCCCGCTCTCGTAGTTCCAGGCCGCCCAGGCCTTGCGGCGCCGCGGCAGCAAGGCCGCGTCGGTGTGCAGCACGGCGACATTGGGCTGGTAGCGTATGGCGCCCAGCAGCTCGCGCTCGGCGGCGCTGGCGTTGGCCAGCAAGGCCAGGCTCTGGTCGCTGTGGCCGGCGAGGACGACGGCATCGAAGCGCTCAACGCCTTGGCTCGTGCCCAGGGCCACACCGCCGTCGGGCAGCCGGCACACGGCCTGTACCGGCGTACCCAGGCGCACATCGTGAATGGCTGGCAGCATCGCCTCGACGTAGTGCCGCGCACCGCCCGTCACCGTCCACCACTGCGGCCTGTCGTTGACCTGCAGCAGGCCATGGTTGTGGCAGAAGCGGATCAGCGTGCGGATGGGGAACTGCAGCATCTGCGCCGTCGGGCAGGACCAGATGCAGGCGACCATGGGCAGCAGGTACCAGTCCCTGAAGCCGCGGCCGAAGCGGTGGCGGGCCAGGAAGTCGCCGATGGGCTCAGACAGCGCCGCTTCCTCGCCTCGCGCGGCCAGGGCCGTGCACAGGCGGTTGAAGCGCAGCAGGTCGGACAGCATGCCCCAGAAGGCCGGCCGCAGCAGGTTGCGGCGCTGCGCGAAGACGCTGGACAGGCTGCTGCCGCTCCACTCGACGCCATCGGCGGGCACCTGGGCCGAGAAGCTCATGTCGCTCTTGGCAACGGCGACGCCGAGCTGGGCGAACAGCTGGATCAGCAGCGGGTAGGTGCGCTCGTTGAAGACGAGAAAGCCCGTGTCGACGCCATGAGTGACACCGTCGAGCGTGACGTCAACCGTATGCGTGTGGCCGCCAGCGCGGGTGCCGGCCTCGAACAGGGTGACGTGGGCGCGGTCGCTCAGCGCCCAGGCGGCCGACAGCCCGGCGATGCCGCTGCCGACCACTGCAATGCGCGTGTCCGTGCGATCGCCCGGTCGATTCGGATGCCCGCGGTCCCGCAGCAGACCCAGCAGGGGCTCGGCATGCATTGCGCCGGCGCCGAAAAAGGAAGGGCCCGTGTCATCGACACGAGCCCTGGCTGTAAAAGTGGCCGCAGAACGCCCCGGAGCCAACGAGGGAGGGAGGGAGGAGGAGGAGAACGGCTCCGAGATTGCTGCTCTGGTCTCAGAGAGGTTGTGCGACCTAAATTCTTGATTGAACGGTGTCGACCCGCGTCGAGCAGGACGCGGGCTTTCACTAGGGGTGTAGCTTGATCGTTGAGCCGGAACATGAAGTTCCAAGTCGGTGTACCCAGTTCGGGCGACGATTGTTGTCGTCATCGTTCATGTCCGGCACTGCTTCGATTGGCGCGCGCCGCTTTGCAAACAGTTGCAGCGCAGGCTTGAGCCATGGGCGACAGATCGAAGCGATTGTTAAAGGTTTGTCCTGGGCAATTTGGAGTTGCAGCGCTATATTAGGTCAAGAAACTATGTTTGTACTACGTTTGTCCAGGACAATTTATGCATGAGCGGTCGTTTTCAACACGAATGACGGACGGACTGCACCGTGGCTGAGCCCACGGTTTACGCGAGTGCGACCGCTGCGGATGCGGGCGCTGTGGCGGGCGTAGGCATTACTGCGGTGGAGCGGGACACCGGCATCAGCAAGGAGACGCTGCGCGTCTGGGAGCGCCGCTACGGATTCCCGGCGCCCTCGCGCGACGCGGCGGGCGAGCGGCTCTACCCGCCCGAGCAAGTGCTCAAGCTGCGGCTCGTCAAGCGGCTGCTGGACGCCGGGCACCGGCCCGGCCGCATCGTCGCGGCCCCGCTGCCGGAACTGTCGGCGCTCTTGCAGCCCCCCGTTGCGGCGAGTGAGACGGCCACCGGGGCCGAGGCGCCGGAGGTGGCGGTCTGCACCGCGCTGCTGCAGAGCCATGATGTCGACGGCCTGCGCCGCACGCTGTCCCAGGCCGTGCTGCGCCGCGGCCTGGCCGGCAGCATCGGCCAGGTGTTCGCGCCGCTGACGACGCGCATCGGTGAGCTGTGGATGAGCGGCGAACTGCAGGTCTTTGAAGAGCACATCTACAGCGAGTCCCTCCAACTCGTGCTGCGGCAGTCCATTCACGCCTTGCCGGTGAACCTGCAGGGCGCCGGCCCGCGTGTGCTGCTTACCACGCTGCCGGGTGAAGGCCATGCGCTGGGCCTGCTGATGGCCGAGGCGCTGCTCAGCCTGGAGGGCGCCGTCTGCCTGTCGCTGGGCGTGCAGACGCCGATTGTCCAACTGCCCGCGGCCGCTACGGTGCATCGCGCCGACGTGGTGGCGCTCAGTTTCAGCGGGCAACTTCCTGCGCGGGCCGTCTTCGACGGACTGGGCCTGCTGCGCGAGCTGCTACCGGCCAACGTGGAGATCTGGGCCGGCGGCAGCAACCGGGCACTTCGTTTGCCAGGTGTGCCCGACGGCGTGCGCTGTGTTGATGGCCTGGCCGCGATCACGCCTGAGATTGCGCGCTGGCGCGAACTTTTAGAATCAGGTCTCTAACGAGGACCCGCCATGCTTTACCCCGAACTGTTCAAGCAACTGGAAGCCGTGCGATGGAACATGGATCGCGACATTCCGTGGGACAAGTTCGACGCCAGCCAGCTGAGTGACGAACAGGCCCAGACGATCAAGATGAACGCCATCACCGAGTGGGCGGCACTGCCGGCCACCGAGATGTTCCTGCGCGACAACCGCGAAGACAGCGACTTCTCGGCCTTCATGTCGGTGTGGTTCTTCGAGGAACAGAAGCACAGCCTGGTGCTGATGGAATACCTCAGGCGCTTCCGCCCCGAGCTCGTGCCCACCGAAGCCGAGCTGCACGAGGTGCGCTTCGACTTCGACCCCGCCCCGGCGCTGGAAACGCTGATGCTGCATTTCTGCGGCGAGATCCGCCTCAACCACTGGTACCGCCGCGCGGCCGAGTGGCACACCGAGCCGGTCATCAAGGCCATCTACGAAACCCTGTCGCGCGACGAGGCCCGCCATGGCGGCGCCTACCTGCGCTACATGAAGCGCGCCATGACCAAGTTTGGCGACGAGGCGCGCGCCGCCTTCGCCAAGGTCGGCGTGCTGATGGCCAGCGCCCGCCGCACCGCCCAGGCGCTGCACCCCACCAACCTGCACGTCAATACCAAGCTCTTTCCGCGCGACACCATCCAGAGCCGCCTGCCCGACCCGCAGTGGCTGGAGCACTGGCTGGACAAGCAGATCCAGTTCGACAGCGTGTGGGAGAACAAGGTGGTCGAGCGCATCCTGCACAACATGAGCCTGTTGATGGACCGCAGCTTTGCCACCGTGCAGGAGCTCAACCGCTTCCGCAAGGAAATGGCGGCACGCATCGTGCCGCCATCTGCGGAAGGCCTGGCCAACAAGCCGGCCTGAGCCTGGTGGCTCAACCGCCGCGCGAGCGCTTCAGCACCACCAGCGCGAACGCCGCGGCGGCGACAGCCGCCCAGCCGAGGAACTGCGCCGTGGCCAGCTGCGCCAGCGTCTGGCCCAGGTCCTGCAGCACCCAGGTGACGAGGTTGGTGCCCGACTCCAGCGCCTGGACCAGGCTCTTGCCGTCGTGCACCAGCGTGTGGTTGATCTGGTCGACCAAGCCCTGCAGCGCCCGCAGCGGCCACTCGATGTCATAGGCCTTGTCGAGCACGGCCACCGCGACACCGCCGCCGACCAGCACCACCGGCACGCCCAGGCGCTTGAGCCAGGCCGAGGCGGCCATCAGCACGAAGATCACGGGCGCCAGCCACAGCATCAGCGGCAAGGTGCCGGCCAGACCGCGCACCAGCAATGGCGTGGCCGCCATGATGACCTCGCCCCAGTTCACCGCCAACGCCGTCGAGAAGTCGGCCCGGCTCGTCAGCACGCTCATCGCAATCGGGATGCCGAACAGCATGCCGACAACGGCGCCCCCCAGCGGCGCCAGCCAGGCATGGGCGATCACCGTGGACATCACACTTTCGCTCGGCCGGCCCGGCAGCGACAGCCAGAACTCGATGGAGCGGTCCTGCGTGTCGCGCCGCGCCAGGCCCGGCAGCTGGAATAGCGCCACCAGCAACGAGATGCCGTAGACGGCGCAGGCGCTCATCATCACCATGCCGACGGCCATCAGCTCGGGGCTGTCCATCGGCAGGCCCGTCACCTGGCCGAACGGCAGCGCCGCCAGGAACAGCAGCGGGGGCGCCAGCGCGGCAATCAGCCAGCCGCGCTTGTGCTGCATCCATTCGCGCTGCAGCAGGGTGGGGATATGGTTTGTCATGGCGTCTCCTGGTTCAGGCTTGCTTGTTGTTCAGCGCCGGGTTGCGGGTCAGCGCCATGAAGAGGTCGACAAGGCTGGGGCGCACGCGCTGGCCCAGGCTGGTGATGTGCTCGGGCGGTGGGCCATCGAACAGTGACGTCGTGCGGCCCTGCTCGCGGTAGCGCAGCAGCGGGTGGGCGGCGGCCATCGCGGCGGCGGCGGCCGGGTCGTGGTTCAACGCGACGAAGCGGCGGTCGATGTCCTCCAGACTGATCGACAGCGCCACGCGGCCCTCGTCCAGCATGATCACGTCGGACAGCAGTGCCTCCACTTCCTCCACCTGGTGGGTCGAGATCAGCACGCTGCGCTCGCCGTCGCACCACTCGTCGATCAGCATCTCGTAGAAGCTCTTGCGCGACACCACATCCAGGCCCAGCGTCGGCTCGTCCAGGATCATCAGCTTGGCGTCGATGGCGGCGATCAGTGCCAGGTGGGTCTGTGCCACCATGCCCTTGGACAAGCTCTTCACCTTGTCGCCCTCGCTGACGCTGGTGCGCTTGAGCAGGGCCCGGGCGCGCTCGGCGGAGAACTTCGGCTGCAACTGGCTCATCAGCGTGACCAGCTCATGCACCTTGGCCCAGCGCGGCAGCACCGCCACGTCGGGGATGTAGCTCAGCTCGGTCAGCAACTGCTGGCGGTTCTTGGTCGGCTCCAGGCCCAGCACACTCATCTGGCCCTGTACCGGCAGCAGGCCGACCAGGGCCTTCATCAGCGAGGTCTTGCCCGCGCCGTTGTGGCCCAGCAGTCCCACGACACGGCCCTTGGGCACGGTGATGGAGACATCGTTCAGCGCGGTCTTCTTGCCATAGCGCAGCGAGACGTTCTTGACTTCGATCAGGTTCATGTCGACTCCCAGTTCAGGTCCTTGGCGGTCAGCCCCAACCGCTTGAGCTTGGCGCGCAGCGCTGGCCAATCCTTCTGCAGGAACTGCTCGCGCTCATGCCGCAAAAGCCGCTCCCGCGCGCCGGCCATCACATACATGCCCAGGCCACGGCGCGACTCGATCAGGCCATGGTCGCTGAGCGCCTGCAGCGCCCGCGTCACGGTCAGCGGGTTGATGACGTATTGGCTGGCGAGTACGCGCACCGAGGGCAATGCCTCGCCTTCCGGGGGGCTGCCGTCCAGCAACTGCACGGCCAGGCGGTCGGCGAGCTGCTGGTAAATAGGCGCCTGGTCTGTCCAGGTGGGAGTCATGGGTGCTCCGGGGTGTGTTGCTGATGTAGCACACCATATCTCCAGCACGGGCGTCGGCCCTAGCGGAGGGCGACGGACTGCAGATTTGGGGGGATGGGCTGAGGAGGATGCCCGCGCAGGTCGGCGGCGTGCGCAGTGATGGCAACCCCTGAGCCTTCGTGATCCCGGCGTCCACTTGGCCCGCGTAATCTTGGCCGTCCCGACTTGGTCGCGCTGTGCTTGAAATCGGGCTGGGCACGCTCTTTGCCCCGATTGGCGTCTTGGACTGCGGGCAACGCATCATGATCTTCGAACGCATCAAGACCCCCGGTATCGCCCACGTGGCCTACCTGATCGGTAACCAGGGACAGGGTGCGGTGGTGGATCCGCGCCGGGACGTGGGCGAGTACGTCAAGCTGGCGCGCAGGCACAAGCTGACGATCAAGTACGCCATCGAGACCCATCGACAGGAAGACTTTGTCATGGGTTCGGCCGAACTGGCGCGTCAGTGCGGTGCCAAGGTCGTCAACGGGCGGCACGGGGCGTTCGGCCACGGTGACATCCGGCTCGACGACGGTGAAGGATTCGAACTCGCCCAAGGAATCCGGCTCGTCGCACTGCACACGCCCGGCCACACGCCCGAGAGCATGTGCTACGCCGTCTACCTCGACGACGCACCCGACCGCGCGTGGGCAGTGTTCACCGGCGACACACTGTTCATCGGCGAGACCGGGCGGACCGATCTGACGGATCCATCGAAGACCGCCGAGCACGCAGGCCAGCTCTACGACGCGGTGCATGCCAAGCTCCTGCCGCTGGGTGACCAGACGATCCTGCTGCCAGCCCACGGCGCGGGTTCGGTCTGCGGCGGCAACATCGCCGAGCGCGATGATTCGACGATCGGACTGGAGCGAAGCTACAACCCCGTGTTCGTTCGTTCGCGCGACGAGTTCATCAAGGGCAAGCTGGACGAGCGCATTCCGCGCCCGCCCTATTTCCGCCACATGGAGCAGGTGAATTCCCAAGGCGGGATGGGCCCGCTCACCTCGGCCAGCGCCGTGCGGGTGCTGCAACCCAAGGACTTCCAGACAGAGTGCCGGCGTGGGTTGGTGTTCGACCTGCGCCGCCCCGAGGCTTTTGCAGGCGGGCACGTGCCCGGTTCCTACAGCATCTGGTCCGACGGGCTGTCGGTGTTCGCAGGCTGGGTCGCCGAGGCCGGCACGCCGATCTATCTCGTCCTGGACGACGCGGCAACGGCGCTGGACGATGCCGTCAAGGCGCTCGGGCGGGTCGGCCTCGATTACGTCCAAGGGGTGCTCGCAGGCAGCTTCGAAGCCTGGCGCGACCATGGCTTGCCGATGGCGGGGCTTGGCACTGTCGAGGCCGGCCGCATCGAAGTCGACCCCGCGCAGCGCGACCTGCGGGTGATCGACGTGCGCGACGACGTCGAGTTCGAAACCGAGGGGCATATTCCCGGCGTCTCGCATCTGTACGTGGGCTACGTGGAGCGTGAGCTCGCTCGCCTGCAACCGCCGTTCGATCCCGAGGCGCCCGTGGTCGTCACCTGCGGCGTCGGGCATCGAGCGAGCCTGGCGGCCAGCATGCTGATGCGGCGCGGCGCGCGCGATGTGCGCAATCTGCTCGGCGGCATGGAGGCCTGGCAGAAGCTGGAGCGCCGCGTCGAGCTCGGCGCTTGCGCGAATTCCGTGACCACACCCGACGTCGAGGGCCCACGCCGATGAACAAACGCGCTGCTCACCATCCAAGTCCGTCGCCCTACCTGATCGGCGCGGCGATAGGACTGCTCAACATCTGTGCTTTCGCGGCATTCCGCAAGGGCATCGGCGTCAGCGGCGCCTACGAGAGCACGGCCGCGCTGACCGCACGCCGGCTGGCCCCGGACGTGACGCACGTGAACGCCTATGTCAAGGCGCGCAAGGAGCCTCCCAAGTTCAACTGGGAGTCATGGCTGGTGCTCGGCACCATCCTCGGTGGCATGGCGTCGGCACGCACGTTCGGCCTCGACGAAGGCGCACCGGAGGATGGCAATTCCGATGCCGCATTGAAGCGCTCGCCATTGGCCAGTGCAGCCGGCGGTGCGATGCTGATGTTCGGGGCCCGCATGGCCGATGGTTGCACCAGCGGGCATGCGTTGTCGGGCACTGCGCAGGGTGCAGGGTCGAGCTGGCTGTTCACCCCGCTCATGTTTGGGGTCGGAACGCTGCTGGCGCGCCGTGCACGCAACGCCAGGTACCCAGTGGAGAAAGTCTGATGGCTCAGATGAACGAAAGCACGCGCAATGCGCTTGGTCTGGCAACCGGACTGGTCTTCGGCGCGCTGTTGCAGCGCGGCGGGCTGGCCGATTCACGCACGATCGTCGGGCAGTTGACCGGCGACGACAGCCGCGTCGCCAAGACGATGGGCGCGGCCGTCGCCGTCGGTGCGCTCGGCCACCACTGGCTCAAGCGCCGCGGGTTAGCGACCGTCGAGCCCAAGCCCATGAATCCGGTCGGCTTGGTCGGCGGCGCGGCTCTGTTTGGCGCCGGCATGGCGCTGTCCGGCTACTGCCCCGGCACGGCCGCTGCGGCCGCGGGCAGCGGGCGTCGCGAGGGCGTCTGGGCAATGGCCGGCATGCTGGCAGCGGCGACGCTTTTCGTCGCTACTTATCCGCGGCTGAAGAAGGTGCTGGATGCCGGAAATCTCGGGCGGGTTCACTTGGCGGGCGGAACCCCTGCCGGGGTTGCCGCGCAACCGCTGGACGTCGCGGTCCGCCCGCGCGGCGCCATTCACCACGTTCCGCCCGCAGCGGCACATAAACCCTAGACACGGCACGGGTGCTGGCGAGTCGAGCTGCACCGGGCGGC
The DNA here is from genome assembly GCF_052436255.1 of Roseateles sp. Lineage (GTDB taxonomy): Bacteria > Pseudomonadota > Gammaproteobacteria > Burkholderiales > Burkholderiaceae_C > Pelomonas. The sequence continues at coordinate 3,084 of NZ_JBQVNP010000134.1, read as the reverse complement.
TTGCTGCTTGTAGCGATCGGACCCTAGGCCGGGCTGGAGGCCGCGATGCTCGCGTCGAGCTGAGTTGCACGAGGGCGAGGTGCTGCCCGGGTCGCCACAGGCAAGGCCGATCGAAACATCGGTTGGGGCCCCGGCTCGCGCCTGGCTACGGTGGAGCGGCCTCGAACCTGTGTTCAGAGGCGGGGCGCGCGACCCCGGGGCCGACTTCAGTAGTACAGAAAGCCCAGCGCTTCCTTCAAGCGGTCGCCGGTGGTGCGCATGCGGTCCCAGCGTTCGAGCGTGACGTCGCCCTGGCGGAACTCGCGGTAGAAGTCGTTGCCGTCCATCTGGGTCAGAACGGCTTCGATGTTGGCCGGGGTCTTGTCAGGAATGCCGAACTTGCCGCGCAGGCGCTTCATGCGCACGCCCATCGGGTCGTTGTCCGCCGGGCTGCCTTCGGCGACCTGCACCGGCGCCCTGGGCGTGACGAGGATCAGCACGGAGCGCTGCAGGTCGTTGGTCCTCTTGTTCGAGAACAGGTATTGCAGTCCCGGTACGTTCTGCAACCCGGGTACGCCGTCGCGGGTCCGCGACGACGACTTTTCGCTCAACCCGCTGAGCACCAGGGTGTCACCCAGGTTCATCACCACGTTGGCGTTGGCCGTGGTCTCGCCGATCTCGATCTGGTAGGCCACCCGGGAACTTTCGGAGCTGGCATTGAGCGCCGTGCGCTGCGCCTCCACCTTCAGCTGCACCCGCCCTTGCGGCAGGAAGTTGGGTGTCACCGACAGCTTGATGCCGAAGCGCTTGTCCAGCGGCACGATGGTGGTGCCGCCCTGCTGGCTGGTTGAGACCAGCCCCGCGCTCAGGTTGGTGCCGGAGAAGAATTCGGACGGCATGCCTTCGATGGCGGCCAGCGTCGGGCGCGCCAGGACTTCGTTGAACGAGTTATTGGCGTTGGCGATGTTCAGCGAATACGTCAGCGCCGGGATGGTGACCGCCCGCGTGATGGCGGTGCTGACCGCAGCGGCAGCCTCACCCACCGTGTTGGAGGTGACGACCCGCGAGTAGGCCGGCAGGTTACCCGCGACCGAGCCCAGTTGAAGCGTCAGCGCGCTGAGCAGGTTGATGCCCTTGGAGGTGGAGATCAGCTCCTGCGTGGACAGCAGCACCACATCCACCAGCAGCATGCGGGGGCCGCTGTCGGCGGTTTCGATTCCCGGGGCCGCGGCCATTGTGGGCGCCGCGGCGGTTGCCGATGTCGCCGTGGCAGGCAGCGGTTCAGGCGCCGGGGCAGCAGGGCTGGGCGCGGCGGCCGACATGGGCGCGGCCTTCTGGCCGGTCTGGCCCGGCGCGGCCGCAGGCAGTTTTGGCAGTGTGAAGGCTTGAGCCAGCACGGTGGGTGGTGTCTCCGCAGGCAATCGGCTCAGGCTGACGTCGACGATGCTGGCCGCCTTCCGCTCCTGTTCGCTGTAGAAGCCTTTCCACTGTGCCACCCGCCGATCGATGCGCGTGAGCTCGGCGCCGTCGCCGCCCAGCTGGACCAGCGCGGCGCGCATCAGGCCGGCCTCGGCAAAGTTGCCGCAGGACGCATAGACCGCCATGCTCGAGCGCAGGAACCCTGCGGACGGCTGCGCCGAGCGCTTGTGAAACTGCTCGGCCATGGCGCAGGCTGTCCTGGCGTCGCCCGTGAGATACGAGGCCACCATCAGGCCGTTGATCGACATCAGGCTGTCGGGCGTCAGCAGCAGCACCTCGGAGAATGCCCGCTTGGCGCGGTCGTACTGCTTGAGTTCCATGTGCGCCAGGCCCAGGAACTCCTGCGCGATCCAGTTGCCGGGGTCGATGCGCAGGGCCTGCTGGTAGCCCTCCAGCGCCAGATCCGACTTCTGCGAATCCCCCAGGCGGGCCTGCAGGTGATAGACGAAGCCGTTGAGAAAGTGCAGGTGCGAACTGCGCGGGTCCAGTTGCAGGGCTTCGTTGAGTGCCGCCTGCGCCTTGGGCAGGTCCAGGCGCTTGAGGTGGCCGACGGCCACCGACACCTTGGCCAGCATCTCGGAGTCGTGCTCGCCGGCCGGCACCAGGGCCACCCGCTCCAGCATTTCGCCGAACGACCGGGCCGGCGCTTCGGCGTGGGCGGCGCAAACCATTGCCAAAGCGACGGCCATGGCGACAACAAGCTTGCGCGGGCGCAATGCGAGATTGAGGTTGTTCATCAATGTGGGCCCGTCGAATAGAACGTGAGTTGGTCGGTCGAACTGCCCGAGCGGCCGGCCATGCAGCCCAACTTCTCGCCCGGCGTCACGTTGTAGCTTCCGGCACTGCCGCCGCCGCCGCCGTACGGGCCGTAGGTCTTGCCGGTGTTGGTGACGAAGGCGATGCTGTCGATAGCGCTGCCGGCGCGGTAGTCGACCCGCACGAAGTACTGGCCATCGGGCAGGTTGACCTCGACCGGGAAGCTGCCGCCACTGCCCTGACGCGGGGCCCAGCCGCGGTCGGCGTAGCGGAACTGCAGCCGGTCCACGCGTTTGCCCGCGCCGATTCGGAAGCCCGTCAGCGGCCGACCCGCGCAGACCATGTGGTCGTTCCACGCGCCGCCGCCGCCGCCGCCGATGCGTGTCGGGCCGGCAACCGGTCCGGTAGCGCTGGAGACGGGTCGACCGTTGCGGCCTTCGTCCTCGCCGGCGGTTTGCCAATGGTCCATGGCGTCGGAGAAATCTTCCTTGCCGAAGTACTGTTGCAGGTCCGCGTAGCGAGCCAGGTAGTCGATGGTGCTGAAGTCCGCGCTGCCCTGGCGGCCCTGGTACAGGCCCTGGTCGAGCCAGTGGTTCAGGGTGCATCCGTAGTCGGTCCTGCCGCACTTGGCCTGCACGTCGGGGTAGCGCTTCCAGTAGTACTGGACGTCGAACTCCAGGCTGCCGCGCCGGCCTTCATTGAAACCGCTGTCCTTCCAGTGTGTGGCCAAGTCGAGCTTGGCTTTCACCACATCAGGGGCGTTGTCGTAGTAGTAGTCCCAGTCGAACACCGAGGCCGCGAACTTCGGATCGGGACCCTTCTTGTGCTTCTTTTTCTTGCCGATCTTCTTGAAGGCGTTGCCGGCATCAT
>NZ_JBQVNP010000133.1:0-14754 GCF_052436255.1 Roseateles sp. | reverse complement strand
CGTCGCGTCACCGCGCGCGCTGGAACTGCGCGAGCGCATCGGTCCGCTGGTGCACGAGGCGCAGGCCGCGCTGCGACCGGCGGCCGCCTTGAAGCTGGAGCAGTTGGAGCGCGAGTTCACGTTGCGAACACGGGAAGGTTTTGTCGAGAACTTCGGTGCTGCGCTGCTGGCCCGGGTGGGCAGCGAGGCACCCGGTGTGCGGCTGCGCTTCGTGCCCAAGCCCGACCGCGACAGCACGCCGCTGCGCGACGGCAGCGTGGATCTGGAGACCGGCGTTGTCGGCAGCCCCACTGGGCCTGAACTACGCGCACAAGCGCTGTTTCGCGATCGGTTCATGGCCGTCGTGCGCGACGGTCATGCCCTTGGGCGCGGCAGGCTGACGGTCGCACGTTACGCGGCAGGCCGGCACATCGGTCTGTCTCGGGATGGCAAGGCGGCGGGACCGGTCGCCCAGGCGCTGGCAGCCCTGGGCCTGAGCCGCGACATCGTCGTCACCGTGGCCGGCTTTTCCGAAGCCCTGGCACTGGCGCGTGGCAGCGACCTGATCGCGACGGTGCCTGAGCGGCACACGGCGCATCTGCGCCCCGGCATGGTGAGCCTGGACTTGCCGCTGGCGCTGGCGCCCTTCACGGTCTCGCTGTTGTGGCATCCGCGCATGGACGGCGATGCGGCGCACCGCTGGCTGCGCGGTTGCGTGCGGGAAACCGTGGCGACACCGTGACCGCTACTTCAGCCGTCCAGAGTGGCGACGGCCATGTCCTCTACATCAACGCGGCTTGCCGCACTTGCCACCAGCGCGAGCGGCGTGGCCCCAAACAGGCCGGCGTCGCCGCACCCGCAGTCCACCCGTCCAACGCCATGCCCGCGTACACCGGCGTCCATGCCGCGCCTGCCCGCAGCTGCAGTTCCGGGCCGGGCAGGTAGACGATCGGTTTGTCCAGCAGCTCGAACCGCGTGCGGCCCGGGCGCAGCCAGCGCAGCGCGGTGGCGCCGACGTTCAGCGCCGGGGCGCCTCGCATTCCTACCGCTGGGTATCTGCGCCGCAGGCCGGCACAGCTGCGCCGGAGATCAAAGCCAAAACCGGCGCGAAAGGTGCGCCGATGTCGGAGGGAATACGGAGTGGCACGCTGGATGATGCGTCTTGCGAATGCGAATGATTCGCATTTTGCAGATAAGATGTCGCCCCTTGCGCCAACCCTCTGCTCAACCTGCGTCCGCCGCTTCGAATGCCCTACGCCATCTCCTTGAACCGACCGAAACCCAGCCTCATTGCCGTGGCGCTGTTGGCTGCCTTGCCTTGCACCGCACAACAGCCTGCCGATCCGACCCTTGAACGTGTCGTTGTGACCGCTACGCGCGGCAGCAAGGCCATCGACAAGATCCCCGGTGCCGTCTCGGTGATCAGCATTCAGGACATCGAGATGCAGACCCTCGTCGCCGAGGACCTGAGCGCCGTGCTGTCCGTGCTGGCGCCCTCCTACGCCCCGTCGCGCCAGAAGCTCACGAGCTTCGGCGAATCGATGCGTGGCCGAACCGCGCTGCTGCTGTTCGATGGCGTCCCGCAGAGCAACCCCCTGCGCAATGGGGCGCGGGAGGGCTATTTCGCCGACCCGTCGCTGATCGAGCGCATCGAGGTCATCAGTGGGGCATCCGCAGCGCAAGGGCTCGGCGCAACCGGCGGCATCATCAACTTCATCTCTCGCACCCCGCGTGAGCCGGGCACCCGCCACCGCGTCGAGCTGAAGTACGGCAGCCAGGGCCACGGCGACGACGCGCTGTGGAAGGCCGGCTACACGCTCGAACACAAGGGGCGCTTCGACGCCCTGCTCCATCTGGGCGCGACGCTGCGCGGCGTGGGCGTCGACGGCGACGGGCGCCGGCTCGGCCTGGAGGCCGTCCAGGGCGACACCCAGGACTCGCGCGCCCGCGACGTCTTTCTCAAGCTGGGCCACGACTTCGGCGCCCAGCGTCTGCAGTTATCGGTCAATCGCTTTCATCTTGCGGGCGAAGGCGACTGGAAGCCGGTGCCCGGCAACCGGGCCACCGGCTTGCCGACGACCGCCACGCCGGGCACGCCGCCGGGCCGGTCGCCGCGAAACGCGGTGCGGACCGTCTCGCTGGACTGGCACCACGGCGAACTGGCTGGCGGCCAGGCGCACGCGCAGGCGTACAAGCAAGACTTCGCCGCCCTGTATGGCGCCACGGCGGCGGCCACCTTCCAGGACGTGCGCATCGCCCCACAGGGCCAGTTGGTTGACCAATCGGAAGTCGTCGCCGACAAGGCCGGCGTCAAGCTGAGCTGGGTGCGCCCCGACTTCCTGTTCGATAAGTTGGAGCTGACCACCGGCCTGGACTGGCTCAAGGACACCTCGCAGCAACGCCTGGCGATGACCGGCCGAAGCTGGGTGCCTCCGCTCAAGTTCACGAGCACGGCGCCGTTCGCCCAACTCGAGTACGAAGCCGGCCCGGTAACGATCCGCGGTGGTGCCCGGCGCGAAAGCGCCCGCCTCGAGGTAGACAGCTACCAGACTTTGGCCTTCTACAAGGACACCGCCGTTCACGGCGGTGAGCGCAGCTTCACCCAATGGGTCAAGAGCCTGGGCGGCGTGTGGCGGCTGGGCGGAGGATGGTCCACCTTCGTGGCCTACAACGAAGGGTTCGGCGTGCCCGACGTCGGCCTGGTGCTGCGTGCAGTGGCAACGCCGAGCCAGTCGGTGGACAAGCTGATCTCGCTCGAGCCGGTCGTCACCGACAACCGGGAAGTGGGCCTGGCGTGGCGCGGCGCGCTGGGGAGCTTGTCGGCGTCCGTCTATGACTCGCGCTCCGACCTGGGCTCCCAGATCCGGGTCGATGCGGCCACCGGCGTCGGCAGCGTGCTGCGGGTGCCGGTACACGTGAAGGGGCTGGAGTTCAGCGGCGAGGTCAAACCGGTGCGAGGCTGGACGCTCAGCGCCAGCTACGCCCGTATCCGCGGCAAGACGGCCGCGCAGCAAGGCGCGCCGGTCGACGTCACGCTCGGCGCCCGCTCGCAGGGGCCTGACAAGCTCGTGCTGGCGGCAGCCTGGCAGGTCGCCCCCACGGCTCAGATGCGGCTGCAGGCCACGCGCCTGGCCTCGCGCCACATCAACGTCGGCCGCACGGTCGGCACCGCACGCCTGGAGGAACGCTTCCGCGGCTACACGCTGGCCGATCTGGCGGCGACCTATGGCACCGCCTGGGGCGTTTTCGGCCTCGGTATCGAGAACCTCTTCGACCGGCAGTACGTCGGCTACTACCCGCAGTCCAATCCGGCGGGCACCAACGACGATCACTTCGCCGGGCGCGGTCGCGCGGTGACGGTCAGCTGGCGCCAAAGCTTTTGATGCGGCGCGTCTGGCTGCTTCTGCACCGCTGGCTGGCGCTCACGCTGGCCTTGCCGCTCATCGTGGTGGCGCTGCTCGGTGGCAGCCTCGTCGTGCTCAAGCCGCTGGACCGGTGGCTGAATGCAGCGCTGTTCAGCGTGCCGGTGGGCCCTGCCGCTGCAGACCTGCTGGATCGCACGCGCCAAAGCCTGCTCGCCGAGTTCGGCCCCGACGCCTCGTTCGTGCTGCGCCCGCCACGCCAAGCTGGCGAAAGCCTGAGGGCGACCGTCCACAGGCCGTGGGCCGGGTTCGTCTACTTCGACCCGCGCGACGCCCGCGAGCTTGGCCGGCGCGGCGAGCGCGAGGGCTTCTTCAACCTGGCCTTCGAACTGCACAGCTCGCTGCTGCTGGACGACGCCGGCAAGCCGCTGCTCGCGGGGCTGGCTTTGGCCTACGGCACGCTGCTCGTGGGCGGGCTGGTGCTGTGGTGGCCGCGGCGTTGGCGCCAGGGCTTCTCCCTCGCGCTGGACCGCGGGCTGCTGCGCGGGCTATTCGACGTGCATCGCACCGGCGGCGCGGTTCTGGGCATGCTGATCGCAGTGCCCGTTGCGACCGGTGCCTATATGGCGTGGAAACCGCTCGCCAAGGCCGTGACCTCGCTGTCCGGCCAGGTGCCGCTCGCCCCGCCGAAGGTCGCAGTTGCCGCGCCGTCGCAACCACTGGCGCCACTGGACGCGCTGGTGGCCTCGGCTCGCGCCCCTTTCAACAACGCGCCCGCCGGCTATGTGGCGGGGGGCGCGGGCAAGCCAGTGCGCGTGCGCCTGATCCTGCCGGATGATCCGCATCCCAACGGCCTGACGTCGGTCTGGCTGCATCCGCACAGCGGTGCCATCTTGCGCATCGACCGTTGGGACAAACTCGATCCCGGCACGCGCGCCAACAGCATCATCTACCCCTTGCACACCGGGGAGTTGGGAGGGCTGGCGCTGGAGGCGCTCAATGCGTTGCTCGGCTTTGCCCTGGCGGCGCTGGGCGCGAGCGGGCTCTGGCTCTGGTGGCTGCGCCGCCGCCCGGCCGCAGCGCGGCCTGGCGCCCGGCGCGCCGGCCAAGAAAAAGGCCGGTCCCCAGGGGAGCCGGCCAACGCGCCTGGGCGCTCGAGGTGACAGACTAGGTCTTGTCCGCCGGCATCGCACCCGGCATGCCATGCAGCGGCAATGACGAGGCACCCTGCTCTGCCGCCTGCTTGGCGGGCTTCTTCTCCCGCACCAGATAGCTGTACAGCACCGGCACCACCACCAGCGTCAGCAGCGTCGACGTGATGACGCCGCCGATGATGGCCCGGCCCATGGGCGCCTGGATCTCGCCGCCGTCGTTGAGCGCGATGGCCATCGGCAGCATGCCGAAGACCATGGCCGCCGTCGTCATGATGATGGGGCGCATGCGGATCAGCCCGGCCTCGCGCAGCGCCTCGGCCACCGTCGCGCCGGCCTTGCGGGCGTGGTTGGCGAAGTCGACCAGCAGGATGGCGTTCTTGGTCACCAGGCCCATCAGCATCACCAGGCCGATCATCGAGAACACGTTCAGCGTGGAGCGCCACAGCAGCAGCGCCAGCATTACGCCGATCAGCGCCAGCGGCAGTGACGCCATGATGGCGATGGGCTGCAGGAAGCTGCCGAACTGGCTGGCCAGCACGATGTAGATGAAGATCGCTGCCAGGGCCATCGCCGCCAGCAGGCCGTTGAAGGCCTCCGCCTGCTGCTTGCCGGCGCCGTCCACCTTGAAGCTGGTGCCCGGCGGCAGCTGGGTGTTCTTGATGAGCGCCTGCACGTCGGCGTTCACGTCGCCGCTGGGGCGGCCCTGCACGCCGGCGAACACGGCCTCGCGGCGCTGCAGGTTCTCGCGGCGGATGACCTCGGGGTTGAACACCGGCTCGATGGTGGCCACCTGGTCCAGCGTGATGGGCGCGCCCGACGCCGAGAACGCCACCGGGAGCTTGGCCATCTGCTCGATGCGCTCGCGCTGTTCGCGCGGCAGGCGCAGCAGCACCTCGACCTGGTTGCCGTCCGGCGTGGTCCAGTAGGTCGCGATCTCGCCGTTGACGTAGGCACGCAAGGACGACGCGATCTGCGGCGCGGTCAGCCCCAGCTCGCGGATGGCCGAGTCCTTCAGGCGCACGGCAAAGGCCGGCAGGCCGGGCTTGACGGTCGTGTCCACGTCCACGGCGCCGGGGATCTTCTTGATCTTCTCGACCAGGTCCTTGGCGGCCTGGGTCAGCACCTCGGGGTCGCTGCCGAGGATGGTGATCCAGATCGGGCGGTCGAAGCCGACGCTGACCTCGATGCCGGGGATCTTGGCGATGTCGGCGCGGATCGCGTCTTCCACGTTCTTCTGCGTGCGCTTGCGTTCCTTGCGGTCGGTCAGCGTGATGTTCAGCGACGCCTGGTTGCGGCCCGTGGCCATGCCCTCGCCGGTGCTGCCCACCACGGTGGAGACGGTCTTGATCTCGGGGTAGGCCTTCAGGATCTCCTCGATCTGCGCGACCTTGGCACTGCCGCGCTCGATGCTGCTGGCCACCGGCATGCGCAGGTTGACCTGCGTGAAGCCGTTGTCCGTCTGCGGCACGAACTCGCTGCCCACCAGCGGCGCCAGCGCCAGGGCGGCGACGAAGCTGGCGAAGGCGCCCCACATGACCAGGCCGCGCGGCGTCAGCGTCGCAAAGCGCAGGCGGCGCCTGGCGGCCTTGTCGCGTTGGCCGTCGGCACTGAAGGGATGGCCGTAGGCGGGAATCGGCGGCACGAAGACGCGGTAGCGGCGGCCGGAGAAGGCCCAGTCGATGGTGCGGGCATAGAGGTCGTGCAGGCGGTCCATGCCCCAGTCGGTCGCGCGGATCAGGTGGCCGATGACGGGCCAGTGCTTGATGCGCGTGCTCGGCGGGTCATGCCAGACCGAGGACAGCATCGGGTCGAGCGTGAAGCTGACGAACAGGCTGACCAGCACCGCGACAGCGACGGTGATGCCGAAGGGGTAGAAGAACTTGCCGATGATGCCGCCCATGAAGGCGACCGGCACGAACACGGCGCAGATGGCAAAGGTGGTCGCCATGACGGCCAGGCCGATCTCGTTGGTGCCGTCGAAGGACGCGGTGCGGTGGTCCTTGCCCATGCCGACGTGGCGCACGATGTTCTCGCGCACGACGATGGCGTCGTCGATCAGCAGGCCGATGCACAAGGAGAGCGCCATCATCGTCATGAAGTTCAGCGTGAAGCCGAAGGCGTGCACGGCGATGAAGCTGGAGATCACGGCGATGGGCAGCGTCAGGCCGGTGATGATGGTCGAGCGCCAGCTGTGCAGGAACAGGAAGACGATGGCCACCGTCAGCAGCGCGCCTTCGATGAGGGTGTGCTGTAGGCCGGTCAGCGAGCCCTTCACGAAGTCGCTGGCGGCATAGATCAGGCGCAGCTCCACGTCCTTGGGCAGCGTCTTGCGCAGTTCCTCCATCGCCTCCTTGACGGACTCGCCGGTCTTGACGATGTTGGCGTCCTGCTGTTTGAAGACGTTGAAGCTGACGGCCGGCTGGCCGTTGATGCGAGCAATACTGTCCTGCTCGCGTTCGCGCTCCACCAGCGTGCCAAGGTCGTTCAGCGTCAGCGCCAGGTTGCCGCGGCGCGCGACGACCATCTGGCCGAAGGCCTTGGGGTCCTTCACGCGGCCTTCCACGCGCAGGATGGCATCGGAGGTCTGGTCGGACAGCAGGCCCACGGGCTGGTCGGCATTGGCCTCGGCCAGCGCCTTGGCGATCTCGGCGGGCGTCACGCCGTAGGCGCGCAGTCGCATCGGGTCCAGGTCAATGCGCACCTCGCGGGAGGTCATGCCGCCCACGTCCACCTTGGCCACGCCTTCCACGCGGCCCAGGCGCTTGGAGACGATGAGGTCGGCCATCATGGACAGCTCGCGCGAGCCGCGCGTGGGGCTCAGCAGCGCCATCACGACGACGGGCTGCGAGTTGTCGTTCTCGAAGCGCTGCACCGTCGGCGGCTTGGCGTCACGCGGGAACCGGGCCTGCGCGGCGGCCACGCGGTCGCGCAGGTCCTGCATCGCGCGGCCCATGTCGGCGTTCAGCGAGAACTCGACGCTGGCCTGGACACGGCCCTCGAAGCTGCGCGACTGGATGCGCTCGACGCCGGCAATCGTGTTCAGCGCCTCTTCCAGCGGCTTGGCGATCTCGCGCTCGACGGCCTCGGGCGAGGCGCCGGGGTAGCGCACGTCCACCATCGCGCCGGGGAAGGAGATGTCGGGCATCTGCTCGACACCCAGCTTGGAATAGGAGAACAGGCCCAGCACGCACAGGGCCACCATTACCATGGTCGCAAAGACCGGGTTCTGGATGGAAACGCGGGTCATCCACATGGCGCGCTCCTTACTGCTGCACGGCGGCCGACGCCGCCGAACTGGCCACCTTGGCCTTAGCCACCACGACGTTGGCCTTGTCGCCCTCACGCAGGTTGTCGAAGCGCGCCGCCAGCACCTGCGCCCCGGGCTTGAGGCCGTTCAGCACCTCGACACGGCCTTCGCGCGCGTCGCTGCGCCCGGTCGTCACGATGCGGCGCAGCAGCGCGCCGTTCTCGATCATCCAGACCTGCTCCTGGCCCGAATTGCGGCTGACGGCGGCGATCGGCACGGTCAGGCGCTGCGTGTCGTCGGGCAGCACCACCTTGGCGACCGCGTACTGGCCGGCGCGGTAAAGCTCCTTGGGGTTGTCCAGCACCAGCGTCACGCCGATGGAACGCGTGCCCGGTTCGGCGGCGGGCGCGATGCGCGCGATCTTTGCCTCGACCGGCTCCTCCACGCCTTCCACCTTCACCTGCACCGGCATGCCGGGTTGCAGGCGACTGACTTCATGCGTGCCGACAAGACCCGCCAGCTCCAGCTTGGCCAGGTCGACGATGGTCAGGATCTGCTGCTCGGACGCCAGCTTCTCGCCCGGCAGCGCGTGGCGCTTGGCGACGACACCATTGATGGGCGACACCAGGCCCGCCTGGCGCATGGTCACCTGGCTGGTGTCGAGTTGGGCCTTGGCGGCCTGCCAATTGGCGCGGGCCGACTCGTAGGCGGCGCGTGAGTTGTCCAACGCCGTCTGCGCAATGAAATTCTTCGCCGCCAGGCCTTCGTTGGCCTTGTAGCTGCGCTCGGCCTGCTCCATCTGGGCGCGCATGGCCTCGACGCTGGCATTGCGCTCGGCGATGCGATAGCGCAGCTCCTCCAGGTCCACCTGGCCCAGCGCCTGGCCCGCTTTGACGCGGCTGCCTTCGCCCACCGCGAGGTTCAGCAGCGTGCCGTTGGACTTGGCGCGTACCACCACCGTGCCTGGTGCCACCAGCGGGCCGCTGAACTCGATCTGCGCCGGCATGGCGGCGAGGGTCGGCTTGACCACCTCGCTGGACAGGAACTCCAGTACCGTCTGGGGCTTGGCGTCGCCCGGCTTCTTCGCGCCGTCGCCCTTGCTGGCCATGACGGCCACGCCCGCCCCCCCGATCACCAGCACCACCGCGGCGATACCACCCAGCTTGACAGACTTGCGCATGAGGCCCCCAGACACCATCGATTTGAAGAATCTTTGCAGTCTAGAAACAAGGGGCCGGAGGGCAAAGTACCGGTGTGACGAAACGCCGTTTGCGAGGGCTGAGCTGCATTGGCCGGTGATTGGTCCGGCAGCGGCGCGCCGTTCGGCCGCGCCGCCGGCCGAGTCCCGGCGACACGGCGCCCCCGGCCTGGCATGACAAAAGCCGGGGCCGATGCTCAGCGGGGCCGGCGGGCTACATCCGCCACCGGCATCTGGCCCGGGCTCCTGCTCACTCGGGGTGCTGGCCGCGCCGCCGCCGCATCAGCCGGTACGCCGCCGGAATGACGAACATCGACAGCAGCGGCGCACTCAGCATGCCGCCGACCATCGGCGCCGCGATGCGCTGCATCACCTCGCTGCCGGTTCCCGCGCCCCAGAACAGCGGCAGCAAACCGGCAATGATCACCGCCACCGTCATCGCCTTGGGCCGTACGCGCAGCACGGCACCTTCGCGGATCGCGTCCAGCAGATCGGCGTCGCCGTCCATACCGGCATCGATCCGGCTGTCCCAGGCCTGCTTCAGGTACAGCAGCATGATCACGCCGAACTCGGCGGCCACGCCGGCCAGCGCGACAAACCCCACGGCGCTGGCCACCGACAGGTTGTGCCCCAGCAACCACAGCAGCCAGACACCGCCCAGCAGCGCGAAGGGCAGCGTGGCCATGATCAGCAAAGCCTCGTCGAAGCGCCGGAACGTGAGGTACAGCAGCACGAAGATGATCAACAGCGTGAAGGGCACGACGAGCTTGAGCTTGGCGGTGGCGCGCTCCAGAAACTCGAACTGCCCCGACCAGCTCACCGAGTAGCCCGCCGGCAGCGCGACCTGCTCGGCCACCACGCGTTGCATGTCGAGTACGGCGCCGCGCAGATCGCGACCCCGGATGTCCACATAGACGAAGCCGGCCAGTCGGGCGTTTTCGCTGCGCAGCATCGGCGGACCGTCGGCGATGCGCAGATCGGCCACGTCACCCAGCACCAGCCGCTGTCCGCGCGGCGTGACGATGGGCAGCGCACGCAGCTTGGCCAGCGAATCGCGCAGCTCCCGCGGATAGCGCAGGTTGATCGGGTAGCGCTGCTGGCCTTCGACCGTCTCGCCGATGTTCATGCCGCCCACGGCGCCGGCGATGACGTCCTGCACATCGGCGATGTTCAGGCCGTAGCGGGCAGCGGCGTCGCGCCGGATGTCCACGTCGACATAGCGCCCGCCGGTAAGCCGCTCGGCCAAGGCGCTGGTGACGCCCGGCACGTTCTTCACGGCGCGCTCGACCTGGGCCGTCAGGCGGTCGATGGTCGCCAGGTCGGGCCCCGCGACCTTCACGCCGACCGGGCTCTTGATGCCGGTGGCCAGCATGTCGATGCGGTTGCGGATCGGCGGCACCCAGATGTTGGACAGACCGGGCACCCGCACGACGCGGTCCAGTTCCTCGACCAGTCCCTCGGGTGTCATGCCCGGTCGCCACTGCTCACGCGGTTTGAACTGGATGGTGGTCTCGAACATCTCGAGCGGCGCCGGGTCGGTGGCGGTCTCGGCACGGCCGGCCTTGCCGTAGACGCTCTGCACCTCGGGCAGCGTCTTGATCAGGCGATCGGTCTGTTGCAGCAACTCGGCGGCCTTGCCGGCCGACAGACCCGGCAGCGCCGTGGGCATGTACAGCAGGTCGCCTTCGTCCAGCGGCGGCATGAACTCGCTGCCCAGGTGCTGCAGCGGCCACAGGCTCACGGCCAGCACGACCACGGCCGCTGCCAGCGTCAGCTTGGGGACCTTCAGCACACCGTTCAGCAACGGCCGGTACAGCGCGATCAGCGCGCGGTTCAGCGGGTTGGCGGTCTCGCTGGGAATGCGGCCTCGGATCAGATAGCCCATCAGCACCGGCACCAGGGTGATGGCCAGACCGGCCGCCGCAGCCATCGCGTAGGTCTTGGTGAAGGCGAGCGGCGAGAACAGCCGCCCCTCCTGAGCCTCCAGCGTGAAGACCGGCACGAAGCTGAGCGTGATGATCAGCAGCGAGAAGAACAGCGCCGGGCCTACTTCGACCGCCGCGTCGCCGACCACGCGCCAGCGCGCATCGCCCTCGAGCGCCATGCCGGGATGCTCGTGCGCCCAGCGTTCGAGATGCTTGTGGGCGTTCTCGATCATCACGATGGCCGCGTCGACCATCGCGCCGATCGCGATCGCGATGCCGCCCAGCGACATGATGTTGGCGTTGATGCCCTGCTGCTGCATCACGATGAAGGCCATCAGCACGCCGAGCGGCAGCGAGACGATGGCCACCAGCGCGCTGCGCAGGTGGAACAGGAAGGCCAGGCACACCAGCGCGACGACGATGAACTCCTCCAGCAGCTTGCCGGTGAGGTTGTCGACCGCCCGCTCGATCAGGTTGGAGCGGTCGTACACAGGCACGATCTCGACACCTTCGGGCAGGCCGCGCTGCAGCTCGGCGAGCTTGGCCTTCACGCCGGCGATGGTCTGCAGCGCGTTCTTGCCCGAGCGCATCACGATCACGCCGCCGACGGCCTCGCCCTCGCCGTCGAGTTCGCCGATGCCGCGGCGCATCTCCGGGCCCATCTGCACCCGCGCCACGTCACCCAGGCGCACCGAGACGCCCGCATCGGTGGTCATCAAAGGGATGGCGCGGAAGTCGTCCAGCGTCCTCAGGTAGCCGTTGGCACGCACGGCGTACTCGGCCTCGCCAAGCTCGATGACCGAGCCGCCGGCTTCCTGGTTGGCGCGCGCCACCGCGTCGCTGACCATCATCTGCGAGACGCGGTAGGCGGCCAGCTTGTCCGGGTCGAGCACGATCTGGTATTGCTTGACCATGCCCCCGACGCTGGCCACCTCGGCCACGTCGGGCACGGTCTTGAGCTCCAGGCGCAGGAACCAGTCCTGCAGTGCACGCAGCTGCGCCACGTCGTTGCGGCCGGTCCTGTCCACCAGCGCGTATTGGTAAATCCAGCCCACGCCGGTCGCGTCCGGCCCGATCGACGACTTCGCCGTGGCCGGCAGACGCGACTGCACCTGGTTCAGGTACTCGAGCACCCGCGAGCGCGCCCAGTACAGGTCCACGCCATCCTCGAAGATCACGTAGACGAAGCTGTCGCCGAACATTGAGAAGCCGCGTACCGCCTTCGTGCCCGGCACCGACAGCATCGTGGTCGTCAGCGGATAGGTGACCTGGTTTTCGACGATCTGCGGCGCCTGGCCCGGCCAGCTCGTGCGGATGATCACCTGCGTGTCCGACAGGTCGGGCAGCGCATCCAGCGGCGTGCGCAGCAGAGCAACCACGCCCCAGGCGGAGATCATCAGGCTGGCCAGCAGCACCAGGAAGCGGTTGGCGATGCTCCAGCGGATCAGGTGCGCGATCACTTGGCGGCTCCCTGCGCGATGCGCTGGATGGACGTGATCTGCGGCACATCGCCGTCCTGCATGCGGAACTCGACCTCCACGTGGTCTCCCGGCGTCAGATCGCGTGGACGCTGCGCGCGTGGCGGCAGGCGGAAGTCCATCACCATCTGCGGCCATTGCAGGGAGGCGATCGGCGGATGATCCAGCGTCACCGTGTCGCCATCGATCTCCTGGATGCGCGCCCCGGTGCGATGCGCCGCCGCTGCACCCCGCTCGGGCGGCGGGTTGAGCTTGACCTCCAGGCCGCGCAGACTGGCTTCCGAGTCGATCAGGAACTGCCCTGACAACACGACACGCTGACCGGCGGTGAGCCCCGCGGCGATCTCGGTCTGCCCGCCCGACTCGAGCCCGGTCGTGACCTCGGCGGGACGGAAGCCGCCGTCGGCCTCAGCCAGCATGACGACACTGCGCCGCCCGGTGTGGATCACCGCGTCGGTGGGAACGAGCAGCGTTTTCGCGCGCTCGGCCCGGGCAAACCGCATCTGGACGAGCATGCCGGGCACCAGGCGGGCGCCCGGGTTGGCGAGCTCCAGCCGGGCCTTCAGCGTGCGGGTGCTGGCGTCCACCTCGGGCAGCAGCGCCTGCACGCGGCCCTCGAAGGTCTGGCCGGGTGCGCCCGGGCTGGTGGCGCTGACGCGCGCGCCGGGCTTGAGCAAGGCAGCCTGGCTCTCGGGCACCTGGCCTTCGGCCCAGACGCTGCCCGTACCCTGCAGGCGCATGAGCGGCATGCCCGCCATCACGGTGGCGCCTTCACGCACCATCAGTTCGCTGACCACGCCGCCGACCGGCGCGACAAGCGTCACGCGCGCCAGCACGCGACCCCCACGCACGACGCGTTCGATCAGCGCCTCGTCCATGCCGGCCTGGCGCATGCGCGCGCGGGCCGCGTCGCGCAAAGCATCCACACCCGGGCCGGTCATGCGCGCGACAGCCAGGTACTCCTCCTGCGCCGCCACCCAGTCGGGGACATGCAGCTCCACCAACGGCGCGCCGGCAACCACGCGGTCCAGCGTCGCGCGCACGTGCAACTTCTCGACAAAGCCGGTCGCGCGGGCGGAGACGACTTCCTGCAGCCGCTCGTTCCAGGCCACGCTTCCGACGGCGCCGACCTCGGTGGCGAGCACGCCTTCGACCACCGGCGCGGTGCGCAGGCCGAGGTTCTGCTGGATGCGCGAGCTCACCGTGACCCCGCCGGCCTCCTCGGCGCTGGCGGCCCCGGCATAGCGGGGCACCAGCATCATGTCCATGAACGGCGATTTGCCCGGGGCGTCAAAGTTCTTGCCCGGCACCATCGGATCGTGATAGTTCTGAATGCGCAGCCCGGTGACGGGGTCGACGTCACCGGCCTTGAGGCCGGCCCGGAGGTGCCGACGCGTTGCGTCCTCGCCCTGCGGGACGCTCCACCGCGACGGGTCGACCGCCGCGGCCGGCGCGGTCTCGGGGGCCGTCGCCATCCCCACGCCGTGCTGCATGCCCAGCCACCAGCCCAAGGCACCGGCGGCGACGGTGATCGCGAGCGCAGCCGCCCCAAGCATCTTGATCTTGCGGTTCATGGGGTCACTCCTTGCATGGGGCCGTTGCTTGGAATCAGTGGTCCGTCCGGTTCGGGGATCAGGAACTCGAGCCGCGCCCACAACCGCGCCGTTTCGAGTTCCACATCGATGCGCTCCATGCGCAGCGCCAGCGCCGTGCGGCGCGCCTCAAGCACCGTGGCGAGCGCCGTACTGCCCCCCCGGTAGGCGCCCAGGGCAGCGTCGATGCGCTGTCGGGCCAGCGGCTCGCGCTCGCGGTCGATCAGCGTCAGCCGGGCCAGGCCGGCGCGCCACGCATCGAGCCAACCCTCGGTCTCGGCGCGGTGTTCACGCGAGAGCTCCTCGCGCTCGGCACGCAAGGCCTCGGCCTGCGCGAGCCGGGCGGCGAGCTCGCGGTCCTGGCGCTGCGGCCGATCCCAGGGCAGAGGCAGCGAGACCGCCAACGACACCATGTTCGAATAGCGCGATCCGCGTTGGCTGAACATCAGCTCGGCGCTCCAGTCCGGCTCGCGCTCGGCGCGGGCCACGGCGGCCTCGGCCGTGGCCGTGGCCTCGCGTGCAGCGAGCTGTACCAGGTCGGGGTGATGTTCCAGGCGCTCGGCCAGGGCCTGGGCGACGAAGGCGTGGCGCTCGAGCGGCGGCGCCTCGGCCAGTGGCTGTTCGCCTGGCCCCCCGGTCCAGCGCGCCAGCATCCGCCGTGCGTGGGCAAGCTCGGCGCCGGCGCCCAGCAGGGCCTGGTTGAGTTGCGCCAGCGCGTCGCGTGCGGCGATCACGTCGGTGCTGCTGGCGCGCCCGCCTCGCAGGGCGGCCTCGGCGGCCTCGGCCTGAAGCCGGGCCTCGTCACGCTGGGCGTGCAGC
>NZ_JBQVNP010000132.1:0-14792 GCF_052436255.1 Roseateles sp. | reverse complement strand
CGCATCGACAGCGGCAGTCGCCACGGCAGCGGCGGGTGCCGAGGCGGCATCCTGGGCCCAGGCAGCCGGCGCGAGCAGACCCGCCGCGAGGGCGAGGCCGGCAAGGAGTTTCTTCATTTGAGGGTTCTCCAAACGGTTGTTATGGACGCGCGCTTTCAGAGCGCGTCGTTGCCGGTCTCGCCGGTGCGGATGCGGACGACCTGGTCCAGCGGCGACACGAAAATCTTGCCGTCGCCGATCTTGCCGGTGCGGGCGGAGGATTCGATGGCCTCGATGACGCGCTCGACGACGTCGTCGTTCACGGCCGCCTCGATCTTGACCTTGGGCAGGAAGTCCACGACGTACTCGGCACCGCGGTACAGCTCGGTGTGGCCCTTCTGGCGGCCAAAGCCCTTGACCTCGGTGACCGTCAGCCCCTGCACGCCGATGGCGCTCAAGGCCTCACGCACCTCGTCGAGCTTGAAGGGCTTGATGACGGCAGTGATCAGTTTCATGTCGCTCTCCAGTGCAATCAGAAGGTCTTCTTCAGGCCGACGACGAGGCGGGCCTTGCCCAGGTCCTTGCCGTTCGGGCCGACATAGCCGTCGGCATCCGTGCCGATGATGGCGGCGCTGGCGACCAGGCCCGAGAAGTCCTTGGACAGCGTCAGCGAGTAGTCGGTGTAGGAGAAGGCCGAGTTGCGGCGCACCTTCTGGTGGCCAACGTGGGGCGACAGCATCAGGCCGTCGCCGAGGTCGAAGCTGGCCGTCACGTCCAGGTAGCCGCTGCCCTTGCTGTCGGCGAAGCCGAACAGGTTGCTCGTGCTGTGCGAGTACTTGGCCGTCACGGGGCCGAAGCTCAGCGCGCCATACACCTCCAGGGTGTTGGGGCTGACGCCGAGCTTGTGGCTCGGGTAGTAGTACTGCAGCAGGCCGACGTCCATCGTCAGGCCCGGTGCCACCTCGGTCTTGTAGCCACCGTAGACGTCGATCTCGGCGTCCGAATCGCCGCCGCCGTCCTTGATCCACTTGATCGTCGAGGCCCAGGTGCCGATGTAGAAGCCGCTCGCGTCCGCGTAGTCGATGCCGCCTTGCAGGGCCGGCTTCAGGCGGGTCTGGGAGATGCCGCGGTAACGGTACTCGCTGACCGCGCCGACGTTGAACGACAGCGGGCTCGGCGCCTCTTGGGCGGCCGCGGGCAGGGCGACCGCCGCAGACATGGCTAACACGAGCAGCGAATGGGAAAACTTCATGGCGGAGGCTCCTGTTTCAAGTTGGGGATACGTCCGGCAGGTCTTTGCAGCTTCCGTGCCAAGCGTCACGCCTTGTCACGCCGCACGAAACTGGGCACAAGGCGCCCGCAATCCGAGACCAGCGCACCAAATTGGCACCAATCTCCGCCCCGCTTCGCACCTCGGCAGTGCATCGCTGGGAAAAGCACCGGGCCGGGCCTGGCCAGCCCGGCGGCTAGACTGGCCTGACACACAGGGAGCCCTGCATGCCGGACCCCATCCCCGCCGCCTCAGCGCCCCCGCCCGGTGCCATCGAGTGGGCCGCCGGCGCGGCGCTCGCTCGCGCCACCTGCTTGCCGCGGCCACCGTCTACGCCAACGTGGACCCCGATGATCGCGCCCTGCCGCCGGCAGGGCGGCGCCATGGGAAGCGTCAGCGCACTGCAGCGCCAGCGCCGGTGGACCCGCTTCGTCCTCGCCCCCCGGCTCTCCACCTTCCCAACCGACTGACAGATGTCCCTCGCCACCGTCCACTCCCGCGCCCTCGACGGCCTCGCCGCCGCGCCGGTCACGGTGGAAGTCCACCTGGCCAACGGCTTGCCCAGCTTCACCGTGGTGGGACTGGCCGATACCGAGGTCAAGGAGGCACGCGAGCGCGTGAGGGCGGCGCTGCAGAACAGTGGGCTTGCGTTTCCAACCAACAAGCGCATCACAGTGAATTTGGCGCCCGCCGACCTGCCCAAGGAAGGTGGCCGTTTTGACCTGCCGATGGCCCTGGGCCTGCTCGCGGCCAACGGCCAGATTGACCCGGCCAAGCTGGCCCGTTTCGAATGCGCCGGGGAGCTGTCGCTGGCCGGCGAGCTGCGGCCCGTGCGCGGCGCACTGGCCATGGCACTGGCGCTGCGCCAGGCCGGAGGCGAGCGCGAACTGTTGCTGCCCGAGGCCAGCGCCGCCGAGGCCGCGCTGGTCGACGGCCTCATGGTGCGCCAGGCCAGGCATCTGCTCGATGTCGTTGCCGCGCTGCAGCCCGAAGGCGAGGCCCTGTCCCGTGCTGCGGCGTTGCCGCGCGAACGCCAGACCGGCCTGCCCGATCTCGCCGACATCAAGGGCCAGGCCGGCCCGAAGCGCGCTCTGGAGATCGCGGCAGCGGGCGGGCATTCGCTACTCATGGCCGGCCCGCCAGGCACGGGCAAGTCCATGCTCGCCCAGCGCCTGCCGAGCCTGTTGCCGCCGCTGGATGACGATGCCGCGCTGGAGTCGGCCGCGATGCTGAGCCTGGCAGGCCAGTTCGACATCGCGCGCTGGGGCCAGCGGCCCTTCCGAGCGCCGCATCATTCGGCCTCCAGCGTGGCCCTGGTCGGCGGCGGCTCGCCGCCGCGGCCGGGGGAGATCTCGCTGGCCCAGCACGGCGTGCTCTTCCTCGACGAACTTCCTGAATTTCCACGCGCCGCTTTGGAGGCGCTGCGCGAACCGCTGGAGACTGGCCGCATCCTCATCTCCCGAGCCGCCCGCCAGGCGGAGTTCCCGGCGCGCTTCCAGCTCGTCGCGGCGATGAACCCCTGCCCCTGCGGCCACCTTGGCAACCCGCTGCGCGCCTGCCGCTGCACGCCCGACCAGGTGGCGCGCTACCAGGGCCGGTTGAGCGGCCCTTTCCTGGACCGGCTCGACCTGCTCATCGAGGTGTCGGTGATCCCGCCCAAGGACCTGCAAGACCTGGCACCCGGCCAGAGCAGCGCCATGGTGGCCATGCGCGTGGCCGCAGCGCGCGCACGGGCCGTCGCGCGCCAGGGCGTGTCCAATGCGCTGCTGCAGGCCCAGGACCTGGGCACGCATGCCGTGCTGGAACCCGCTGCCAAGGCCCTGCTGGAGCGCTCCGCCGAGCGACTGGGCTGGTCGGCGCGCAGCTTCCACCGCGTGCTGCGCGTCGCCCGCACGGTGGCCGATCTGGCCGGGGCGGCCGAGATCGGCGTGACCCATGTGGCCGAGGCCATCCAGCTGCGGCGCGGACTGCCGCAGGCCAGCCAATAGGTACACGATGCGCGCTTTGCTGCTGTTGCTGATCCGCCTCTACCAGCGCCACATCTCACCCCACAAGGGCTTCAGCTGCGCCTACCGCGTGCACACCGGCCGCGCCGGTTGCTCGGCACTGGGCTATCGCGCGGTGCGCCGCCATGGCGTGTTCACCGGCCTGGGCCTGATCCGGGCGCGCACACGCCGCTGCGGCGTGGCACAGCGACGCTATGGCAGCGCGGCAGCACGCGTGGCGCTGGCCACACAGCGCGGCGACTGCGACGTTGGCTGCCCCGCGGACCTGCCCTGCGACGGGCCAGGTCGCAGCAGTTGGGGCATCTGCGACTGGCTGAACTGCTGCGATTGCTGCGACTGGCCCGAGCGCAAGAAGAAGCGCCGCAGAGACCCTGGCGGCGCGCGCGGCGATTTGTCGGCCCATCTCCCGCCACGGCGGGAGCCGCGCGGCACGAAGCCGCACGACTGGCGCTGATCAGCGACGGGAGAAGCCGTTGTCGGTCAGCGTGATCTCGTCGCCACTGCGCAGGCCGGGGTCGCTGTTGCGCTCGAAGCGGCGCTGGCGGCCATCGCGCTCGCGCGCCTCGATGATCCAGACCGTCGTGCTGCGCTGGCGCTTCTCGATCTCGCGGCCGGCATAGCCGCCGGCCACGGCGCCGCCGACCGTAGCGATCTTCTTGCCCGAGCCGCCGCCAACCTGGTTGCCCAGCAGGCCGCCGATGACGGCGCCGCCCACCGTGCCGAGCGCGGTGGCTTCGCCTTCCCGGGTCTCGGTGCGCACGCTGGTCACCAACGCGCAGCTGCTGCAGAGCTGGGACAGCCGCTGCTGCTCACGATCAGCGGCCGTCGGCTGGGAGCGCACCGGCTGCGCTGGCGGCGCGCGGCGCGGTTCGGCCTGGGCCACCACGCGCGGGGCGGGCGTGGCTGCGGGCGGGGCTTCGGCCACGGGCGCTGTCGTTGTGGCGGCGATGGGTGCCGTCATTGGCGCCGAGTTCGGCTCGCCTTGCGAACGACCCACTGCATAGGCGCCGCCGAGCAGCGCCAGCACGACAGCTACGCCCGCGACGATCTGGGTGGAATTGACGGTGGGGGTGGCCATGCAAGCTCCTGCAGATGAGATGACCACAGCATGCCGACCCAGCTCCGGCAAGCCTGTAGGACAGAACCGCAAGCGCAGGCGCCCAAAGCGGGGGGAGCGGCTGTCAACCGAGCAGCGGCGCGAGGGCGCGGCGGGCATCGGCGTCACTCAGCCCGCAGCGCGCGGCCCAGTCGGTCAGCTGGTCGTCGCCGATGCGCCCGACGTTGAAGTAGGCCGCGTCGGGGTGGGCCAGGTAGAAGCCACTGACGCTGGCCGCCGGCGTCATCGCCATGCTGTCGGTCAGTCCCATGCCGATCTCATCGGGTGCAAGCACCTTGAACAGGTCGCGCTTGGAGAGGTGGTCCGGGCAGGCCGGATAGCCGGGTGCGGGCCGGATGCCTGCGTACTTCTCGGCAATGAGGTCCTCGTTGCTCAACGACTCCGCGGCCGCATAGCCCCAGAACTCGCGGCGCACGCGCTCGTGCAGCCACTCGGCGGCGGCCTCGGCGAGACGGTCGGCCAGGGCCTTGAGCATGATGGCGGAGTAGTCGTCGTGCGTGGCGAGGAAGTCGGCCTCCTTCTTGTCGACACCCAGGCCCGCAGTGACGGCGAACAGGCCAATGTGGTCACCGCTCTCCGCCACGAAATCGGACAGGCAGCGGTTGGGCCGCTTCACGCCGTCCACGACCGGCCTCTCCGACTGCATGCGCAGGCCGTGCCAGGTCATCGGCGGCTCGCTGCGGATCTCGATGTCGTCATCGTTGACGCGCGCGGCGGGGTAGAGGCCGAACACGGCATGGGCCTGCAGCCAGCGGCCGTCGATGATTCTCTTCAGCATGGCCTGGGCGTCGGCAAACACCTTGCGCGCTTCGACGCCGACCACTTCGTCATCAAGGATGGCGGGATAGGGCCCCGCCAGATCCCAGGTCTGGAAGTACGGCCCCCAGTCGATGTAGCGCGCCAGCTCGGCCAGGTCGAGGTTCCTCAGCACACGGCGGCCGGTGAACTTCGGCGCGGGCGGCACGCGGCGCAGGTCCAGCACGGCCTTGTTGGCGCGCGCCTGCGCAAGCGTCACCAGCGGCGTCTGCTTCTTGTTGGCGTGCAGCGCGCGGGTCTTCTCGATGTCGGCCTTCAGTTCGGCGATGTAGGCCGCGGCGCGGTCGTCGCTGAGCAGCTCGGTGCACACGCCGACGGCGCGCGACGCGTCGGGCACATAGACCACCGGGCCGTCGTAGTGCGGCGAGATCTTCACGGCGGTGTGCACGCGGCTGGTCGTCGCGCCGCCGATCAGCAGCGGCATGTGGCGACTGCTGAAGTACGCGTCGCGCTGCATCTCGGCCGCGACGTGCTGCATCTCTTCCAGGCTCGGCGTGATCAGCCCGGACAGGCCGATGATGTCGGCGCCCTCTTCCTTGGCCTTTTTGAGGATGTCCTGCGCCGGCACCATGACGCCCATGTTGACGACCTCGTAGTTGTTGCACTGCAGGACCACCGTGACGATGTTCTTGCCGATGTCGTGCACGTCGCCCTTGACGGTGGCAATGACGATCTTGCCCTTGGGCTTGGCATCGCCGCCGCCCTCAATCAGCAGGCGCTTTTCTTCCTCGATATAGGGCAGCAGATGGGCGACGGCCTGCTTCATGACGCGGGCACTCTTGACCACCTGCGGCAGGAACATCTTGCCGGCACCGAACAGGTCGCCGACGACATTCATGCCGGCCATCAGCGGGCCTTCGATGACATGCAGCGGCCGGCCGCCCTTGGCCAGGATCGACTGCCAGGCTTCCTCCGTGTCCACGGTGATGAAGTCAGTGATGCCGTGCACCAGCGCATGCGACAGCCGCTGGTTGACGTCACCGGCACGCCAGGCCAGGCGGGCGGAGTCATCCTTGCCGGCGCTCTTGGCGCGGTCGGCGATCTCGATGAGGCGCTCGCCGGCATCGGCGCGGCGGTTCAGCACCACGTCCTCGACGCGCTCGCGCAGCTCCGGGTCGAGGTCGTCGTACACGCCCACCATGCCCGCGTTGACGATGCCCATGTCCATGCCGGCCTGGATGGCGTGGTAGAGGAAGACGGTGTGGATGGCCTCGCGCACCGGCTCGTTGCCACGGAAGCTGAACGAGACGTTGCTGACGCCGCCCGACACCTTGGCGCCCGGCAGGTTGGCCTTGATCCAGCGCGTGGCCTCGATGAAGTCCACGGCGTAGTTGTCGTGCTCCTCGATGCCCGTCGCAATGGCGAAGATGTTGGGGTCGAAGATGATGTCCTCGGCCGGGAAGCCGACCTCGTCGACCAGCACCTTGTAGGCGCGCTCGCAAATCTCGGTCTTGCGCGCGAAGGTGTCGGCCTGGCCCTTCTCGTCGAAGGCCATCACCACGGCCGCCGCGCCGTAGCGGCGCACCAGCCTGGCCTGGCGGCGGAACTCGTCCTCGCCTTCCTTCAGCGAGATGGAGTTGACGATGCCCTTGCCCTGGATGCACTTCAGGCCGGCCTCGATGACGCTCCACTTGGACGAGTCGATCATGATCGGCACGCGCGCGATCTCGGGCTCGCCGGCGATCAGGTTCAGGAAGCGCACCATGGCAGCCTGGCTGTCCAGCATGGCCTCATCCATGTTGATGTCGATGACCTGGGCGCCGTTTTCGACCTGCTGGCGCGCGACGGCCAGCGCCTGTTCGAACTGGCCCGCCAGGATCATGCGGGCGAAGGCCTTGGAGCCGGTGACGTTGGTGCGCTCGCCGATGTTGACGAACAGGCTGCGCGCGTCAATGGCGACCGGTTCCAGGCCGGAGAGCTTGAGGGGGGGCGGCGAGATGGTCATCGATGGCGGTCCACGCGGGAGATCGATGAGCGCCGTTCAGGAAATCCGAGCCTGGCAGGCATCAAAACCCGTCGCAGCGCTCCTCGGATGAGCCGGGAATTCTACGCAGCCGGTCCTTCGCCAGCGCTCAAGACTGGCTTGGCCGTGCCGAAGGCCATTGACAATCCCCGGATTCATGGCGACCGAACTCATCCCACTGCCCACCCGCACGCTGCGCGTGGGCATGACCTTGCCCTACGACCTGTTCGATGCCTACGGCAAGCTGCTGTTCGCGCGCGGCCAGGTGCTGCGCGACTCGCCGCTGGTGCGCAGCCTCGTGGACGGAGGTGCCTACGTGAACTCGGCTGACACCATCGAGTACCAGCGCGCGCTGGCGCATCGGCTGGACACCCTGGTCATGCAGGACGTGCCGCTGTCCGACATCGCCAAGGCCGACGGCGCCTTCAGGCTGGACTCCCTCGTGCCGACAAAGGTCGAGCAGGGCCCGCGCGAGGCCTGGTCCGACCTGCTGCTGCACCTGCACACCCTGCTCAGGGAGGCCGAGCCTGGCGACTTCAGCGGCCGCCTGTGCCAGCTGCGCGACGCGGCACTCAAGCGCCTGCACGCCCACCCCGACGCGACGCTGATGCTGCTCGTCTTCGAGAGCAGCCAGGAGTTCGGCGACTACAGCGCCCGCCATGCACTGCTGACGCTGCTGCTGGCCGACCTCGTCGCCCAGCAGCTGCAGCTCTCGCCCGAGTTGCGTGAGGCCTTCCAGGGCGCCGCGCTGACGATGAACTACGGCGCCGGCCCGGCGCACGACCGCCTGGCCAACCAGCTCGACCCCGCCACAGCCGCCCAGCGGCAGGCCCTGGCCGCCCACGGCGACCATGCGGCGGCCAGGCTGGCCCAGGTTGGCGTGGCCAACGAGGCCTGGCTGACGGCCGTGCGCCTGCATCACGACGCCGGCCCGGGCCCACTGGCCGCGCGGGGCGACGGCGAGAAGCTGGCGCGCCTGCTGCGCCGCATCGATCTCTTCGGCGCCCGCCTGTCGCCGCGGCGCAGCCGCCAAGCCCTCAGCGGTGCCGCCGCCGCACGCGCCGTCTTCCTGGACGAGAACGGCCAGCCCGACGAGGCCGGCGCGGCGCTGATCAAGACCGTCGGCCTCTACCCGCCCGGCAGCATCGTGCGCCTGGCCAACGGCGAAGTCGGCGTCGTCTTCAAGCGCGGCTTCAGCGCCAACGAGCCGCTGGTGGCCGCGCTGATCGGCAAGAGCGGCAGCCCGCTGAGCAACCCGGTGCCGCGCGACACGCGCCTGGCTGCGCAGGCCATCTCGGCGAGCCTGGCGCCGCATGAGCTCAAGCTGCGCGTGAACCTGGAGGCCCTGCTCAAGCTTTGAACGGCCGTTGATCCGGGCACACAGGGCGGCCCACGGGCCGCCCTTTTCATTCGGCACTTGCGCTTGCCGAAGCGTGCAGATATTCTGTGTATACACAATATGCACAGCAGCCTTTTTATTTCCCAGACCGATGCGCGGCCGATGTATCTGCAGATCGTCGAGCAGATCCGCCAGCGCGTCGCCGCCGGGGACTGGTCGGCCGGGCAGGAGCTGCCGTCCATCCGTGCGCTGGCGGCGGACCTGCGGGTCAGCGTCATCACCGTCAAGCGCGCCTACCTGGACCTGGAGTCCGAGGGCGTCATCGTCACCCGCCACGGCAAGGGCTCCTTCGTAGCCGACGCGCAAGGGCTGGCGATGGACATGCGCCTGGCCCAGCTCGACACCCACCTCGCCGCCGCTGGCGAGATCGCCCGCTCGCTCGGCATGGCCGAGCCTGAATTGACCGAACGACTGCGCACCGCGCTGAACCAGGAGGCCGCCGAATGAGCGCCAAGGCCATTGAGATGAAAGGCGTGCGCAAGGCGTTCCGCTTCTTCACGCTGGAGGACGTGTCGCTGGACCTGGAGCACGGCCAGATCATGGGCCTCGTCGGCCCCAACGGCGCCGGCAAGAGCACCACCATCCGGCTGCTGATGGGCCTGCTGACGGCCGACGCCGGCAGCATCCGCCTGCTGGGCCATGACATGCCACGCCAACAGGCTGCCGCCAAGGCCGATGTCGGCTTCGTCAGCGACGACATGAAGCTGCTGCCGCAGGCGACGCTGGCCTGGCACATGGACTTCGTCGCGGCCATCTACCCCGGCTGGGACGCGGCCTACGCCGCGCGGTTGCTCAAGCGCCTGGGCCTGCACGCGGCGCAGACAGCCAAGAGCCTGTCCAGCGGCGAACAGGCCAAGGCGCTGCTGCTGCTGGCGCTGGCGCGGCGCCCACGCCTGCTGGTGCTGGACGAACCCACCTCGGGCATGGACCCGGTGGCCCGCCAGGAACTGCTGACCGAGTTCATGGACGTGCTGCGCGACGACAGCCGCTCCATCCTGTTCTCGTCGCACAACACGGTGGACGTGGAGCGCATCTGCGACCGCCTCACCTTCATCGACCGGGGCCGCGTCGTGGCGTCCGACAACAAGGAGGACTTCCTGGAACGCTGGCGCACGCTGCGGCTGCGCTTGCCGGAGGGCGCGCCTGAATGGCGCCTGCCCGAAATCGTCCACCGCGACATCGACGGCCCCAACATCACGCTGACCGTCGACGGCTTCAGCGACGACTTGCTCGCCCGCCTCGGCGCGCCCGTGCAGGACGTCTACCGCATGAGCCTGGAAGAGGTGTTCGTCGCCACGGTGATGCACAGCCGGGAGGCGCGTTCGTCATGAAGCAGCTCACCGCCAGGCTCATCGCCAAGGAGCTCTACCTCTACCGCTGGCTGCTTGTCGGCGCCACGGCAGCCGGCTTCGCGGCTCTGCTGACGGCGGCCAGCGGCGAGTTCGGCTTCAGCATCGGCTTTCTCGTCTGGCTGACGGCCATCATCGCGATGGGCGTGATGCTCGCGCTGTTCGGCGTGTCGTCCGAGCGCAAGGAGCGCTCGCTGCTGTTCATCCTCAGCCTGCCGCTGTCGCCGGGCGACCATGTGCGCGCCAAGCTGCTGGGCCTGCTCGTGTGCTTCCTGCTGCCTTGGGCGCTGCTGAGCGCGGGCGCCGTGGCGCTGGTGCTCGTCATGCCGGGCATCGCCGACGGCCTGCTGCCCTACACGGTGCTGCTGTGCGTCTTCCTGCTGATGAACTTCTCGCTGGTGCTGTGCGGCGCGCTGCACATCAGCTCCGAGGCCGGCATGGGCGGCGTCATCGTGCTGACCAACATGTCGGTGTCGCTGTTCATGATGGGCATCGGCCGCATTCCCGATTTGGGTGAGCACATGGGCAAGCCAGACGCCGTCTGGAACACGCCCTTCTGGCTGCTGCTGGCAGCGCAACTTGCCATCACGCTGATGGCGCTGGCCCTGCCTCTCGTCTTTGCGGCGCGCCGCCGCGACGCTCTCTAAGGAGATTTCATGACCCCCCAACCCAACGGCGAGAGGCTGCACGCCCTCGACGCGGTGCGCAGCTTTGCCCTTTTGCTGGGCGTGGCCTTCCATGCGGCGCTGTCCTTCATCCCCGGCCTGCCGCCGGGCATGTGGGCGATCAACGACCATTCGCCCAGCCCCTTCCTCGGGGACGCGAGCTTTGTCGCGCACAGCTTTCGCATGACGCTGTTCTTCTTCATCGCCGGCTACTTCGCGCGGTTGCTGCACCAGCGGCTGGGCACCCAGGGCTTCTGGGCCAACCGTGGCCAGCGCATCGCCGTGCCGCTGGTGGTGGGCTGGCTGCTGCTGTTCCCGGCCATCGGCTTGGTCTGGTACCTCGGCCTGCAAAAGGTCTTCAACGGTGCGCCGCCCGCGATGCCGGAGATGCCGAAGCAGCCCGGTGCCTTCCCGCTGACGCACCTGTGGTTCCTCTACCAGCTGCTGTGGCTGTACGCCGGCGCGCTGCTGGCCCGCAGCGTCGTCATCCGGCTCGACCGGGGCCAGGTCTTGCGCGACGCGGTGGACCGTGCCGTCACCGCCGCCCTGCGCTGGCCGGCCGCTGCGCTGCTGCTGGGCCTGCCGCTGGCGGGCGTGCTGCTGGCCACGCCGATGTGGTTTCCCTGGGGCGGCATTCCCACGCCGGACCAGTCGCTCATCCCGCAGCTGCCCGCCAGCGTCGGCTACGGCGTGGCCTTCGCGTTCGGCTGGCTGGTGCAGCGCGCGCCCGGTGCGCTGGACGCCATGCGCTCGCGCTGGGCGCTGCATGTGCTGCTGGCCGTCGCGTCGTCCGCCACCTGCCTGTTCATCATGAAGACGCAGCCGCCCATCGGCATGCCCGAGCAGCCCAAGCTCGTCTTCACGCTGTCCTTGGTCGCCTCTGCCTGGGCCTGGAGCCTCGCACTCACCGGCCTGGCGCTGCGCTACCTGTCCCGGCCCAGCGCCGCGGTGCGCTATGTGGCGGATGCGTCCTACTGGATCTACCTCGTGCACCTGCCGGTCGTCGCCGCGCTGCAGGTGTGGGTGGGCCACTGGCCGCTGCACTGGGGCCTGAAGTACCCCTTCATCGTCGTGACGAGCCTGGCGCTGCTGTTGGCGAGCTACCACGTGCTCGTGCGTTTCACCGTCGTCGGCAAGGTGTTGAACAGCAGGGCCCACCGACGTGGTGCGCCAAGCGCCGCGGTGGCGGACGACGCCACGGGCGATGTCGTCGCGCAGCTGTGCGGCGTGTCCAAGCGCTACGGCCCGCTCGAAGCGCTGACCCGTGTGGACCTCGACCTACGGCGCGGCGAGTTGCTCGCGCTGCTCGGCCCCAACGGCGCCGGCAAGTCCACCGCCATCTCGCTGTGGCTGGGGCTCAACGAGGCGGATGCCGGCGTCGTGCGCCTGCTCGGCGGCGCGCCGCAGCAACTGGACCGCCGCCTGGGCCTGGGCGTGATGATGCAGGACGTCGAGCTGCCCAAGGACCTGAAGGTGCATGAGCTGGTCGCGCTGAGCTGCAGCTACTACCCGCAGCCGATGACCGTGAAGCAGGCCCTGGAGCGCGCCGGCATCGTGGCGCTGGCGCACCGCCCCTACGGCAAGCTCTCCGGCGGCCAGAAGCGCCAGGTGCAGTTCGCGCTGGCCATCTGCGGCCGGCCCAAGGTGCTGTTCCTGGACGAGCCGACGGTGGGCCTGGACCTGCAGGCCCGCGAGGCGCTGTGGCGAAACATCCGCGCGCTGCTGCGCGACGGCTGCTCCATCCTGCTGACGACGCATTACCTGGAGGAAGCCGAGGCGCTGGCGAGCCGGGTGGCCGTGCTCGCCAAGGGCCGCGTCATCGCCTCGGGCAGCGTGGACGAGATGCGCGCGCTGGTATCGCGCCGCCATGTGCGCTGCGAGACAACGCTGCCCGCCGTCGAGGTGCGGCGCTGGCCGGGCGTGGTGGACGTGAGCGGCGAGCACGACCAGCTCGCCATCGTCGCCACCGACGCGGAAAGCGTGGTGCGCCGGCTGCTGGCCGCCGACCCGAATCTCTCCCGCCTGGAAGTCCGCCAGGCCGGGCTCAACGACGCCTTCAACGAACTGACCCAGGAGGCCGCATGACCACCCTGACCCATCCCGCCCCCGCACTGCGGGCGCCCTCGTACTCGACCGTCCGCGTCTATCTGCTGGAGATGCGCCTGGAGCTGCTGCGCCTGCTGCGCACCCCGGCCTTCGCGCTGCCGATGTTCCTGCTGCCGGTAGGCACCTACCTGCTGTTCGCCTTCGCCGTGGCCGGCGAGCAGGTGGTCAAGGACCCCGACACCGGCCGCTTCATGTTCGCCGGCTTCTCGGTGATGGCCGTGACGATGGCCGCGCTGTTCGCCACCTGCCCCAACCTCGCGATGGAGCGCGAACAGGGCCTGCTGACCTTGAAGCGCGCCCAGCCCGCGCCGCCCGGCGCCTGGCTCACGGCCAAGATCTTTGCCGGCGTCGTCTGCGGCGTCATCGCCTACCTGCCCATCCTCGTGCTGGCCGCCGTCACCGGGCAGGCGCAGCTGGACGCCGGCCAGCTGGCCGCGATGAGCGCCGTGCTCATC
Organism: Roseateles sp.; assembly: GCF_052436255.1. GTDB lineage: Bacteria > Pseudomonadota > Gammaproteobacteria > Burkholderiales > Burkholderiaceae_C > Pelomonas. The sequence continues at coordinate 1,667 of NZ_JBQVNP010000132.1, read as the reverse complement.
GTCGGCACCCTGCCCTTCTGCGCCCTCGGCGTGATGGTGGGCTCGCTGACCAGCGGCTCCGCCGCGCCGGCCTATGCCAACCTCGTCTACCTGCCGGGCATCTACCTGTCCGGGCTGTTCTTCCCGCTGCCCAAGTCAATGCACTTCCAGACCGTGTTCTGGCCGCAGTTCCACCTGGACCAGCTCGTCTTCGCCGCCGGCGGCGTGGCCAAGTTCCGCTGGGTCTCCGTGGAAATGGCCTTCGCGGTGCTGCTCGGCTTCACGGTGCTGTGCAGCGGGATCGCGCTGTGGCGGCTGAACCGCAGGGGCTAGGCCTGCCCGCCCGGTCCGCAACCGCAGTGGGGCCGTTCTGCTTTTGCGCCGCGCAAACGCAGACCGGCCTGTTATTGCAGCTCATCCGCAAAAAGTGCAGCTCGTCGCACACCACTGTTCCTTCTCTTTCCAGTACCCAACACTGCAACTCGTGCCTTGCTGTCCACACAAGACAGCGCGCATGTGTCATGACCGATGAAGGGATGGATGGGCCTGTGTCCGGGCCTCGCCCCTTCTCCATCCCGTCCCACTTTTCGTTGTCCAAAGGAACTTCGCATGGCTCGCCTACCCTTGATACTCGGCCTGCTCGCCGGCATGGCTTGCGACATCGCGCTCAGCGTCACCGGCCCGGCCGCTGCCGACGGCAACCTGAACGTGAACGTACAGCCCGTGCGCCACGACATACATGCCAGCTGTCCCGGCTTCGCCGACCTGCTGGAGGACGACCTGCAGCACTTCTGGACTCGTGAGCAGCTCTTCGGCGACGTGCAGGTGCAATTCGTCATGGAGAACGGCCGCATCGGCGACGTGAAGACGCGCGGCCGTTTCGGCCGGCTCAACAACGCCGTCCGCGCCGCCATGCATCGGGTGAACTGCGGCTCCCAGGCGCCGACCGGGAAGCACGCCTACCGTCTGCACGTCAGCTTCATTGACCCCGACCGCTTGAGTCGCGCCGAGGCCATGGCGCGCGCGCCCACCTGGGGCGTGGCGGTGGCGCAAGTCAAGCCTTGAAGCGGCGCGCCGCATTCACCACCCTTGCTGCCATTGCAGCAGTGCCGGGCCTCGCGGCAGCGGGCGTCGGCCGCGCGAGTCCGGTGCGGACGTGCTGGAGGACGCCCCTGCCAACAGCATCGATGGGCTCAACGTTGGCGTGAACCGGCGGGGCCAGCCGCCCCAGTCCGTCGCCGTGGGCTGGAAGGACAAGGCTCCAGCGCGGCGCTGGAGTACGCGGAGCACGGCGTGCGCGTCAACTGCATCGGCCCCGGCTACGTGGCCACACCGCGCATGATGCAGATGGACCCGCAGGCCCTGGAAGGCCTCGCCGCAGCCCACCCGCTCGGCCGCCTGGCCAAGACCGAGGAGGTCGCCGAACTGGCAGCCTTCCTGCTGTCCGAACGCGCCGCCTTCTGCACCGGCGCCTTCTATCCCATGGACGGCGGCTATACCGCACAGTGAGGGCCGGCCGCTCGACGGGTTCATCGGAACGGGACGCGGCGGCCGGCCTTTGAGCTGACGGGTCGTTCAGCGCTTGGCCGAACCGGTGGCCGAGGCGCCGAGCGCCACGCCGTTGTCGTTGCGCGAGGCCTGGGCCGCGGCGCTGCCCGATGCGCTGCCCTTGCCGCCCGCCGCCTGGC
>NZ_JBQVNP010000131.1:0-14911 GCF_052436255.1 Roseateles sp. | reverse complement strand
GGCCAGCACCTGGCCCAGCACGGCCTGGGCGCGCGTCAGCCGCTCCTGGGCCTGGCGCTCACCGCGGCCGGCCAGGCTGGCCGCGGCGCTCTGCAGCGCCGCGCTGGCGTTATTGAGCGGCTGGCGCACCTCATGGGCCAGCACGTCGAGCATCTCGGAGCGTTCGCGCAGCAACTGGTCGAGCTCCTGCACATGGCGCTCGGTCTGGCGCCGCATCTGCTGCTCGTGGGCCAGCTCGGCGCGGTGCTTGAGCGCCTCGGTGATGTCGTCCACCAGCGCCAGCGCGCGCAGCGGTCGGCCGTCGGGGCCGTACTCCGCCACGGCAGACACCAGCACGTCGCGCAGCGTGCCATCGGCGCAGATCAGCTGCACGGGGCAGTCGCTGACATGGCCGTCGCGCCACATCGCCGGGCGGTAGACCTCGCGCACCTGCCGCGCGGACTCGGGCGTCATGAAGTCGTCCAGCGCGCGTCCGACGACCTGCTGGCGCTTGTAGCCCAGGCGCTGCAGCCAGCGGTCAGACACGCTGAGCACCCGCCCGGCAGTGTCGACCGAATGCATCAGCGCCGGCGTCGACTCGTAGAGCACGCGCAGGCGCTGGCGGTTGTGCTCCAGCTCGACGGCGGCGCGGTGGTGCTCGGTGACGTCCTGAACGGCGCCCACCAGCCGCACCGGCACGCCGTCCTGCCAGTCGACCTGACCCTGGGCCAGCACCCAGATCTCGCGCCCCTTGGCCGTGACCAGGGGCAGCTCCAGGCTCCAGGGCTCGCCATGGCTGAGGCCACGGCGCACGGCGGCCTCGATGACGGGGCGTGCCTCGGGCTTGTAGTAGGCAATGGCTTCGTCGAGGGTGGGCTGTTGGCCGGGTTCGAGGTCGTGGATGCGGAAGGTCTGGTCGCTCCAGACCAGGGCCTCGGTCTGCAGGTCCAGCGTCCAGCCGCCAATGCCGGCGACGCGGCCGGTGCGGTCGAGCAGGGCCTTGCTTTCGCGCAGCTCGTGCTCGGCGCTGATGCGGTCGGTGACGTCCTCGACGATGCCGACATAGCCACGCAGCCTGCCGTCCGGCAGCAGCAGCGGCCGCGCGCGCGCCCAGACCTGGCGCAGGCCGGCGTCGGCGCGCAGCCGGTAGCGCATCTCGAAGGGCTGGCGTTGCGCGACGCAGCGCCGCCAGTGGCTCAGCACCGAGGCGCTGTCCTCGGCGGCCAGCGTCGCTGCCCAGCCGTCGCCCAGGCTGGCGCCGGCCGGCAGGCCGCAGATGCGTTGCCAGTTGGCGTTAGTGGAGATGAAGTGGCCCGCGGCGTCGGTGCGGAAGACGCCCAGCGGCGTCGTCTGCGCCAGCACGTGGAAGGGCTGTTCGGCATCGGGGCCTTCAGCTCGCGCCAGCGCCTGCTCGCGCATCATCAGCCCTGCGGCGGCTGCATCGGCCAGGCGCTTCAGCGCCTCGCGTTGCGCGTCGGTCAGCTCGCGCGGCTTGAAGTCGACGACGCACAGCGTGCCCGGGTGGCTGCCATCGTCCAGCCGGATCGGTATGCCGGCGTAGAAACGCAGCGGTGGGTCGGCCAGCACGTCGGGGTGGTCGGCAAAGCGCTCGTCCAGGCGCGCGTCGCAGACCTCGAACAGGCCGTCCGCCAGCAAGGCATGGGCGCAGAAGGTCTGGGTGCGTGGCATCTCGCTGCGGCCGCAGCCGACCGCCGCCTTGAACCATGGGCGTTTCTCGTCCAGCAGGCCCAGCAGCGCGACCGGCGTGCCGCAGATCTGCGCGGCCAGGGCGGTCAGGTGGTCGAACAGCGGCTCGGACTTGGTGTCCATGACAGCCAGTGCGGCCAGGCGGCGGTCTTCGTCGGGAGGCAGGTCGGGGATCACCATGGCTGCCAAGCTTAGGGCAAGCCCCGCGCTGCATCGGGGGGGACGCCCCGCCTTCGTCACGCGCCTGTCACGCGCCCGGCACAGCATGCGTGGCTTTGGTCCACCCCCCACGCCAATGCGCATGAAGTCCACCCGACTGATCCAGACCCTCGCCACCTCCTTCGCCATCGCCCTGGGCGCCGGCAGCGCCGGCGCCGCCAGCCTGCTCGATGGCGCCGGCCTGCTCTGGGCCACCAACCATGCCGGCATGCCGAGCGGCTTCCTGTCCGAGATCGTCGCCTTCGACGCCACGAACAAGACGCTGTGGGTCGCGGGTGTCAACGGCGTCAATGTGCTGGACGCCAGGACCGGCGCGTCGCTGAACTTCATCGACGTCAGCGCCTGGGGCGCCATCAACAGCGTGGCCATCCACAACGGCATCGCCGCCTTCGCCATCGAGGCGCGCGACCGCAGGCTGCCAGGCGTCGTGCAGCTCTACGACACCGGCAGCCGCGCGCTGCTGGCCGGCGCCAGCACCATCGCCGTCGGCGCTCTACCCGACATGCTGACCTTCACGCCCGACGGCCGCCGCATCCTGGTTGCCAACGAAGGCACGCCCAGCGCCGGCGACTACGGCACGCGCATCGGCACGACGGTGCCGCGCAACTTCGGCGTCGGCGCCAATGACCCGGTCGGCAGCGTCAGCATCATAGACGTCGCCAGCCGCTCGGTCGTCTCGACCGCCACGCTGGCCGGCGTGGCCCAGAGCGGCAGCCACATTCGCAGCAACACGGGCATGGATTTCGAGCCCGAGTACATCACGGTCAACGCCGCCGGCACCCAGGCCTATGTCAGCCTGCAGGAAGCCAATGCCCTGGGCGTGCTCGACCTGCAGAGCGGCCAGTTCACCAAGGTCATCGGCCTGGGCGCCAAAGACTTCTCGCACGCTGGCAATGCCATCGACACGCTGAACAACGGCAGCGTCAGCTTCCAGGCCGTGGCCGCCAAGGGCCTCTACATGCCGGATAGCCTGGCCACCTTCCAGTCTCGCGGCAACACCTACGTCGTGATGGCCAACGAGGGCGATTTCCGCGAGGACGATGCCGACCGCTCGGCCGCCAGCAGCCTGGGCGCCACGGGCGTGCTCGCCAACCTGCGCGTGTCCAACACAGATTCATCGCCGGGAGACCTCTACGCCGCCGGCGCGCGCTCCTTCTCCATCCGCGACACGGAGGGCAACCTCGTCTACGACAGCGGCAACATCCTCGATGTCGAGGCGCACAAGCTGGGCATCTATGACGACGGCCGCAGCCGCGACAAGGGCGTGGAGCCCGAAGGCCTGGAGCTGATGCAGCTCGGCGGCAAGACCTTCGCCTTCATCGGCCTGGAGCGCACGACGAGCGGCGCCGTGGCGGTGTTCGACATCGACGTGAACGACCCGAGCAAGACCAGCTTCGTGCGCATGTTGACCATCGACGGCCAGCTGCGCCCCGAAGGCCTGAAGGGCTTCACGATGGACGGCATGCACTACCTGGCCATCGCCAGCGAAGGCGGTGACGGCGGCGTGGGCGCCGGCACCGCGCTGTTTGCACTGGCACCGGTGGCAGAACCCAGCAGCTACGCGATGCTGCTGGGCGGCCTGGGTCTGGTCGGCTGGATGGCGCGTCGCCGCCGCGCCTGAACCTGGGGCCGAGCGTCGGGTCAGGCTCGCCCGCGTTCAGCGCGGTGCGACTGGACGAGGGGCCAGATGCTGCAGCCAGAAGGCTTCATATTTACGGTGCCAGCCGGCGGGCTTGACGACCCCGCCCATGGCATGCGCGCCGTCCGGGTCCAGGAACAACTCAACCAGCGATTCCTTGCCCGAGTCCAGCAGCTCGCGGTAGACGTTGACAGTGTCCTGGTAGAGCACGTTGGGGTCCTGCATGCCGTGCACCAGCATCAGCGGCTTCCTCAGGCCCTTGGCCAGCGGCAGCAGCGAGTACTTACGCAGCACCGGCTTGGTCCGGTCGACCTTGCCGATGGTGCGGCCGCTGTACCAACTGTTGTAGTTCTCCCATTCCGTCGGGCCGGCGCCGGCGATGCCGGCGGCGAACAGGTCGGGCCGGGTGTACATCGTGTACTGGGTCTGGAAGCCACCGAAACTCCAGCCGTTCAGGCCGATGCGGCGGGGGTCGACGCCGTACTGCGTTGGCAGCAGCTTGACCAGGTCTTCCAGGTCCTCGGACTGCGGCTCGCCGACACGCTCCCAGTTGGCGCCGGAGAACTTGCGGCCGTAGTTGCTGTGGCCGCGCGGATCGACGGCGACCGTCACGTAGCCGTGCTTGGCCGCCATGTATTGGCCGAACAGGTAGGCGGTGTTTTGGAAGCTGTCGACCTCGACGATGTGGCGGTCGTTGAGCGGGCCGCCGTAGACATAAACGATGCCGGGCCGCTTGTCGCTGGCCTGCCAGCCGGCCGGCTTGAAGGCATAGGCCTCGATGCGGTCACCATGACGGTTGATGTAGGAAAAACGCTCGGGCTGCAGCAGCTTGAGCGACGCCCAGGCCTTGTCATGACTCTCGGTCAGCGTGCGCGTCGGCGTCCTGCCGTCGGTGGCGAGCAGCTTGAGTTCGGGGCGCTGCGCCCAGTTGCCTGCATTGGCGCTAACCCAGCGGCCGTCCTCCGACGCCGCCGCGTTGCGGTGGAACTCGCCCGGGGCGCCCAGGGCCTGCATGGCGCCGCTGGCCATGTCGACGCTGAAGAGGTTCATCGCCGCCGCGTCGCCCCGGTTGGCCAGCAGGAACATGCGCTTGCTGTCGGGCGTGAAGCCGACGACCTGGTGGGCCTCGAACTCGCCGGTGACCAGCGGGCGCAGCGCCTTCGTCATCACGTCAATGGCATAGGGCTGGCGCCAGCCTGCTTCGTCCAGCGTCAGCACCAGCGTCTTGGCGTCGGGGGTGAAGCGCGGCTTGAGTACGTTGACGACCTCGTGGCCGACATCACCGCGGCGTTCCAGCACCAGCTCTGGCTTGGCGTTCTCGTCGGCATTGCCGAGATAAACGCGCAACAGCTCCTTTTCGCGCTCCCAGGTGGTGAACGCATAGTGGCTACCGTCCTTGGCCCAGGCCACGTCGCTGATCTCGAACCACACATCGCCGCCGGCATGCGTGAACACCGGCGCCGGCTGCCTGCGCGGCGGCTCGGCACCGGCAGGCACCTGGCGGATGTAGAGCGCCATGGCCTGCAGCGTGCGCTTGTCGTCGGACACCTCACGGTTGACCTTCTTGGCCGTGGCCCAGCGCTCGCTGTAATTCATGATCTCGACCTGCTTGGGCGGCGGGGCCGGCTTGTCGTCCGCCGTCTTCAGCGGCGCCCTGGCCAGCAGCGACATCCAGCGGCCGTCTTCGCTGATTTGCGTCTCGACGATGCGGTACTTCTTCTGCTCGTCGTCGGGGTGAATCAGCTCGCGGTTGAGCACCTGCACGGCGGCCTGTGCAAAGCGCGCGCGCAGCACGCGACCGTCATCGGTGTAGACGAAGCCGCTGTCGTCGGGCGTATAGGCCACGATGCGCAGGTCGCGCTGCGTCGTCACCAGCGCCACCGGCGCGGCATCGCCCACCTGCCAGCGGTAGAGGCCGCCGCGGTACTGGAAGATCAGCTCGTCGGCCCTGCGCGCCCAGACGAACTGGGTCGGGCCGGGGTAGAGGTCGGTGGGCTTGAGCTTGTCGCGCGCCAGCTTCTTCTTCAGCTCGTCGCGCAGCTCCCAGGTCTCCTTGGCCTTGTCGGCGGCGGATGCTGCTGAGGCGGCCGCGGCCGCGGCCGCAGCCGCCACGGGCTTGCCGGCGCGCCGGGCGGCCAGCTCGGCGGCCGCCCTCTTCTCGGCCTCGGCTTCGGCCTTGTCGATGGCCTTCTGCGCATCGTCCTTGGCCTTCTTGTCGGCCAGTTCCTGCTTCACGACCGCCAGCGCAGCGCGTTCCCACTGCGCAAGATCGACCTCGTCGCCGCGCAGATAGGCTTGCTGCGCCACCTCACGGGCCTGGCGCTCCGCATATTCCGTCTGGCGCTGCTTGAGCTTCTTGGCGAAGCGCTCGGTGTCCTCGGGCGCGTCGAAGGCGGCCATCAGCTGCGGCGTCGTCAGGCGCTGCGTCTTGCCGGTACGGGTGTCGTGCACCCACAGGTCGGTGCCCGGCTCGCCGAAGGGGCTCCACAGCCAGGCCAGATAGCGGCCGCTGCGGCTGAAGGCCGCTTCCTTCGCGGCATCGCCCCGATAGGGCTCGGCGCGGAAGATCTGTTCGAGACTCGGGGCTGTGGTGGCCGGGGCGGGTTGCGCCTGCAACGGCACGGCGGCCGACAAGGCCAGGGCGAGGGCCAGGCTGCTGAACGCAGCGAAGGTCACGGGCTTCAAGGGGTCTCCTGAAATGCCCCCTAGGGTTAGGGGCGGCGCATTTTAGGAAGCCGCCCAGGCCGCCCCATTCGTCACCCACGCACGTTCAGCCCAGGATCGTGACGGTTTGCGGCATCGAGCTCTGCCTGGACTTGCGCCACAGCGCGATGGCTACATGCACCGCCAGCCCGATGCCAAGCAGCAGCAGGGCGCCGACGCCCCATACCACCCAGGCCAGGAAGCTCACGCCGCCGGACAGCGAGGGCAGCATGCCGGCCAGCGATTGCAGTTGCGGCGTCAGTGTCTCCAACGTGCCCGCCAGCCATTCCGCCACCGGCACGGGCAACCAGGCCGTCAGCGCCTCGGGCAGGCTCCAGTCGGCCGAACCGATGCTACCGGCATGAGACAGCATCGCTGCCAGCAACGCCTGGCCCGACCACACCAGCGCGGACCACAAGGCCAGCAGCAGCAACACCAGCACCCAACCTGCGAGGAACACCATTGCGGGATCTCCGTTCACAAAGGGCTGCAGTGTGCAGGGCCTGGTCCGCATCGGGAAAGATGCCCGCGTCTGAGCGTGAGTTCGGCACAACCGAAGCGGCGGGCGCGACAACCGGTGCAGCCGGGCGGGCAGAGCTCCGGCGCCATCCGGCAAGCCGTCAGGTCCCTTCGCACGGCCCGGTCTGCCCGCCGCGCTTGTCCACATACATGGCGGCATCGGCAGCGGCGAGCAGCGGCCGGATGTCTGGCGGCGCGTCCGGCGAATAGGCCTGCTGACCGACGCTGAACGAGAGGCCGTAGCCGCGCCGGGAAAGCCGGTTGTAATCGGCCACCGCGTTGCGCAGGCGCCTGAGCGCCTGCGCGGTCATCTCGGGGTCGCTGTCGATCAGCAGGGCCAGGAACTCGTCACCACCCAGCCGCGCCACCAGATCGCTTTCGCGGAAGGATTCGCTCAGCAGGCCGGCAAACGCGGCCAGGGCCTCGTCGCCCTCGGCATGTCCGAAGCGGTCGTTGACATCCTTGAAATTGTTGAGGTCGAAGAAGAGCAAGGTGGCCTGCGAGCGCTGCCGATGCGCCAGCTGCAAGGCATGCTGAGCCAGCGCCTCGAAACCGCGCCTGTTGGGCAGCATCGTCAACTCGTCCGTAGTGGCCAACTGCAAGGCCACCAGCTCTAGCTCGGCCATGCGGGCGAGATCGCCGAGCAGCGACCGGTCTTCCTGTGGCAGGTCACGCGGCTGGCTGTCCAGCAGGCACAGGGTGCCCAGCTTGCTGCCGTTGGGCGCCTTCAGTGTGTAGCCGGCATAGAAGCGCACATGCGGCGGACCGGTGACCAGGGGGTTGTCTGCGAAGCGGGCATCGGCCCGGGTGTCGGGGATGATGAACAGCCCCTCGCCCAGGATGGCATGGCCGCAAAACGAGATGTCGCGAGGGGTTTGCGGGATGTCCAGACCCGCAGCGGACTTGAACCACTGCCGCTCGCCGTCCACCAGGCTCACCAACGCGATCGGCATGTCGAACAGGCGCCGAGCCAGGCGCGTGATGCGGTCGAACCGCTCCTCGGGTGCCGAGTCCAGCAGCCTGAGGGCGCGCAAGGCAAGCAGCCGTCTGCGCTCGTCGACCGGTTTGATAGGTGCTTGCATATCGCTTCCAGGAAATGAAATGCGGGCGCCGCACGATGTGTTGCTTCCCCCTAGATCATCCTGTAATTGCGGATCCCATGCAGCCGAAGGGCGCCAAGGCGTTCCGGCTCAGCGGCTCAGCACGGGTGCCAGGGCCACCCCGGTGTGGCTGCCCGACCCCACCACCTGCTCCGGCGTCCCCTCGATGACAACGCGGCCGCCCGCGTCGCCCCCTTCGGGCCCCAGATCCAGCACCCAATCCGCTTCCGCAATCACATCCAGGTCATGCTCGATGACCACCACCGAATGCCCGCCCGCGACCAGCCGATGCAGCACGCGGATCAGCTTCTCCACATCGGCCATGTGCAGGCCCACGGTCGGCTCGTCCAGCACATAGAGCGTGTGCGGCGCCTTCTGCCCCCGCCTCGTCACGTCGTCGCGCACCTTGACCAGCTCCGACACGAGCTTGATCCGCTGCGCCTCGCCACCCGACAAGGTCGGCGACGGCTGGCCCAGGGTGAGATACCCCAGCCCCACGTCCTTCAACAACTGCAGCGGATGCGCAATCGATGGCATCGACGCAAAAAACTCCACCGCCTCGTCCACCTCCATCGCCAGCACATCGCCAATGCTCTTGCCGCGCCAGGACACGCCCAGCGTCTCGGGGTTGAAGCGCTGGCCGTGGCACTGGTCGCAGGGCACCTTCACGTCGGGCAGGAAGCTCATCTCGATGGTCTTCATGCCCTGGCCTTCGCAGCCCGGGCAACGGCCCGCGCCGGTGTTGAAGGAAAAGCGCGCCGGCGCATAGCCGCGCGCCTTGGACTCCAGGGTCTCGGCGAAGAGCTTGCGGATGGCGTCCCAGAAGCCGATATACGTCGCCGGGCAGGAGCGCGGTGTCTTGCCGATGGGGGTCTGGTCGACCTCCAAGACTCGGTCGACCCGCTCGTGGCCCTCGATGCCGTCGCAGCCGGTCCACTGGGCTGGCGCCTTGCGCAGCGGCACGGCCACGGCCATGCCGGCCAGCAGCACGTCGCGCGCCAGCGTGGACTTGCCGGAGCCGGACACGCCGGTCACGGCCACCAGGCGGTGCAGCGGCACGTCCACCGTCACGCCCTTGAGGTTGTGCAGTGACGCGTTCAGCACCCGGAGCTTAGGCGCATCCGGATCAATCGGCCGGCGCGCCTGCAGCGGGTGGATCAGCGGGTGGGCCAGCATGCGGCCCGTCGTCGATTCGGGCTCCAGCGCCAGCTGCGCCGCCGTGCCCTGGGCCACCACGCGGCCACCACGTTTGCCGGCACCGGGGCCGATGTCGATGATGTGGTCGGCGCGGCGGATGGTGTCCTCGTCATGCTCGACGACGACCAGGGTGTTGCCCTTGTCGCCCAGCGTCGCCAGGGCCTTCAGCAGGATCTGGTTGTCGCGCGGATGCAGGCCGATGGTCGGTTCGTCCAGCACATAGCAGACGCCCTGCAGGTTGCTGCCTAACTGAGCTGCCAGGCGGATGCGCTGGGCCTCGCCACCCGACAGCGTGGGCGCGGCGCGGTCCAGCGTCAGATAGCCCAGCCCCACCTCTTGCAGGAACTCCAGCCGGCCGAGGATTTCGCTGACCACGTCGCGCGCGATGTCGGCATCGCGGCCCCGCAGGTGCAAGCCCTTTACCCAGGCTTGCGCTTCGCCCACGCTCCAGGCGGCCACGTCGCCGATGCCCTTGTGCTCGAACTCGACCGAGCGCGCCGTCGCGTTCAGCCGCGTGCCGTGGCAGTCCGGGCAGGCGGCGTCGGTCAGGCCTTCGACCTCGGCCTCCTCGGACGGAAAGCTCTGCTCGCGGCCGCGGTTGTCGTCGCTCTGCACGCTGTCGTCGAGTTCCTTGCGCTGCTCGCGCGTCAGTGCCAGGCCCGTGCCGACGCAGCTGGTGCACCAGCCATGCTTGGAGTTGTAGGAGAACAGGCGCGGGTCCAGCTCGGGGTAGCTGGTGCCGCAGATCGGGCAGGCGCGCTTGGTGGAGAAGACCTTGACCGTGCCGACACCGGCGCCGGTCGCGCCACCGTCCAGGCTGAGCCCGTCCAGCGGTGCCAGCACATGCAGCACACCCTTGCCGATATCGAGGGCCTTCGCCAGCAGCTCGCGCAGCTCGGTCTCGCGTTCGGGCGTGACGACGAGGTCGCCGACTGGCAGCTCCAGCGTGTGCTCCTTGAAGCGGTCGATGCGCGGCCACGGCGAGGTGGGGAGGAATTCGCCGTCCACGCGCAGATGCGTGTGGCCGCGGCCCCTGGCCCATTTGGCAAGGTCGGTGTAGACGCCCTTGCGGTTCACCACCAGCGGCGCGAGCAGGCCCACATGCTGGCCGCGGTAGTCGCGCATCAGCTGGGCGGCGATGGACTCGACGCTCTGCGGCTTCACCGGCGCGCCGTCCTTGGTGCAGTGCTGCACGCCCAGCTTGACGTAGAGCAGGCGCAGGAAATGCCAGACCTCGGTCGTCGTCGCCACCGTGCTCTTGCGGCCACCGCGCGACAGGCGCTGCTCGATGGCGACCGTCGGCGGAATGCCCCAGACGGCATCAACCTCGGGCCGGCCGGCCGGCTGCACGATGCTGCGGGCGTAGGCGTTCAGCGATTCGAGATAGCGGCGCTGGCCCTCGTTGAAGAGGATGTCGAAGGCCAGCGTGGACTTGCCCGAGCCCGACACGCCGGTCACGACATTGAACTTGCCACGCGGGATGTCGACGCTCAGCCCCTTGAGGTTGTGCTCACGCGCATTGACGATCTTGATCGCCTCGTCGGCCTGGCGGCGGCCACGCACGATGGACTGCAGCGGCCGGCCCTCCTCGACAGCCATGGCCGAGCGGTCCATGTGCAGCGCATAGTCGCGCAGCGCCGCGGCGGTATGCGACGTGGCGTGCTTGGTGATCTCCTCGGGCGTGCCGGTGCAGACGACCTCGCCGCCCGCCTCGCCGCCTTCGGGGCCGAGATCGATGAGCCAGTCGGCCGCGCGGATGACATCGAGGTTGTGCTCGATGACGATGAGCGAATGGCCGGCGCTCAGCAGCTTGCGCAGCGCGCGCATCAGCTTGGCGATGTCGTCGAAGTGCAGGCCCGTGGTCGGCTCGTCGAACAGGAACAGCGTGCCCTTCTTGGCGACGCCGAAACGCGGCGACGCCGCCGCCTCGGCCAGGAAGCCGGCGAGCTTGAGGCGCTGGGCCTCGCCACCCGACAGCGTCGGCACCGGCTGGCCCAGGCGCACGTACTCCAGACCCACGTCGACGATGGGCTGGAGCTTGGCAATGACGGCGCGGTGCTCGCTGAACAGATGCACGGCCTCGGCCACCGTCAGCTCCAGCACGTCGGCCACACTCAGGTCACGGTCCTTCAGCGTCAGCTTGGCGTCCAGCATCTCGGCGCGGAAGCGCTTGCCGTCGCAGTCCGGGCAGCGCAGGTAGACGTCGCTGAGGAACTGCATCTCCACATGCTCGAAGCCCGATCCGCCGCAGGTCGGGCAGCGGCCGTCGCCGGCGTTGAAGCTGAACATGCCGGCCGTGTAGCTGCGCTCGCGCGCGATGGGCGCGTCGGCGAACAGCTTGCGGATCTCGTCGAAGGCGCCGACATAGCTGGCCGGGTTGGAGCGCGCCGTCTTGCCGATGGGCGACTGATCCACGAACACCGCGTCGGCCAGGAAGTCGCCGCCCAGCAGACGTTCATGCACACCGGGCGTCTCGGTCGCCTTGCCGAACTGCCGGGCCAGCGCGGGGTAGAGCACGTCCTGCATCAGCGTGCTCTTGCCGGAGCCGCTCACGCCGGTGACGACGACCAGGCGCTGCAGCGGGAACTCGACGGTCACGTCGCGCAGGTTGTGCTCGCGCACGCCTACGAGGATGAGCTTGGGCGTGCTCTCATCGACGAGACGCTTCAGGCCCATGCCGACATGCTTGCGCCCGCCGAGGTAGGCGCCGGTCAGCGTGTCCGCCGAGCGGATGCTGTCGGGCGTGCCGTCGTAGACGATCTGCCCACCGCGCTCGCCGGGGCCGGGGCCCATGTCGATGAGGCGGTCGGCGGCCAGCATGACGGCCGGGTCATGCTCGACGACGACCAGCGTGTTGCCCGCGTCGCGCAGGCGCTGCATGGCCTGCACGATGCGGCCCATGTCGCGCGGGTGCAGGCCGATGCTGGGCTCGTCCAAAACAAACAGCGTGTTGACCAGGGAGGTGCCCAGGGCCGTTGTCAGATTGATGCGCTGCACCTCGCCGCCGGACAGCGTGCGGCTCTGGCGGTCCAGCGTCAAATAGCCCAGGCCGACGTCGCACAGGTAGCGGCTGCGGTGGCGGATCTCGTCGAGCAGCAGCTTGAGCGCCTCGTCCAGCATGGTGCTGGGCAGCTGCAGGCCGTCGACGAAGTCGCGCAGGCGCTGGATGGGCAACTGCATCAGGTCGTGCAAGCTCAGGCCGGGCAGCGCCTCAAGCTGCTCGCGGGTCCAGCCGACGCCAACCGGAAGAAAGCGCTGGGCCGCCGGCAACGCCGCGTCCGCCAGCGGCTTGGAGCCGACGCGCCACAGCAGCGCCTCCAGCTTCAGTCGCGCGCCCTTGCAGGCAGGGCATTCGGTGTAGCTGCGGTACTTGGACAAGAGCACGCGGATGTGCATCTTGTAGGCCTTGCTCTCCAGGTAATCGAAGAAGCGCTTGACGCCATACCACTGCTTGTTCCAGTTGCCGTTCCAGTTGGGCGTGCCGCTGATGACCCATTCGCGGTGGGCAGGGCTCAGCTCTTTCCACGGCGTGTCGCGCGGAATGCCGGCCTCCCCGGCGTACTTCAGCAGGTCGTCCTGCGAGTCCTTCCAGGCTGGTGTCTGCATCGGCTTGATGGCACCGTTGCGCAGGGTCTTGCGGTCGTCGGGGATGACCAGTCCGAGGTCGACACCGATGACGCGACCGAAGCCGCGGCAGGCCTCGCAAGCGCCGAAGGCCGAGTTGAAGGAGAACAGCGCGGGCTGCGGGTCGGCGTAGCGGACGTCGCTCTCCGGGCAGTGCAGGCCGGTCGAGAACTTCCAAAGTGTTGCGCCGTCGTCACCCACGTGAACATTCACCCGGCCTGCGCCGCGCTTCAGGCCGAGCTCGATGGCTTCCATCGCGCGCTGCCTGTCAGAAGCCTGGATACGGAAGCGGTCGGCCACCACGTCCAACACTTTTTTACCTTCAACTTCGCGCTCGCCTTGGACGCGCGTGAAGCCGCTGGCCGAGAGCCATTGCTGCACCTGCTCCGCCGAGGTGTTGCCGGGCAGCTCGACCGGGAAACTGAGCACCAGCCTGGGGTCGTCGACCGCCGTCCGGGACATCAGCTCCGCATAGATGCTTTGCGCCGTGTCATGCTTGACCGGCAGCGCGGTCTTGCGGTCGAACAATTCCGCTGCGCGCGCATAGAGCAGCTTCAGATGGTCGTTCAGCTCGGTCATCGTCCCCACGGTGGAGCGGCTGGTGCGCACCGGGTTGGTCTGGTCGATGGCGATTGCGGGCGGCACGCCGTCCACCTTGTCGACGGCCGGGCGGTCCATGCGGTCCAGGAACTGGCGTGCATAGGCCGAGAAGGTCTCCACATAGCGCCGCTGGCCCTCGGCATAGAGGGTGTCGAACACCAGGCTGGACTTGCCCGAGCCGCTGGGGCCGGTCACGACGGTCAGCTCGGCCGTGCGCAGATCGAGGTCGAGATTCTTGAGGTTGTGCTGCCGAGCACCTCGGATGCGGATCAGACCGTCAGACATTGCGGGAGGGGTCCCAAACGACAAAGGCGAGCAGTGTAGGGAGGGGCACAGTCCAAAACTGTCAGCACTCGCGACCGACGAGCGGTCGATTCAGGCCTGGCGAGCGGCCAAGCCGCACCGCGTTTGTGGGTCATGCGGTTGCGTGGCAACGCCGGCTGAGGCAACAATGGCCCGCGCTCCGTCCGGGGCCGATAACAAAAATACAAACTGAAGAGGACATGGGGATGGACAACTCGACGTTGCCCGGGCCAGCACCAGCGCTGGTGCCGTACTGGCTGAGCGCCACCACCGGTGGTGCGGGCGTCGACACGCCGGAACCCGGCGACAAGGGCGCCTTGCCAAGCCAGCGTCAGGCCAACGTGCTGCTGGTCGAGGACAACCACATCAACCAGGTCGTGGCGCTGGAGTTCCTGTCGCTGATGGGCGTGCAGGCCCGGCTGGCCAAGAACGGCCTGGAAGCGCTGGCGGCCTGCGCCGATGCCCCGCCCGACCTGGTGCTGATGGACATCCAGATGCCCGGCATGGACGGCCTGGAATGCGCCCGCCGCCTGCGCGCCCAGCAGCGCGAGGGCACGCTGCCGCCCTTCCCCATCCTGGCGCTGACCGCGCATGCGCTGGACGCCGACGTGGCCGCCAGCCTGGAAGCGGGCATGGACGAGCACCTGACCAAGCCGCTGGACTTTGTAGCTCTGCGCACGCGCTTGCAGCGTTGGCTCAAACTCCCCGAGCCCAGCTGAATTCGGGTTTGCGCCTTTGCGGCTCGAGCGCCGGGCTGCTCCCAAGCCGGCCCGCCTGAGGCGATGTGCATGCCGGGCAATCCGGCATGCATGGCCGTCCCCTTGGTGACCGACCGGGGCCCGCACGCTTGCAGCGGCGCGGGACTGGGCGAGGGGCTCCAGAAACGTCGGCGTTGGTCGATGGCCGCGCCGGCCGCCGTCGGCATCAGCACGGCAGGCGGGGATGGGCCTTGCGCAGCGCGCGGGCCAGCGACGGGTCGCTCTCGCCCAGCATGTTGATGTCGAGCACGGTCACCTCCGGTACGCTGCTGCAGCCCTCAGCGCCTTGCCCATAATTGCCGTATCACACCCACGGAGACAAGCCAATGAAGCGCCGTACCCTGCTGGCCGCCGCGCCCGCGCTGACGGGCCCCTGGCTCGTGCAGGCGCAGGGCAGCAAGCCCTACACCTGGATCGTCCCGTTCCCGGTCGGCGGCGGGACGGACGCCTTTGCCCGGCCGCTGACGACGGTGCTGACGCGCCAGCTGGGCCGCCAGGTGATCATCGACAACAAGGGCGGCGCCGGCGGCACGGTGGGCGCCGGCCTGGCGGCCAAGCTGGCG
>NZ_JBQVNP010000130.1:0-14939 GCF_052436255.1 Roseateles sp. | reverse complement strand
GGACAACGCCGGTGGCAGCGACTGGGACTACATCTACGAACCCGAAGCAGCCACCGTCATCGACTAACTGAAGATGCGCTACGTGGAAGCCAAGGTGTACAAGGCGGACGCCGAGAACATGGCGTCCGAGCAATCCGCCCGCATGGTGGCCATGAAGGCCGCGACCGACAACGCCGGCACGCTGATCGGTGAGCTCAAGCTGGTCTACAACAAGACCCGCCAGGCCGCGATCACCAAGGAACTCTCCGAGATCGTCAGCGGCGCGGCCGCGGTGGGCTGATCCAGCCCGAACGCAAAGATTTGAATTGAAGGAACGCACAAATGGCTAACACTCAAGCAGTCGGCAAGATCGTCCAGTGCATCGGCGCCGTCGTCGACGTGGAGTTCCCGCGTGACCAGATGCCCAAGGTGTACGACGCGCTGAAGATGCAAGGCTCGGCACTGACGCTGGAAGTCCAGCAGCAGCTGGGCGACGGCGTGGTCCGCACCATTGCGCTGGGTTCGTCCGACGGCCTGCGCCGCGGCACCGAAGTCTTCAACACCGGCGACACCATCCAGGTGCCGGTCGGCAAGGCGACCCTCGGCCGCATCATGGACGTGCTGGGCAACCCCATCGACGAACGCGGCCCGGTCTCCTCCGAGCTGACCGCCTCCATCCACCGCGCCGCCCCGGCCTACGACGAGCTGAGCCCGTCGCAGGACCTGCTGGAAACCGGCATCAAGGTGATCGACCTGATCTGCCCGTTCGCCAAGGGCGGCAAGGTGGGCCTGTTCGGTGGCGCCGGCGTCGGCAAGACCGTCAACATGATGGAGCTCATCAACAACATCGCCAAGGCGCACAGCGGTCTGTCCGTGTTTGCCGGCGTGGGTGAGCGCACCCGCGAGGGCAACGACTTCTATCACGAGATGTCGGACTCCGGCGTCGTGGTCCAGGACAAGCTGGAGGACTCCAAGGTCGCCATGGTCTACGGCCAGATGAACGAGCCCCCGGGCAACCGTCTGCGCGTGGCTCTCACCGGCCTGACCATCGCCGAGTCTTTCCGTGACGAAGGCAAGGACGTGCTGTTCTTCGTGGACAACATCTACCGCTACACGCTGGCCGGCACGGAAGTGTCTGCGCTGCTGGGCCGCATGCCTTCCGCCGTGGGCTACCAGCCGACGCTGGCCGAGGAAATGGGCCGCCTGCAGGAGCGCATCACGTCGACCAAGGTCGGCTCGATCACCTCCATCCAGGCCGTCTACGTGCCTGCGGACGACCTGACCGACCCGTCGCCTGCGACGACCTTCGCCCACCTGGACGCCACCGTCGTGCTGTCGCGTGACATCGCCTCGCTGGGCATCTACCCCGCGGTGGACCCGCTGGACTCGACGAGCCGCCAGATCGACCCCAACGTCGTCGGCGAAGAGCACTACTCGACCACCCGTGCCGTGCAGCAGGTGCTGCAGCGCTACAAGGAACTGCGCGACATCATCGCCATCCTGGGCATGGACGAACTGTCGCCGGAAGACAAGCTGTCGGTGGCCCGCGCGCGCAAGATCCAGCGCTTCCTGTCGCAGCCCTTCCACGTCGCCGAAGTCTTCACCGGCTCGCCGGGCAAGTACGTGCCGCTGAAGGAAACCATCCGCGGCTTCAAGATGATCGTGGCCGGCGAGTGCGACCACCTGCCGGAGCAGGCGTTCTACATGGTCGGCACCATCGACGAGGCGTTTGAGAAGGCCAAGAAGATCCAGTGAGCTTAACCGGGGTGCCCCGCGTGCCCCGTCTCTCGCAAGACCTTCTTCAACTTTGAATCGCTAAGGAAGATTGAACATGGCAACCCTCCACGTCGACGTGGTCTCCGCCGAAGAGCAGATCTTCTCGGGCGAGGCCAAGTTCGTCGCCCTGCCGGGCGAAGGTGGCGAGCTCGGCATCCTGCCGAAGCACACGCCGCTGATCACCCGCATCAAGCCGGGCGCCGTGCGCATCGAGCGGCCTGACGGCACCGAAGAGTTCGTCTTCGTGGCCGGCGGCATCCTCGAGGTGCAGCCCAACCGCGTGACCGTGCTGGCCGATACCGCCATCCGCGGCAAGGACCTTGACGAGGCCAAGGCCGTCGAGGCCAAGAAGCAGGCCGAGGAAGCGCTCAAGAACGCCAAGAGCGAGCTCGACCAGGCGGCCATCCAGAACGAGTTGCTGACGCTGGCCGCCCAGGTCGCCGCGCTGCGCAAGTTCCGCAAGAAGTAAGGCGCGGCGTCGCGCACGGCGATGGACGAGCCAGCGCTCGGCACACCCCTTTCGAGCGCGGCCCCGGCCGCGCTCGGTGCTTGTGGCCGGCACTTCTTGGTCGTCGTCACCGGCCAGGAGCCCGGAAGGCGCATTCCGCTGCTGGACAAGCCCCTGGTGATCGGCCGCCGCACGGCCGCCGACCTTGTGCTGCCCGAGCTGCAGGTGTCGGGCCTCCACTGCCGTATACAGGTCGACGCGGATCGCCCCGCGCTCAAGGTCACCGACCTCAAGTCCACCAACGGCAGCTTCATCAACGGTCGCCGGATCACGGGCAGCGCCTATCTCGCGCCGGGTAGCCTGCTGGCCGTGGGCCAGCACCTGTTCCGCCATGACTTCGAGCCGCCGGAGCTTCGCGTCCGCGCGGCCCAAGGGGACACCGAGCGTGCATCCAGCGTGGCCGCGTGGTTGCCGGCGCCGGGCCGGGACCGGCATCAGCCCGGCCCGGTTCACACCGATCACTGCTACCACCCCGCCGAACCGCCCCGCGGTGCCGGCTTCGCCACGCTGGCCTTGCCCGGGGACCGCGTCGGTTTTCTTCTCATCGATGTCTGTGGCCCGCATGGGCATGCCGCCCAGCACGCCGTGCGCGTGCTGCGGGAACTGCGCGCCATTCATGACGTCGGCGGCCCCGCCGAACTTTTCGGCCTTCTGCATGCGCGCTGGGGCGAGAGCGACAACGGCGGGCTCTTCTTCACCGCCTGGGCGGCCGTTTACGACCCGGCCAAGCGCCGGCTCAGCCATGCCTGTGCGGGCCAGCACCCCGCGCTGCTGCGCGTCCCCGATGGCGAGATCCAGCGCCTGGACGCCATCAATCCGCCCATCGGCCTGCTGCCCGACACGGAATTCGTCGAAGAAAGCCTGAGCGTGCCTCCCGGCAGCCGCCTGCACATCTTCAACAAGGGCGCGTTCGACGTCATCGACCGCAGTGGTCGCCGCCTGGAACTGGACGATTTCGAGGCCCTGCTGGCCTGCCTGCCGCCTGCGCGCGGCAGCGTGCCTGAGCAGGCGTTTGCGCAACTGCGGCAGCAGGCAGGGCACGTGACCTTGGACGACGACTTCCTGCTGGTGCAGGCGGAGTTCGTCTGATCACGCGCGACATGCTCGTGCAGGCTTGCCCTCGCGGCGGCTGATCATCGGGAGCCGCAAGGCGTCCAAAGTTTGAGGTAGAACGGCAGGCTTAGCGCCTGCCCTTTCCTTTGATGCCATGAACACAACCAACGATCTGCTGATTGCCGCGCCCGACGGCGCAAAGGCAAGCTTGAGCCTCCGGGGCGGCCACCTCCTGTCCTGGCAACCCGCCGGCGCCCCAGAGCAGCTCTATCTTTCCCCGCGCAGCGAATTCATCCCCGGCAAGGCCATCCGCGGTGGCGTGCCGGTGTGCTTTCCGCAGTTCGCCGAGCGCGGCCCGCTGCCCAAGCACGGCTTTGCCCGCACGCTGCCGTGGGAGCTGGTCAGCAGCGAGCAGGGCAAGGACGATGCGCTGGCCGTGCTGCGCCTGCGCGACAGCGAGGCCACGCGCGCGCTCTGGCCGCATGCCTTCGAGCTGGAGTTGAGCGTGCGCGTTGGCGGCCGCACGCTCGACATCGAACTGGCCTGCGAGAACCTCGGTGACAGCCCTTTGCAGTTCACCGCCGCCCTGCACACCTATCTGCGCGTGGCCGACCTGGACGCGGTCAGCGTCGAGGGCCTGGCCGGGCTGCGCTATTTCGACAGCATCAAGCAGGCCGAGGCGCTGCAGCGCATGGACTTGCTGCTGACCGGCGAGAAGGGCGTGCTGGACCTGGACCGCATCTATTTCGGCGTCAAGGAGCGGCCGCTGCTGGTGAGCGAGGACCGTCGCCAGGTCGTCATCCGGCAGCAGGGCTTCGACGACGCGGTGATCTGGAACCCCGGCCCCGAGCGCTGCGCCAGGCTGGCCGACATGCCGCCCGAGGGCTGGTCGGAGATGCTGTGCGTGGAGGCGGCCTGCGTCGGCCGCCCCGTCGAGCTGCAGCCCGGCGAGAGCTGGGTCGGTCGGCAGAGCCTGACGCTGGCTTAGCCGCCGATCACCCGAGCAGCGGTTCGTCCGGCAGCTCGTTGGGCCGCGGCGAGGCGGTGCTCGCGTCGCGCGGGAAGTGCGTCACCAGCATTGCGTCCACCGCGGCAATGGCGTCGCTGAGGCCCTGCTCGAAGTGGCCCGCACGAAAGGCGTCGCGCATCGTGTCCACAAGCTGCTGCCAATGGCCGGCGTCGATGCGCCGTGCCGCCGCCCGGTCGGCCACGATCTCGATGCGGTGGTCCGCCAGCAGCAGGTAGATCAGCACGCCGTTGTTCAGTTCGGTGTCCCACACCCGCAGCTTGGCGAACATCGTGATCGCCCGCTCGCGCGCCGGCGCATCGCGCCACAGATAGCTCAGCGGCAGGCTGGCTTCCACGCAAACGCGGATCTCGCCCGTGTGGCGCATCTCGCTCTCGGCCACGCGTTGCTGCAGCCGCACCAGCGCCTCGGCGGGCAGCACGCGGCGGGCGTCGTCCTCGTCCCACATGCGGTGGCGCAGGAAGCGCTTCAAGGACAGTCGCGCCATCACCAGTCTCCCGAGGCGCCACCGCCGCCGAAGTCGCCACCACCGCCAGACGAGAAGCCGCCGCCCCCACCGAAACCGCCGCCCCCACCAAAGCCGCCCCCGCCGCCGAAGATGATGGGCGGAATGAAGACGCCGCCATGGCGACGCGTGGCGCGTGAGCTGCGCCGGGCCGAGCCGATGCCCAGCAGGCCGACCAGGACGAGCGCCCCGATGGCGGCGATGCCGGCCATGACGAGGCCGCCGCTGAACACCCAGCCGGCCGCACCCGCCGCGCCGGCCGTGGCGACGCTGCCGAGCTTGCGGCCGAGCAGGCCGGTCAGCAGCATGCCGACGACCGGCACGCCGATGAAGAAGAGCAGCCCGAGGTCCTGGAAGCCGAAGACCTCGTCGCCACCGCGGGCCTGCGGCGCCTGGTCAGGCGCCGGCAGGCCTTCGCCGGCGATGCGCGCCTGCAGGCGCTCGATGGCCGCCTTCAGTCCACCGGCGTAGTCACCGGCCTGGAAGGCGGGCTTCATCGCCGCATCGATGATCTGCCGCGCGGCCAGGTCGGGCACGGCGCCTTCGAGTGCCTTGGCCACCTCGATACGCATCTTGCGGTCGTTCTTGGCCACGACGATCAACAGCCCGTCGCCGGCGGCGCGGCGGCCGATCTTCCATTGATCGGCCACGCGCTGCGCATAGGCGGCGATGTCCTCGGGCGCCGTGGTGGCGACCATCAGCACGGCGATCTGCGGGCCGGACGCCTGCTCGTAGGCCGCCAGCTGCGCCTCCAGCGCCTCGCGTTGCCCGGCGTCCAGCGTGCCGGTCTGGTCGATCACGCGGGCGCTCAGTGGCGGCACCGGTTGCACGTCCTGGCCGTGCGCAAACGCTGCCGCCATCAGCAGCAGCAAGGCGGTCAACCAGCGCATCGCGCGCTCACCGGGACGCGGCGGGCGCCTTGGGCTGGGCGGTGCCGAAGTCCACCGTCGGTGCGGTCGTGATGGCCGCCTCGTTCTGCACGGTGAAGTTGGGCTTGGGGTCGTAGCCGAACACCATCGCCGTCAGGTTGTTCGGGAAGCTGCGCGTGTGCACGTTGTAGGCGGACACCGCCTGGATGTAGCGGTTGCGCGCCACGGTGATGCGGTTCTCGGTGCCTTCGAGCTGCACGCGCAGATCCTGGAAGCCCTGGTTGGCCCTCAGGTTCGGATAGTTCTCGGTGACGACCAGCAGGCGCGACAGCGCGCTGCTCAGTTCGCCCTGCGCGGCCTGGAATTTCTTCAGGGCTTCGGCATCGTTGACGAGTTCGGGCGTGACCTGCACGGCCGTGGCGCGGGCGCGTGCCTCGACGACGCGGGTCAGCGTCTCCTGCTCGAAATTGGCTTCGCCCTTGACCGTGTTGACGATGTTGGGAATCAGGTCGGCACGGCGCTGGTATTGGCTCAGCACCTCGGCCCAGCTGGCGTTGACCTGTTCGTCGAGCGACTGGAACTGGTTGTAGCCGCAGCCCGACAGGCTGAGGGCGGCGGCCAGGGCGACGAGGAATCTGATCATGAGCGGGCCTCACGGCAACAAGGTGAGCCGAGTATGGGCAAACCGCGCTCCCGCGTCCAACCCGCGGCGCAAATTCCAGCAGGGATAATTTCGGCCATGTTTGCCCCGCTTCAGAACGACAACTTCCTGCGCGCCTGCCTGCGCCAGCCCACCGACCACACGCCGATCTGGCTGATGCGCCAGGCCGGCCGCTACCTGCCCGAGTACCGCGCCACGCGCGAGAAGGCCGGCAGCTTCATGGGCCTGGCCACCAACCGCGACTACGCCACCGAGGTCACGCTGCAGCCGCTGGAGCGCTATCCGCTGGACGCGGCCATTCTGTTCAGCGACATCCTGACCGTGCCCGACGCGATGGGCCTGGGGCTGACCTTCCAGCAGGGCGAGGGCCCGAAGTTCGCGAAGGTCGTGCGTGACGAAGCCGCCGTTGCGGCGCTCGAAGTGCCCGACATGGACAAGCTGCGCTATGTGTTCGACGCGGTCACGTCGATCCGCCGTGCGCTGAACGGTCGGGTGCCGCTGATCGGTTTCTCGGGCAGCCCCTGGACGCTGGCCTGCTACATGGTCGAGGGCGGCGGCTCGGACGACTACCGCCAGGTCAAGAGCCTGATGTATGCGCGCCCCGACCTGATGCACCGCATGCTGGACATCAACGCCCGCGCCGTGGCCGCCTACCTGAACGCGCAGATCGAAGCCGGCGCCCAGGCCGTCATGCTGTTCGACTCCTGGGGTGGTGTGCTGGCCGACGGCGCCTTCCAGCAGTTCAGCCTGGCCTATTCGCGCCAGGTCTTGAGCCAGGTGAAGACCGAGCACGAGGGAGTGCGCATCCCGCGTATCTTGTTCACCAAGGGCGGCGGCTTGTGGCTGGACGAGATTGCCGATGCCGGGGCCGATGTCGTCGGCCTTGACTGGACGATGAACCTGCGCACCGCACGCGCGCGCGTCGGCGACCGCGTCGCGTTGCAGGGCAACCTGGATCCCAATGTGCTGTTTGCGCCGCCCGAGGTCGTGCGCGCCGAGGCGCGCAAGGTGCTGGACAGCTACGGGCCCGCGACACCGGGCGCGGGTCACATTTTCAATCTCGGCCACGGCATCAGCCAGTTCACGCCGCCGGAGAGCGTGACGGCCCTGGTGGACGAGGTGCACAGCCACTCCCGCAGACTGCGCCCTTCGTCCTGACCCCCGCCCTCAAATCTGCACCGAAGCGATGGACTTATCCCCAAATATTGGGATGCGGGCGGCGCGCTCGGTCCTTGGTGCAATGCACCTAAGAGTTTTCCCGGATTTGTGCTAAGTGCTTGATTTTCAAAGCGACACCTAGAACGTGGCGCTGACCGCGTTTGGCGCGATTCGGCCGGTCGACGCGCTCTATCGGACCCGGCGGGCGGATTTGCTCACAAACTTATCCACAGAAATTGTGGGCAACCCAAGAGCCTTTTAAATCATGCACTTGGAGCCGCTTGCTGACCTACTGCTTCATAAGAAGCCGGGAGCTGCGCATGCCTGACCCGCGGCCCGCCGCAGTGGTGCGGATCGCTGTCGACGCGCCCCAGCACAGCGGCCTGGCCGGCCCGCTTGATTACGCCAGTGAGCAGGCACTCGCACCAGGCCGTCTGGTTCGCGTGCCGCTGGGCAGGCGCGAACTACTGGGGGTGGTGTGGCCGGGCGACGCAGCGCCGGCGCCGGAACTCGTCTTGCGGCCCGTTGCCGCTGTTTTCGACACGCTGCCTCCGCTCGGGGCCGACTGGTGCCGGCTGCTCGATTTCGCCGCCGGCTATTACCAGCGCAGCGTGGGCGAGCTGGCCAGTGCCGTGCTGCCGCCCCAGCTGCGCGAGCTCTCCCCGTCCCAACTGGCCGCGCGGCTGCGCAAGCTGGACAAGAAAACAGCCCTGACGGCCGCGCCCACCCCGGTGCGTCCCGAGCTGGCGCCCGAGCAGGCCGTGGCCGTCGAGCGCATTGCCGCCCAGATCGACGCACGGTCGCCGAAACCGCTGCTGCTCTTCGGCGTCACGGGCAGCGGCAAGACCGAGGTCTATCTGCGCGCTGCCGAGGCCGCACTCGCCGCCGGCCGGCAGGTGCTGGTGCTGGTGCCGGAGATCAACCTGACGCCGCAGCTGGAAGCCCGCTTCACCGAGCGCTTCGCCGCGCTGCTGCCGCAGCCGCTGGCCATCGTGGCCCTGCACAGCGCGCTGACGCCGGCCCAGCGCCTGCAGCATTGGCTGGCCGCCCACCTCGGCCGCGCCCGCCTGGTGCTGGGCACCCGGCTGGCCGTGTTCTCGTCGTTACCGGACCTCGGGCTGATCGTCGTCGACGAGGAGCACGACCCCTCCTACAAGCAGCAGGATGGCGCGCGCTACTCGGCGCGCGACCTGGCGGTGTGGCGCGGCTTCGATCTGAAGATCCCGGTCGTGCTGGGCTCGGCCACGCCGTCGCTGGAGAGCTGGCAGCACGCTGAAAGTGGACGCTATGAGCGCCTGACGCTGGCCGCGCGCATCGGCGGCGGCGCGCTGCCGCGGGTGCGCCTCTTCGACATGAAGGCCTTGCCGCCGAGCGCTGGCGTCACCACCGCGCTGACCGCGCCGCTGCTGGCGGCACTGAAGGAGCGGCTGGACCGCGGCGAGCAGAGCCTTGTGTTCCTGAACCGGCGTGGCTATGCGCCGGTGCTGCACTGCGGCGAATGCCAGTGGAAGAGCGACTGCCCGCATTGCAGCGCCTGGCGCGTCTTCCACAAGCGCGACCGCACGCTGCGCTGCCACCACTGTGGCTTCACCGAGCGCGTGCCCAGAGCCTGCCCCAACTGCGGCAACCCCGACATCGCGCCCATCGGCCGTGGCACCGAGAAGCTGGAGGAGCAGCTGACCGAGGCCCTGCCCGGCGCGCGCGTGCTGCGCATCGACGCCGACTCCACGCGTCGCAAGGGCGAGCTGGAGGCCCAGCTCAAGGCGGTGCACGACGGCGACGTCGACATCCTGGTCGGCACGCAGATGATCACCAAGGGCCACGACTTCCGCCGCATCCGCTTCGTCGCGGCGGTAAACCCGGACGGGGCGCTGTTCAGCAGCGACTTCCGCGCGCCGGAGCGGCTGTTCGCGCTGCTGATGCAGGCCGGGGGCCGCGCCGGGCGCGACGCCGAACGTGACGTGGAGGGCGCGACGCCGGCCGAGATGTGGGTGCAGACCTGGCACCGCGACCATGCCCTCTACCAGGCGCTGGCGCGGCACGACTATGTGCGCTTCGCCAAGACCCAGCTCGAAGAGCGCCGCTCGGCCAGCCTGCCGCCGTTCTCGCACCTGGCCTTGCTGCGCGCCGAGGCGCGCACGGCGGAGGCGGCCAAGGCCTTCCTGATGGCTGCGGCCGAGCTGGCGCAGGACGAAGGCGTGCTCGTCTACCCGCCAGTGCCGCACGCCGTGGCGCGCGTGGCAGATGTGGAGCGCATGCAGATGCTGGTGGAAGCCACGCAGCGCGCGCGGCTGCAGGCCTTCCTGCGAGGCTGGGTTCCCGAGCTGATCGCGCTCAAGCGCGATCACAAGGCCGTGCTGCGCTGGGCGGTCGACGTGGACCCGTTGGCGATCTAGCGGCCCAGCGTACTGGCCAGCGCGACGGCACGACGCGCCTCGGCCCGGCGGCGCAGCGTGCGTGGCAGCAGGAAGACGGCCGCCAGCGCGGCCAGCGTCAGGGCCAAGGTGCCGGGCTCGGGGATGCGGTTCAGGCTGACGTTGTCGAGGTTGGCGCCCAGGCTGTCGCTGGTGCCGACCGACGCAAAGCTCAGCAAATTGCGGCCGGCCTGGGCCGTCACACGGTATTGGTGCTGGGTCCAGTCGTTGCCGCTGCCGCCGAGGCCGGTCAGGGTGGCGTCAAGCAGGTTGCCGTTCCAGAACACCTGCAGGCCATTGCTTGACGCGGCCACGTATTCGCGGGGCGCGTACCAGAAGCTCAGGTTGTAGCTGGCGCCATTGCCGAGGTTGTCCAGGTACTGGCCGATCAGCGTGTTGCCCGTCGTGTCGAGCTCGATGTAGTTGCGGCCCTCCTGGGCAGCGCCGGCCACGTTGTTGCGGATCTCGAAGCCGGTGCCGGGGCCGCCGAGCCACGTCCAGCCCGCGGTGGACGCGACGTTGACCCAGCTGCCATTGCCCACCACCGTGCTCTCGAAGCCGCCGTTGACGAGCAGGTTGCCGGCCGGCGCCGGTGCGGCGATGGCGCTTGGGCCCGAGGCGATCAGGGCGAGCACAGAGAGCAGGGACAGGGCGCGTTTCATCGGGCGTGGACGGGGCTGGTGGGGTTGGCCGCGATTCTTCGGCCAGCCCGGCCCGGCGCCGGGTGCAGACTTCACGCCTGTCTGGGCGACCCCCTCAGACCGGTGTGCGGTCTGTGACGCAATTCACCGAAGCGGCGCTGCGGGCCTCAGCCGCGTGGCGAGTGGTCCAGCGTGCTGGCCAACGCAGCGGCGCGGCGTTGCTGTTCCAGGCGGCGCAGCGCCCGGTTCAGCGGGCGGGCCAGCAGCAGCGCGATCACGCCGCCGGCGACAAGCAGCGTGCCGCCATCGACTTCAGGCGCGAGGGCTTCGAAGCTGGCGCCGGTATCGGTCTGCTGGGCGGCCGGTTTCCAGGCGTTGCCTGGGCTCAGCGCGGTCAGGCTGGCTGACCCGAGCCGGGTGGCGTCGGCCATGGCGACGCGCGTGGTCGTCTCGACCGCGTCCTGTGGGTGTGCCTGATCACGCGCGGCACCGGCCGGGGCGAGGGAACTGAAGGCAGCGAGGGTGACAGCAAAAACCAGGGCTTTCATGCGGGTTCACCGTGGAAAGAAGGGCTGGAACGCATTGTTGGCAGCCTACCGTGGCTGGGTTGTGAAGACTTCACGCGCACAGGGGGTCCCCCCGCGAATGAGCGATTCAGTCTTGACTTGTTGACGCAGCCCGCGCCGCGGCCTTGGCAGCCAGCTCCTCGCGCATGCGTTTGAGCTTTTCGCGCGGGTCTTCGCGGGTACTGCCTTCATTGAGCTTCATCTCCGCCAGGAAGCGGCTGGGAATACCCACGACGGTGTCGCGGCCTTTCTTGCGCCGCCGCAGCGTCGACACCGCCAGCGTCGTGCGTGCGCGGGTGATGCCCACATACATCAGCCGCCTTTCCTCCTGCAGCGCCTCCGGCGTCAGCTCGGCTTCCTCGCGCTTGAAGGGCAGCAGGCCCTCGTTGACGCCGGCCAGCACCACGTGCGGCCACTCCAGGCCCTTGGACGCGTGCAGCGTCGTCAGCGTGACCTGGTCCTGCTCGTCGCCGCGCTCGGCCAGCGACAGGATGACGCTGATGGTCTGGGCCACGTCCAGCACGCTCTGCTTGGGTTCGGTGAAGCTGACACCGCCTTCCTCGCTGTGCTGGCCACCGCAGCGCTTGGCGACCCAGTCGACGAAGTCCAGCACATTGCCCCAGCGGGCCTGCGCGACCTTTTCGTTCTCCTCGTTGTCGAGCAGGTGGGCCTCATAGGCGATGTCCTTGAGCCATTCCATCAGCATCGCGTGTGCGGCGGTATGGCCCTCCGTGTGCCTGGCCTTGTACTGCAGCTCGTTCACATAGCGGCCGAACTCGTGCAGGCCGTCCAGCGCACGCTTGGTCAGCGCGGTGGCCAGGCTCTCGGCAAAGAGGGCCTCGAACATGCTGCACTTCCATTGCTTGGAGAACTCGCCTAAAGCGCCCAGCGTGGTGTGGCCGATGCCGCGCTTGGGTGTCGTCACCGCGCGCAGGAAGGCGGGGTCATCGTCCTGGTTCACCAGCAGGCGCAGCCAGGCGCACAGGTCCTTGATCTCGGCCTTGTCGAAGAAGCTCTGGCCGCCGGAGACCCGGTAGGGAATCTGCGCGCGGCGCAGCGCCTGCTCGAAGACACGGGCCTGGTGGTTGGCGCGGTACAGGATGGCCACGTCGTTGTAGGCCGGCGCCTTGCCTTCGCTGCGCAGCGCCTGGATGCGCGCCACTGCCCGCTCGGCCTCGTGCTCCTCGCCATCGGCCTCCAGCAGCACGACGGGCTCGCCGTCGCCGAACTCGCTCCACAGCTTCTTCTCGAAGATCTTGGGGTTGCCGGCGATGACATGGTTGGCCGCGCGCAGGATGGCGCCGGTGGAGCGGTAGTTCTGCTCCAGCGGGATGACCTTCAGGCTCGGATAGTCGACCGGCAACCGCTTGAGGTTCTCGATGGTCGCGCCGCGCCAGCCGTAGATGGACTGGTCGTCGTCGCCTACGGCCGTGAACATGCCACGCTCGCCCACCAGCGCCTTGAGCAGCTCGTACTGCACGGCGTTGGTGTCCTGGTATTCGTCCACCAGCACATAGCGCAGCTTGTCCTGCCACTTGGCGCGCGCCTGGGCGTCGTTGGTCAGGAGCTTGAGCGGCAGGGTGATGAGGTCGTCGAAATCCACCGCCTGGTAGGCCGCCAGGCGCTCCTGGTAGCGCACCATCACCGCGGCGGCGGCGCGCTCGTCATCGTCCTTGGCCACCTGCGCGGCCTCGGCCGGTCCCAGGCCCTGGTTCTTCCACAGCGAAATCGTCCATTGCCAGCGGCGCGCCTGGTTGATGTCGGTCGTGCCGCCGGCATCCTTCAGCACGTTGAGCACGTCGTCGCTGTCGAGGATGGAGAACTGCTCCTTCAGGCCGACGCGCGAACCCTCTTCGCGCAGCAGGCGCACGCCCAGCGAGTGGAAGGTCGAGATCGCCAGGTCCTTGGCCGCCTTCTTGCCCACCAGCGCCTTGGCCCGCTCGCGCATCTCCTGGGCGGCCTTGTTCGTGAAGGTGATCGCGGCGATCTGGCTGGCCCGATAGCCCGAAGCCAGCAACTGCGCGATCTTGGTCGTGATGACCTTGGTCTTGCCCGAGCCCGCCCCGGCGATGACCAGGCAGGGGCCGCTCAGGTGGTAGACGGCTTCGAGCTGGGCCGGATTGAGGCCGGCCGATGGCGGGGCAGAGGACATGGGGGGCGGATCATGCCACCCTGGCCACGCCCTCTCCCGGCAGGGCGCGCAGGCCGAGCCCGAGCAGCAGCAGCGTGAAGAACAGGAAGCCGATGCGCGGCGCATCCAGCAGGCTGTCGAAGGCGCCGACCGTGCCGAAGCCGATCAGCGCGGCCACGATGGCGGGTGCCAGCGGGTGGTCGCGGCCGCGGCCGAAGGACAGGCGCACCAGCGCCAGGACATAGGCGCTGCCCAGCAGCGCCAGGCCCACCAGCCCTTGCTCGAACAGCACATGCAGGGCCGCGTTCTTCATGTGCCAGGGCATGTGGTGGCGGTCGCTGGAGAAGAACCAGCGCGCCATCTCGCGGTTGAAATCGCCGTTGACGAGCAGCGCCTTGCCCTGCGCGTCGTGCAAGGCGATGCGGCTGATGTCGACGCGGGCACTGCGCGTGTCCAGCGCCATCGAGAAGGTCACGAAGCGCGGCGCCCACCAGTCGCCACCCAACGCCGGCACGGGGCCGAGCTTGAACTCGCTGGTCTGCCAGCGCAGCGCGCCGTCCTCGGCTTCATCCGTGCGCAGGGGCTTGAGCAGCGGCTGGACGCCAAAGCAGTTGTCCGGGTAGATCAGGTTCTTCTCGCAGATCTGCAGACCGAGCACGGCGTCGTTGGCCGTGCGGCTGACCAGTGTCACCGTGACCGGGCCGGGCGCCGGTGCGGCAATGCGCTGGCTGACGCGCAACTGCTCGCCGCGGCCCAGCACATGCTTGCCGGCGGCCATCGCCAGGAAGGCTTCGGGTTCGTCGTTGCGCAGCCGGTAGTCGCCCACCTGGGACTGGACCGGGCCCTCGTAGAAGTTGCTCGGCACGAAGCGGCCCGCGCCCTTGCCCAGCAGCCATTGCTGGCCGCCGTGCAGCAGGCGCAGGCCGTCGCGCCAGTGCGTCAGGCGGGACTGGCCATCTTCCTTCCAGGTCGCGACGCGGTCGCGCAGATAGGCGCCACCACCCAGCGCCGCGACGATGGCCATGACCAGCAGCAGCCCCGCCACCAGCAGGGCGCGTTTGCGCCAGCCGGCCTTGCCGGCATTGGCCGCGCCTTGCAGCGGCCACAGCCGCGGGTCCAGCAGCATGGCGGCCCACAGGCCGGCCAGTGCGAAGCCGGCGGTCAGCGCCGTCCAGCGGCCGGTGGTGCCGCCCCAGTAGTCGGCCACGATGACCATGGTGGCCAGCAGCCAGAACCAGCTGGTCGACACCGTCAGCACGTAGAGGGGCCGGCTCTGGCCAGGCGCATCGCGCCAGCGCAGCGCCGCGCAGCACAGCAGCGCGACGACGTTCAGCACATAGGCCGCCTTCGGCACGGCCATCGACAGCGCCCAGCTTGCTCCGCCCAGCGGCAGGGCCAGCAGCGCGCCCATGACGACAGCCGTCAGCCGCTGGCTGAAGGCGGGCAGCCACAGGCTGGCCGGCATCACCAGCAGGATGACCATGACGAAGAACAGCGCCAGCAGGCCGCGGTAGCCGCCGCCGCCGAACACCAGCACCGCTGCCAGCGCGAAGGCGCCGGCCATCGCGAGCGCGCCGACCTTGGCCAGGCGCGGCAGCGGTGCGTCGACGACGCCCAGCGTGCTGTCGAAGGCGCTGCTCGCCGGCCCGGC
>NZ_JBQVNP010000129.1:0-15147 GCF_052436255.1 Roseateles sp. | reverse complement strand
CTTGTGCGGTGCGCGCTCGTGCAGCAGCCAGCGCACGGCGCACAGGCGCGGTTCGGCCTCGGCCCAGCGCTGCGGTGCGCCCCCGCACAGCACTTCGGTCAGTGCAACCAGCGACATGCCCTGGTGATGGCTCATGGCCGTGCCGATGCGCTGGAAGCGCGGGCCTGGCGGTGCGCCCGCAGGCGGCTCGGGCTGGCGGCCGACGGTGTAGTCCAGCGCTTCGATGAAACCACCGTCGTGGCGGGCGCCCAGGGCCTGCAGCACGCGCAGATTGGCCACAGCCGCACGCGGCATCACCATGGTCGCCATCAGCGTGGCGTAAGGCGCGATGACCAGCTCCTCGGACGGCGTGTCGCGCAGCGCCAGGCTGGCCACGCCCTGCGGGCCGTATTGGTAGGCCAGGCTGCTGTCGCGCTTCGCATAGGCACTCTCGGACACGCCCCAGGGCAGGCCGGCCGCGCGCCCAGCGCGGATCTGCTCCATCACCGTCGCCCGCGCTGCGTCGGCCAGCGCGCTGCCCGTGGGTTCGTCCAGCACCAGCGATGGCATCAGCATCTCGAACATCGAGCCCGACCAGCTCTTCAGCCCGGTCACGCGGCCGCGCGAGAAGAATGGTCGGCCCAGCGCACCCCAGTGCGCCGGCGGGATGTCGCCCTTGGCGATGGCGACGAGGCTGGCCAGCCGCGCCTCGGAGGCCAGCAGGTCGTAGTGGTTCTGGTCCAGCCGCTCCGTGCCGTGCTCGGCATGGACGCTGGCGACGGCACCGATGTGCAGCAGGTGGCGCTGCCGGTCGTAGAGCCAGCTGAAGTCGTGCGCCAGCGCGAGCGCGCGGGCGCGGGCGGCCACGGCATTGAGCGCCTCGGCCACCGCAGGCGGCGGCGGCATGCCTTCACCACCACGGGCAAAGCCTTCGCAGGCGGAAGAGACCACCAGCAGATGGGCGCAGAGGTTGCCGCTGTCAACGGTGGACAGGTAGTGTGGCTCCAGCACCGTCAGCCGCTCGGTGTCGATCCAGTTGTAGAAGTGGCCGCGGTGGCGGGGCAGCTTGTCCAGCGTGTCCAGCGTGCGGCCGATGCGCTCGGCCAGGCCGACGTCATGCAGCCAGCCGAACTCGCGCGCGCAGCAGGCCGACAGCAGGTACAGGCCGATGTTGGTCGGCGAGGTGCGGTGGGCGACGGCGATGTCGGGGTCAAACTGCACGTTGTCGGGCGGCAGGTCGTTGTCATCCTTGGTCACCCAACGCTCGAACCAGCGCCAGGTGTCGCGCGCGATGCTCAGCAGGTATTGGCGCTCGTCGTCGTCGATGGCCTCGCGACGCGGCCGGGCGCGCGGCCGGCTGGCCAGGCCTATCCACAGCGGCGACAGCGCCCAGGCGGCCAGCAGCGGCAGGGCGATGTCCCAGGCCACGGGCTGGCCGATCAGGGCCGGCGTCATCAGCAGCAGCGCCAGCACGCCGCTGGCGATGGTCAGGCGGCGGTGCTGGCGCCACAGTGACTTCCAGTCGGTACGCGCGGCCGCCTCCGCGGCATCGGCGGTCGTCCACTCCAGCAGATGCTGGTGGCTGACGCGCTGGCGGTACAGAGCGCGCCCGATGGCGTCGAGGTTGAGCCAGCTGGCCGCCGGCAGCATGGCGATGTGCCAGGCGACCCCGCCGACCACCCGCCCCAGCTCCGTGGCCGCGTGGCGGTAGAAGCGCGGCAGCGAGATGTGCTCGCGCGCCGGCGCGCAGGCGGCCAGCGCACCCATCAGCGGCCCGGCGCCAAAAGCGGCCGCCACCAGGCCCAGCGCCCACAGCGGCGTCAGGCCCACGCCCACCCACGACGCCACCAGCAGCAGCAGCGCGGCCGGCGCCACGAGCGAGCGGCGCAAGTTGTCCAGCATCTTCCAGACATGTATGCCGCGCAGCCCCCAGCGCCTGGGGTTGCCGAGGAAGGGCAGCAGCTGCCAGTCGCCGCGTGTCCAGCGATGGATGCGCGAGGCGGCGACGTCGGCGTGCATGGGCGCGGGTTCGACGAGGATCACATCGCTGATGCCGGCGCAGCGCATCAGCGAGCCTTCCAGCAGGTCGTGACTCAAGACCTGACCCTCGGGAAAGCGGTGGGTCAGCACCTGGGCGGCGGCCTGCACGTCGATCAGGCCCTTGCCGGTGCCGCTGCCCTCGTCGAACAGGTCCTGGTAGACCTCGGAGCTGGCGGCGCTGTAGGGGTCCAGCCCCGGCTGGCCCGCAAACAGGCTGTGGAACCAGGTGCCATGCACGGTGGAGCTGCCCGCGGCCGTGGCCAGCGGCGTGGCCACGCGCGGCTGCAGCATGCCGTGGCCGCGCACGACGGTGATGGCGCCGGTGTCCGATCGGTGCAGGCGCGGGCGGTTCAGCGGATGGGCGGCGATGGCCACCAGCTCGCGCAGTGCGCCGGGCGGCAGGGCGGTGTCGGCGTCCAGCGTGACGATGTGCTGGATGCCCGGCGCCGGTGTGGACAGCTCACCCAGGTCAATGAAGCGGTCCGGCAGCGAATCGGCGCCAAGTTCCGATGCGGGCCTGGCCAGCAGGGCCGCGAGCGCCTCGGTCTTGCCGCGCTTGCGCTCCCAGCCCATCCAGCGCTGCTCGGTCTCGCTCCAGCGCCGCGCGCGGTGCAGCAGCAGGAAGCGCGGCCGGCCATCGCAGGCCGTGCCGTGGCGCTGGTTCAGCGCCTCGATGCCGGCGCGCGCGTGCGCCAGCAGCGCCCCGTCCTGCGGCTGCTGCTCGGCCTTGGCATCGGACCAGTCGCTCAGCAGCGCGAACTGCGCCTCGGACTCCAGGTTGGCGAGATGGTGGCGCTCCAGCTGAGCCAGCAGCGTTGCGATCCCTTTCGGGCGCGTCAGCATGCACGGGATCACGACGATGCTGCGGGCTGCCGGCGGGATGCCGTGCGGCCAGGCCAGGCGCGGCAGGCGCGCCGGTGGCGCCGACTCGCTGATGAGCCGGTTGGCCAGGGCCACGACGGCCTCGCTGGCCGGCAGCTGCGCCAGCAGCACGGCCAGCACCACCATGGGCCAACCGGCCTCCGGCGGCAGGCCCAGCCGCATCAGCGCGAACAGGGTCAGGCCGAACAGCGCGGCCAGGCTGGTCAGGTAGAAGGCGGTGCGGTAGCGGGTCAGCGCCGCCGTGCTGCGCTCGCCGAAGGTCGGGCGCAGGCGCAGTTGCGCCAGCAGGCGCTCGCGGCCGGCGCCGGTCAGCCAGTACAGCGGTGCCCGCTCCTCGGCGTCTGCGGCCCAGGCCGGGTCGTTGCAGAGTGTGCGCAACACCTGGGCGACGTCGGACTCGGGCACGTTGTGTCGCTCGGTCAGCGCCTCGATGGCATGCGTGGCCATGTCGCGCGTGGCCTCGTGCTCCTGACGGTAGACGTCGATGCGCCCCAGGGCCTGCAGCGTCGGGTGGACGGCCTCGAACAGGCCGCCCCAATCGGCCGCGCCGAGATTGCGCAGGCTGCCGATGGCGTTGCGGATGCTCTGGTGGTCAGCGGCGCTTTCCGCCTGCTCGGCGGCCTGCGTGGCGGCGGCGTCGGGCAGCACCTCGGCCAGCCAGGCGCTCGCAGCTGCCCACGACGAATCTGCCGGGTCACTCTGCCCGGGCTGGCCCATGGCGCGGTCGGTCAGCCGCTCGTGCAGGCGCAGGGCCAGCGCGTTGACGGCCGGGTCGCGCGGCCAGGCCGCTTGCCACTGCTGCAGCTGGCTGCGGGTGGCAGCGCCATCGAGATTCGGCAGGGCCTCGAACAGGCGCTGCGCGGCGCGGCGCGCGAGATGACGCCAGGCGGCGCGCTCGGCCAGGCGGCGCAGGTTTTCCACCAGCACGACGCGCAGCGTGGACGGCAAGGCCCAAAGCTCGCGCAGTGTCAGCGCTTCGACCTCATGGTGGCCGGCAAGGAAGTGGTGCAGCAGCGTCAGATCCAGCGAGCTGTCCGAGTGGGCCACCCAGGCCCAGGCGACACCGTAGACGCGGGGCAGCCCCTGCAGCGGCTCATCGGCCAAGCGCGGCAGGCGCTGGAAATAGCTGCGCGGCAGGTCATGCAGCACCTCGTCGAGCTGCTGCTGCACGATGCGCGCGTTGTCCAGCAGCCAGGCGTGTGCGGGGTCGATGTCGGCCTGCAAGCCTTCCTCGGACAGCACATCCAGCGCCACCCCCCAGGCGCGTAGGTTGCTGCGCAGGCGCGGCGAGAACGGCCGTGGCTGGCTGCGCAGGTCGTCCACGCGTTGGGCGGCAGCCAGACTGCGGCCGTGCTCGGCAAAGCGCTCGGCGCCGAACTGCACCGCCCTGACGGGGGACGCGGCGGCTTCCGGGCCGCTGGTCAGACGAATGAAGGCTTGGGCAACGCCAGTGGGCGTCTGGTCATGTGGGGGGCGTTGAGGCGGTGCGGACATGCCAGGACTTTGGGCGGTGAGCCGAGGCGGGCACAGCGGCTCGCGTCGCGTGTCCCTGTCGGTGTAGTCCTACATCTCCCTAGCAAGATGGCTGATGTGCCGCATCGTGAAAATTTGTGACGGAAATGCACCGGCAAGGGCGTCGCTGCGCTCGATGGGGGCGTTCGCACCCGGACAGTGCTCAGCTGCCGCGCAAGCGCCTGGCAAGTGCCTCGAAGCCCGCATCGACAGCCGCCGGTCGCGCGTCCGCCAGGTGCGCGCGCAGCACGCGCTGCAGCGTCTGCGGTTGCGGCGTCAGCGGCCCGGCGAAGCGTACCTGGGTGTCGTCGGCGATCAGCAGCGTCGGGAAGGTCTCGATGTCGAGGTCGGCGATCAGCTCGGCCTCGTCCTCGATGTCGATCCAGCGGACCCGCAGGCCGGCCTGCGGCAGCTCGGCGCAGGCGGCTTCAAAGACTTGTTGATACGACTCGCAGGTGCGGCACCAGGCGGCGCAGAGGCAGGCGACAAGGACGGTCATGGGCGGCATGGTGCCACGCCGCGCGGGCCGGGCCGCGCCCTCGCCCGCAAAGCCGGCTCCTGTTCCGGAGCCTCTGGCTCGCCCAGATGGTTGCCCAGTCCGACCCACGCGCACCGTCTGTTCGCGCCCTTGTGAAGCGCATCGTCGAGCGGCACGAGGGCCCTGTGGCCGCATCGGCGCAACCGGACAAGGGCGTGACGTTCACCATCTCGCAGCCACTTTGAATCTGTTGTGCCTGTGATCTATGCACTTCATGTGGGCATTTCGGTGCAGGCGTCCCGACAGCTGGCGATACAGTGGTTTCGCAGAGGACGATGACTCGCCCGCGCGAGTCCGCCGGGCGGCATTCCTGCATCGAGGGGTCGCCGGCAGGAACGCCAGCAGGCGCGTGATACGGCCGCGGGCGGAGCGCTTTGCTTTTCGACATCGCAGCTGGTGCGCATCGGATAGGCAGCAAGGCGGGTTGAGCATTTTTCAGTCGCGAAGGCCAAGAGGAGTCCACCATGCATAGAACCGCCTTGCTTGGTGTCCCACTGAACTGGCAAGCGCGCGGATGACGACCATGGCCGGTTCGAACGAAAGCTTGCTGCAGGTTCTGCTGGATGAGAGCGCAGACGCCTTGCTGGTGGTCTCCCAGGACCAGCGGGTGCTGTACCGCAACGCGGCTGCGCGTCATTTGCTGGGGCGCTCGGCCGAAAGCGGTGCTGTGCTGGGCTGGGAGCATCCGCTGGTGCCGGGTGATCGCCGCGAGGTGACACTGATCGATCCCATTGGCGGCGAGCGTACGGTCGAGTCACGGGTGTCCACCATTGAATGGGGCGGCGAATCGGCCACCCTGCTGGTGCTGCGTGACCTCAGCGAGCGGCGCGCTGTTGAGCAAGCGCTGATGCTCGGTCGCCGTGTCATGGAGGCGAGCGTTCATGGCATTGTCATTGCCGACGCCAGTGACCCTCGTTTGCCCTTGATATATGCAAACCCGGCGTTCGAGCGCATCACGGGCTACGGCCGCGGCGAGGCACTCGGGCGGAATTGCCGCTTTTTGCAAGGGGGTGAGCGCGATCAGGCGGAGCTCCAAACCTTGCGTCAGGCGCTCGCGCGCGCTGAACCGGTCAGCGTGGTGCTTCAAAACGTCCGACGCGACGGCACCCCCTTCTGGAACGAGTTGTCTGTGAGTCCGGTGCGCAATGCTGCCGGCGAGGTGACGCATTTCCTTGGCATCCAGGTCGACATCACCGAGCGCCGCCGGCATGAGCAGGAGATGCTGCGCCGCGCCACCCATGACGCCTTGACAGGCTTGCCCAACCGCACCCTGTTGATCGATCGCATCCACGAGTCTCTGGCGGCGGCGGCCCGTCACGGACAGGTGGCAGCCGTGCTGCTGATTGCCCTGGACCATTTCAAGGAACTGAATGACTCGCTCGGCCATGCGGTCGGCGACCAATTGATCCTGGAAATAGTGGGCCGGCTGCAAGGCAGCCTCCGCGAAGGCGACGTGTTGGCCCGCTTGAGCGGTGACACCTTGATGGTGTTGGCACCTGGCCTGTCATCCGCCCACGAGGCTATGCCGCTGGCCGACAAGCTGGTGCGGGAGGTGTCGCAGCTTTACGCCATTGCCGAGCAGACTTTGTATTGCGGCTGCCGCATTGGCGTGGCCGTGGCGCAGGGCTCTGACACCGATGCGGGTCAGCTGATCCAGCAAGCCGGCATGGCTGCGCATTACGCGCGCAGCTTCGGGCGCAACTCGGTCCACGTCTACAGCGGCGATCTGGTCCAGCACGTCAACGACCGTTTCGAGATCCGCGCGCGGTTGCAGACCGCGATCGCGCATCGGGAGTTCGAACTGCACTACCAGCCCCAGATGGATTTGCGCCGCGAACGCATCAGCGGGGTCGAGGCGCTGTTGCGCTGGAATCATCCTGAGCAGGGCCAGATCAGCCCGCTGCGTTTCATCCCGATTGCCGAGGAGACCGGCCAGATCGTCGCCATCGGTGAATGGGTGATGGAGCAGGCCTGCTCTCAACACCGGCGCTGGCTGGACGCGGGGCTTCTGGATTGCCCGATCGCGGTGAATGTGTCTGGCGTGCAGTTCCTGGGTGATGGTTTCGTCAATATGGTCGCGGCCGTGCTCAAACGGACCGGCCTGCCGCCCCATCGGCTGGAACTCGAGCTGACCGAATCCGTGACGATGGAGACGGACGGCAATACACACGACATGCTGCACAGGCTGCGTGCACTGGGCGTCGCACTGTCGATCGACGATTTCGGCACTGGCTTCTCCAGCCTCGGATACCTGAAGCGCCTGCCGATCGACAAGATCAAGATTGACCGCTCCTTCGTCAAAGACATCACGCACGACAGCGACGATGCGGCGATTGCCTTGGGCGTCATCGCGATGGCCCACCACCTTCGGTTAAGGGTGGTCGCCGAAGGCGTCGAAACAGCGGCGCAGTTGGCGTTCCTCAAGCGTCATCTGTGCGACGAAATCCAGGGCTATTACCTGTCCCGGCCGCTGCCGGCAAACGAGCTAGAAAGCTATCTGAGGAACTTTCGTCCACCCAGTGCGGACAGCGCGGGCGAAGACGTGGGGTGGCGACCCACCCTGCTGCTGGTCGACGACGAGCCGAACATCCTGCGGGCGCTGACGCGCGCCTTGCGCCGGGACGGCTATCGGATCCTCACCGCCGACGGCGCTGCGGCTGCCTTCGACATACTGGCGCAAAACGAAGTCCAGGTCATCCTGTCGGACCAGCGCATGCCCATGATGTGCGGCACCGAGTTCCTGAGCGAGGTGAAGTCGCTCTATCCCCAAACCGTGCGCATGGTCTTGAGCGGCTACACCGATCTTCAGTCAGTGACCGAGGCGATCAACCGCGGTGCCATCTATCGCTTCCTTACCAAGCCCTGGGAGGATGAGCCGTTGCGGGAGCACATCAAGGAAGCCTTCCAGCATTACGCGCGCCAGCGTGCCAAGGCCGCCAAGGAGTAGGCAGGAATCATGGCAAGCGCACTGGCGCCGTGCCCGAGGATATGTTCTTGAAGTTCGCCGTTCCACATTTTCAGGACTTGCTGCGCAGCGCCGCCGTGGGCTTGCTGCCTTTGCTTGCCTGGCTGGGTTTGGCCATATGGGCCAGCCATCTGGCGGCACCTGCCGTCTGGTGGGGCGGTGGCATACTGCTTGGCTGCGTGACCCTGTGGTACGCGGTCGAAGTTCAAGGCCTGCGCCGACGCTACCGCATGTGTTTCGAGAGCAATCCGCTGCCGATGTGGTTCTACGACCCGCAGACGCTGAAGATCGTGGAAGCCAACGAGGCGGCCGCAGAACAGTACGGCTACGACCAAAAGCGTTTTGCCGGCCTGTCGCTCGAAGCGCTGCGTGACTCGCAACACGTGCCTGCGGTGCGCAACCTCATCGAAGAGCTGAGTGCGACCCGGCGGTCCGATGTCACTCGCTGCGAACACCTCACGGCCACCGGACGCGCCCTGGTTGTCGACGTCTACGGCAAGGCCTTTGATCGAGGCGGGCCGCCGCGGCGCATCGTCTGTGCAGTGGACCGCACCGCCGAACACGAGGCGTTGCAAGAGCTGCAGGGCGCGCGCCGGGCGCTTGAGGCGGCGTTCGCCGAACGCGGCGCGCAGCTGGCGTCGCGTGAGCAGGAGTACCGGGTGCTGGCAGACCTGTCGCCTCAGGTGCTGTGGCAGGCCGACCATGCCGGCGGCGCGACCTACCTGAACCGAGCGTGGCACGAACTGGTAGGGCCCCGCGACGGCGGTTGGCTTGGGCATGACTGGATGCTCGCGCTGCATCCCGAGGACGTGGAGCCTTACCAACAGGCCTTGGCAGTGGCCAAGGCCACAAACACGGTGCTGCGGG
This sequence comes from Roseateles sp., assembly GCF_052436255.1. Taxonomy (GTDB): domain Bacteria; phylum Pseudomonadota; class Gammaproteobacteria; order Burkholderiales; family Burkholderiaceae_C; genus Pelomonas. The sequence goes on along the minus strand of NZ_JBQVNP010000129.1, from coordinate 6,364 downwards.
TGCGTCGACGCTTCCGTTCACGCCATGGCGAATACCGTGCCTTCCTCGGCGTCGGCGCGCCAGTGCAGGGCACCGACGGCCGTGTGGAGGGCTGGATTGGCGTGGACACGGACATCACCGAGCTCGAACAACATGCGCGCCGGCTGGAGCATGCCAACGAGGAGCTCGAGACGCTGTCCTATACGGTGTCTCACGACCTACGTGGGCCGGTGCAAGTGATTAAGGGCTTCGTCGATGCGCTGTTGGCGGGCCAAATCGGCACTATGGACGCGCCGGTTCGCGAGTATCTGCATCGCGTGCGGCGCAACGCGGTGCGCATGGACGAGCTAATCACCGACCTGCTGGCTCTTTCGCGGCTTTCCACCGAGACGCTGCGCATTCGAACCTTCGACACGGTGGCGCTGGTACGCGAGGTGGTGGTGACCATTCAAGACCGCTATCCCGGGCGTGTCGTCGAATGCCACGTTGAAGACACGGTGCAGCTGTGCGCGGACAGGCGGCTGTTCGAAGCACTGCTGGAAAACCTGCTCGACAATGCGGTGAAATTTTCAGCCGAGCAGCCCGTTTGCAAGGTGGAAGTGCGCGCCTGGCATGCGCATGGCCAGGCGGTGCTGCAGGTCATGGACCGCGGCGTGGGCTTTCCGCCGGATCTCGCCGCACGACTGTTCCGGCCCTTCCAGCGGTTGCATGCCAATGGTCGCTTCGCTGGCACGGGCATCGGGCTAGCAACGGTGCGCCGAATCGTGCAACTCCATGGTGGCGAGATTGAAGGGCGCAATCGCGAAGGGGGCGGCTGCCTGTTTGAAATCCGTTTACCGCAGGACCGGGTCCATGCGGAGTACACCACCGAATCATTGGGATTGTTATGAAACACCTCGTGTTGGTGGACGACAGTGCAGACCAGATTGACCTCATGTTGCTGGCGCTGCGATCGATGCAGCTGGACCGGCCGGTCGCCACCTTCTTCAGCGGCGAGGATTGCGTGGCAGCGATCGAATCAGGGCGCGTCGTGCCGGACCTGGTGTTGCTGGACGTCAATATGCCGGGTCTCGATGGCCCGGCGACGGCGACACGCCTGCGCGGCCTGCCGGCCGCACGCAACGCCAGCATCGTGATGATGTCGACATCGGACCTGCTCTCGGACGTCGAGCGCGCCTTGGAAGCCGGCGCCAACAGCTATGTCCTGAAGCCGATGGCCGAGCGCACCTGGGGCCAAGTGCTGGCGGCCGTGACCGGCTATTGGTACGACACCGATATTGGATGGCAGTTATGACCCACCTGACCCTGGAACGGAAGCTGGACATCGTCTGTATCGAGGACGAGCCCGACGACGTGGAGCTGATTCGCCTCGCCCTGGAGCGCGGCGGCGTGGACGCCCGGGTGCGCCAGGTCGATGACGAGGCCGGTCTGCGGCATTGCCTGCAGGTCCCGCCCGATTTGCTGCTGTGTGACTACAGCATTCCCGGGTTCTCAGCTGAACGCGCACTCAGCGTGCTTTCCGCGCTGCCGGAACCGGTGCCGCTGGTGGTGGTCACGCGCGCAATCGGCGAGGCCGCCGTGGTGGAGCTGTTTCGCGCCGGTGCGAAAGACTATGTTGCCAAAGACAAGCTGGCACTGCTGCCGGCGGTGATCGAGCGCGTGTTGCGTTTGCGCGCGGCGGAGCGCCAGCGCCAGCGCGATGCGAAGGCCTTGGCCGATGCGAATACGCGCCTGCGCCTGCTGTCTTTGCGCCTGGTCGATGCCCAGGAACGCGAGCGCAGCCGGATTGCGCGCGAGCTGCACGACAGCCTTGGCCAGGGCCTGACCGCAATCGTCACCCACATCCACGCGGCGCTGCGCGGCGAAGCGGGGCAGTCGGAGCGCAGCCTGCAGCGCGGGCTTGAGATGGCGCAGCAGGCCGTTCAGCAAGTGAAGTCGATGTCGTTCCAGCTGCGACCGGCGCAACTGGAGCTGCTCGGTTTCACGGCCGCACTGCAGGCAACCATCGATCGCCAGCTTGAAGCCAGCGGTGTCAACGGTTGCTTGCGCGTGCGCGGTGTCGACATGCAGCGCTCGGCGCCCGGGCACGCAGTGGCCTTGCGCATACTCCAGGAGGCGTTGACGAACGTGCTGCGCCATGCCGGTGCGCATACGGTATTGGTGCGGCTGCGCTTTGTGCCAGGGGGGAACCACTTCGTGTTGACCGTCGGCGACGACGGCCGCGGCTTCAACACCAATGCCGTCCTCAGTGGCGGCTTGACCGAGAAAAACATCGGCTTGCACGGCATGTTGGAGCGTGCGGAGCTTCTGGGGGGGCGGCTGCGCTTTCGCTCCGCGTCGGGCCGAGGCACGGTGGTGCGGCTTCGCCTTTGAGGCGGGCCTGGCGATCCGCGGCGGTGAGCCGCTGGCGGCCACTTCAGGGTAAAGGTTGCCAGGGTCAGCGAATCGAGCGCGCGGCAGCAGCCCCGGGATTTGTTTGTGGTCCCTCCGGCGGGAATCGAACCCACATTTGCCGCTTAGGAGGCGGCCGTTCTATCCATTGAACTACGGAGAGCACCTCCGGCATGCAGCCACGCCGTCGAAGCGGCGCGCATTCTCGCATGGGCTCCCTCCGGTTCCCGCGCACGCGCCGTGGCGCGACTGCCGCTCAGGCAGCTTCGAACTGCGTGACCAGGTAGGGCCGGCCGGCGATCTGCGTCAGCACGCGGCGCGGCAGGCCGGTGATGGCATGCATGCTGCCGCCACGGGTGGCGCGCGCGACGGCGGCCTGGGCGGCGTTGAGCAAGGCGGCGAGCAATGGCCGCTCGCCCCGGCATTGCGAGCGGGGAATGACCAGGGCCAGGTCGACGCTGCGGCGGCCGGACTCGCCCGCCTCCAGCTCGAGGCTGGCGTTGACGACCAGCGTGGAGGGCGTGCTGAGCGAGACGTCGAGGTCGGCGTCCACGTGCTGGTCTTCGGCCACCGGGAGGGGCGGCAGGGACAGGATGGGAAGCGATTCTTGGAACATGGCCGTATCTTCGGAGAGGAGCCCGGCGGGCGTTGTCGGGCGCGCCGTCACCTGGCTGTAGGACGGCGCCTAGGCATCAGGCGCGCATCAGTGGCATGGCCTGCTTGACGGTCGGCCGCGCGAACAAGCAGCCGATCAGGGCGCGCGCGAAGAAGTAGTCATTGCGGGCCTTGTCGCCCAGGGCGTCGAGACCGACGTGTCCCTCGGGGTCGCAGGGGATGTCGAGACCGGCGCTTTGTGCGACCAGCGGCTCGAAGTGCAGCAGATGCGTCGGCTGCACCTCGGTCGGCAGCGCATCAGCCACGGGGGTCGGGGGCTGAGATTCGAGTACCGGCAACAGCGGGGGCGCAGCAGCCGCGTGCGTTCTGGTCAGATCGTCGGCAGTGAGCGGCGTGGGCCGAAGCTGGATCATGCTGAACCTCCGTGTGGGAACCAACAGCGATGCATCAACTTTGGCCGGTGCGAAAGCCTGCGCTTGTAGGCAGGCCCGGGAAGCGGGGCGCCGTCGCGGCGCGTTCGCGCGTAGGAGGGAGCCGGCAGCGCTCGCTGCTAATTCCACTTCCACTGCCAGATCAGGTCCAGCGCCGTGTCGTCGCCGCTTTGTGCCCGCAGCGTGAAGCGCTGGGCGATGCGGTAGATGAGTTGCCAGGAGCCCGTCGTGGCATTCAGGCTGCGCTCGTAGCCGACATACCAGCGGCGCGAGATCTGCTTGCCCAGGCGCACGATGGTCGAGCGCGCGTCGTCATCGCTCTGCGACAGCGAGAGTTCGTCCAGCCCGATGTTGCGCAATGCGCGACCGGTGGCGCCTTCGCCTTCACCGCTCAGCAGGGCAACGGCGGCGCGTTGCAGCAGGGCGGTGTCGGTGCGGCCCAGGCCGTCCGGCTCGCGACCGAGCAGCAGCCAGGAGAGCTTGTCCGTATCGCTCATGTCGGGCTCCGAGTACAGGCTCACGCGCGGCGCCAGCGCCGTGCCGCCGACGTAGACGCCGACGCGGATGTCGAGGTTGGGCCGCACGGCCAGCAGGTCCAGCGAGGGGTTGTTGAGCGAGCCGGTGAAGCTGATGTCGCCGCGCTCGATCTCCAGCTTCTGGCCGTAGGCAGCGTACTGGCCACCATCGGCGTCAAGCTTGCCGGTCACGCGCAGCGGGCTGTCGTCCTTCTGCGAGATCTGCAGCTGGCCGCGCAGCGTGGTCGCCAGGCCGCGGCCGCGCACCTTGAAGTCGCGGCCGAAGTCCAGCGCCACATTGACGGTCGAGCCGCGCACGGCCTTGGGCGGCGGCGGTGCGACCGGCCCGGTGTTGGCCGAGCTGCGCACCACGGTCACGTCATCGGCCAGCGTCGGCGCGTCGGCGCGGGTGAAGTCGATCAGGCCTTCGTCGGCGCGCAGCTTGCCGACCAGTTGCAGGCCCTTGTCGTCGAGGTCGAGCTGGGCCTCGCCGCTGGCGACGATGCGGCGGTCCACGCGCGACAGCATGCGCAGCTTGTCGGCCTTGAGCTCGACATGCGCGGTGGGCTTGGCGCCGAAGTCGGCGCGGCCGGTGGCGCGCAACCAACCGTCGCCGCCGCGGGTCTCCAGCCGCGTCAGCTCCGCGTGCTGGCCGTTCAGCGCCAGCGTGAAGCGGCCTTCGGTGAAGTCCACGCCATACAGCAGGTGGCGCAGCGCCAGGCCGTCGCCGTCGACCGTGCCGGTCAACTGCGGTGCCCCGGCACGGCCGGCGAGCTGCACCGTCGCGCCCACGCGCCCGGCCAGGCGCCAGCCAGCCGGCACCCAGCTGCCCCAGTTGGCGAGCTGGGCCACGTTGGCCTGCAGCACGCCCTGCACCGGCGTCTGGGCGTTCGGCCACAGCCCCGTGGGCCGCAAGGCGATCGCGCCGCCAAAGCTGCCCAGCTCGCTGCCCGCCAGGCCCTGCGCGAACTGCCAGAGGCCGTCCTGCACATTGAGCGCCAGGCGCAGGTCGGTCAGGCCAAGGGGCCGCGAGCCGAACTCGTCGGTGACGCGCAGGTCGCCGCTCTTGCGCTCGACCAGCAGCTCGGCGGTCAACCTGTCGTTGAACAGCAGCGAGGCATGGCCGGTCACGCGCAGGTCGCCGCTCCAGCCGAAATCGGGCTGCCAGCGCGCCAGCAGCGGCGCGGCGGCCAGGTCTTCCAGCTGCAGCTCGGCACGGGCTTGCGGTTGCTCGCCGCCGCGCCAGCTCAGGGCCTGCCAGCGCACGAAGGCGCCGCCGACCTCGGCGCGCCCGGGTTCAGCGATGACGCTCAGGCCCGGGCCGATCTTGAGGTTGACGCCGGTCGCGGCGAGCATGGCGGGCGTGCCCGGCCGCAGCGGCGCCATGTCCAGCCGGGCGATGCGGCCGGCCCAGGCCTGGCCGTCCCAGCGGCCCTGGGCCAGCAGCGTGGCGCCGAGGTTGAGGTCCTGCTCGGGCATGGGTCGTGCGCGGCCGGCGAGCTGCGCCTTGATCTCGTGGTTGCTGCGTCGACCCTGCAGGTCGACCTTGGCGGTCCTGATATCGACGCTCGGGTGACGCAGGCCGCTGACCTCCAGCGCCAGGGCCAGCGGGCCGTCGCCGTCGGGGCCCGGCAGCGGCAGGGTCCAGCGGCCCCGCGCATTGCCGACCGTCGTGCCGCTCGCGTTCACGCCCGTCAGGGCCAGGCGGCCGCTGCCGCCAATGCGCCAGGACGCCGGCGCTGCGGCCCTGCCACGGGCCGCGGGCACGCGCAGTAGCTCCACATCGCCATCACCCTCGGCCTGGCCGGCCACCGGACCTTGATCGAACAGTGCCAGCAGCGGGTTCAGCTCGGCCAGCCTGGGTGCCTGGACTGTCCATTGCGCCGAGGCGGCCGTGGTGCGCGCCTGGCCCTTGGCCTGGGCGCGGTTGCTGCCCAGGCGCGCATCGGCGTCGAAGGCCGCGGCGTCGGCCGCCCGTGCGCGCCTGACGCTGAACGCGCCCTGCAGAGGCAGGCCGCCGAGCTGGCTGGGCAGCACCTTGGCTTCGACGCTGCCGGTGGCGTCGTCGAGGCTGCTGCCACGCACATCCAGCTGCGCGTCGGCGTTGAGCTGGGTGGCGGCCAGTCGCGCCCAGGCCGAGCCCGCCGCGCCGCGCCAGAGCAGGCGGGGGTCGAACTGGCGCAGACTGGTGGCGAGCTTGGCGGCAATGCGGTTGGCCGCCGTGACGTCGACGCGGCCGCTGGCCTGCAGTGCAGCGTCCTTGCTGGTCAGACGCGCTTCCTCAATGTCCCAGCTGCTGCCTTGGTCGTGCAGCCGGCCCTGCAAGCGGGCCTGCAGGCGCAGCGGCCGGGCCTGGAGCGTGCCGCGCAGGTCCAGCCTGGCGGACAGCGGCTGGTCGGGGCCGCCGCCGGAAAGCAGCAGCGGCCCGTCCAG
>NZ_JBQVNP010000128.1:0-15273 GCF_052436255.1 Roseateles sp. | reverse complement strand
GGCGCTGGCCGCGCAGATCAGCGGCGCGCCGCGCAACCGACTCTACGAGGCCGGCCTGGCGCTCAAGCGCGGCGGCGACGAGTGAGCAAGCCCCCGGCCGCCAGGCCCAGTGCCAGCAGCAGGGCGGATGTGGGCTCGGGCACTGCGGCGGCGAGCAGGTAGATGTTGCCGTTGATGCCCACCGCGTAGAGCGAGCCGTCGCCACCTTCGCCGAAGCTGGTCAGCTGGAAGCCGGCAAAGGGCGAATTCAGCGCCGTGGTGGTCCCGTTGCTGTAGCTCCAGATCGCGCCCTCCACGAAATCGCCAAAGACGTATTTGCCGTTCAGGCTGGCGTCGGCGCCGTAGTAGACATAGCCCCCGATGACGGTGCCGCCGACGTCGCGGCCGTAGTCGAACAGCGGCTCGGTCAGGTTGGGCGGCGCGGGGTCGCTCACATTGGGGTTGTCGATGCTGCCTTCACGGGGGCGCCAGCCATAGTTGGCGCCGCGGCCCAGGCCTGCTGCGGCCGCGGCGAAATTGACTTCCTCGCGAGCGCCCTGGCCCACGTCGCCGATCCACAGGTCCCCCGTCTGGCGGTCGAAGCTGTTGCGGTAGGGGTTGCGCAGACCGTAGGCCCAGATCTCGTCGTTGCCGGCCGTGCCGACGAAGGGGTTGTCCGCCGGCACCGTGTAGCCGCCGTCCGCGCCCGGCGTGACACGCAGCAGCTTGCCCAGGTTGCTGTCGAGATTCTGGGCGTTGTTGTCAGGGTCGTTGCTGCTGCCGCCGTCGCCGGTGGCGATGTAGAGATTGCCCGGATCGGCGGCGCTGAAGCCGATCCAGCCGGCCTTGTGGTTGTTGCGCCCGGCGGGCTGGGCGACGGTGATGATGGTCCTGGCGCTGGCCATGTCGACAGCGCCGGACGAGTTGACGGTGTAGCTCGCGACGACGGTATTCAGCGTTGCCTTGTCGATGTAGTCCACATAGAAGCGGCCGTTGCTGGCGTAGGCGGGGTCGAAGGCCAGGCCGAGCAAGCCGCGCTCGCCGCCGGTGTCGACCAGGGTGGAGAGGTCGAGCCAGGTGGACACGGTGGAGCCCTGCTGCGTCTTGATGAGGCCCCCCTTCTCGACGATGAAGAGACGGCTGTCACCCACCGGTGCGGTCAGGAAGACCGGCTGGGTGTAGCCCGAGCCGACTTGCGTCGCCGCCACGGTGGGGCCGGTTGCGGCGGCGGCGATGACCAGGGATAGCGAGGCAAACGAGCGCATGCGGAGTCTCCAGCGAGTTGTCGGCGGATGCTCGCGGCCGCTGCCCGTGCGCTGCGATCCCTAGTTGGGGCGAACTTGTGATGAGCTGTAAGGGGTCATTTCGCATTGCCCCTGCGCCGGCGTGGTCGTCGCTACCGGCAGGTGCGCCCCAGCTTCCTAGAATCGCCCCATGATCGCCGTCGAACCCACCCTGGCCCGCCTGGCCACCGCCCGCTCGCAACTGCTGGAGCCCTTCGGCCTGACCGAGGCCTCGCTCTCGCAGGCGCTGCGCGTCATCACGGAGCACCGTGTCGACGACGCCGACCTCTACTTCCAGACCACGCGTGCCGAGGGCTGGAGCCTGGAGGAAGGCATCGTCAAGAGTGGCAGCTTCAGCATCGACCAGGGCGTCGGCGTGCGCGCCGTGGCTGGCGAGAAGACGGCGTTTGCCTATTCGGACGACATCTCGCTGGAGTCGCTGCTTGACGCTGCCCGGACCGTGCGCACCATCGCCGCTGCCGGGCAGAGCAGGCGCGTGAAGGTGCCGTCGCAAGGCCGCGTGGCCGGCAGCCGCGAGCTGTATGGCGTGGCCGACCCGATTGCCAGCCTGGACAGCGCCGCCAAGGTCGCGCTGCTGGAGCGCGCCGAGAAGATGGCTCGCGCCAAGGACCCGCGCGTGGCCCAGGTCATGGCTGGCCTGGCGGCCGAGCACGAGGTCGTGCTGATCGCGCGCGCCGACGGCACCATCGCTGCGGACGTGCGGCCACTGGTGCGCCTGTCCATCACCGTCATCGCCGAAAGCAGCGGCCGTCGCGAGGTGGGCAACGGGGGTGGCGGCGGGCGCTTCGGTCTGGCCTATTTCACCGACGAGATGATCGCCAGCTATGTCGAACAGGCGGTCAGCACGGCGCTGACCAACCTGGAAAGCCGCCCCGCGCCCGCCGGCGAGATGGTCGTCGTGGTCGGCCCCGGCTGGCCCGGCGTGCTGTTGCACGAGGCGGTCGGCCACGGCCTGGAAGGCGACTTCAACCGCAAGGGCTCCAGCGCCTTCGCCGGCCGCATTGGTCAGCGCGTGGCCGCCAAGGGAGTGACGGTGCTGGACGACGGCACGCTGCCGGATCGGCGCGGCTCGCTCAACGTCGACGACGAGGGCTGTGCCAGTCAGCGCAATGTGCTGATCGAGGACGGCATCCTCAAGGGCTATATCCAGGACGCGATGAACGCGCGGCTGATGAAGACCGCTCCGACCGGCAACGGCCGCCGCGAGAGCTATGCCCACGTGCCGATGCCGCGCATGACCAACACCTACATGCTGGGCGGCAAGGACGACCCCAAGGAGATCGTCGCCTCGATCAAGAAGGGCCTGTACGCCACCAACTTCGGCGGCGGCCAGGTCGACATCACCAGCGGAAAGTTCGTGTTCTCGGCCAGCGAGGCCTACTGGGTCGAGAACGGCAAGATCCAGTACCCGGTCAAGGGCGCCACCATCATCGGCAACGGCCCTGACGCGCTGACCCGCGTCAGCATGATCGGCAACGACATGGCGCTGGACACCGGCGTGGGCGTCTGCGGCAAGGAGGGTCAGAGCGTGCCGGTGGGCGTGGGACAGCCGACGTTGCGCATCGAAGGGTTGACGGTCGGCGGCACGGCTTGAAAGCCAGGCTTGGCGCTTCACGAATGACGGCGCCGGCCACCGTGCTAGATTCCGCACCCATGTCCCGCGCCGCATTTTTTAGCTTCTGGTTTTTTCCCCGCCCCGGCGGTGGAGAGTCCTGAGCGCGCGCGCTGAACCCAGACTCCCCTGAACCGCCGGGCCCCAAAAGCCCGGCGGTTTTTTCATTTCCGAGGTGCAAACGATGAACGCCAAAGTCTCGACTGTCGAACCCGAAGCCCAGCGCTGGTACTCCCAGGACGACAAGACCAGCGCCACCGACGACGAGCGCATCGTCGACGTGACGCCACTGCCGCCGCCGGAGCACCTGATTCGTTTCTTCCCCATCCGCGGCACGGCGATGGAGACGCTGATCGGCCAGACCCGCCAGCGCATCCGCCGGGTCATGAGCGGCGAAGACGACCGCCTGCTCGTCGTCATCGGCCCCTGTTCCATCCACGACCCGGTCGCCGCGCTGGAGTACGCCAGGAAGCTCAAAGCCGAGCGCGAGAAGTACGCCGACACGCTGGAGATCGTGATGCGTGTCTACTTCGAGAAGCCGCGCACCACGGTGGGCTGGAAGGGCCTCATCAACGACCCCTACCTGGACGAAAGCTACCGCATCGACGAGGGCCTGCGCATTGCCCGCCAGTTGCTGCTGGAGATCAACCGACTGGGCGTGCCGGCCGGCAGCGAGTTCCTCGACGTGATCTCGCCGCAGTACATCGGCGACCTGATCGCCTGGGGCGCCATCGGTGCGCGCACGACCGAGAGCCAGGTGCACCGCGAGCTGGCCTCGGGCCTGTCGGCACCGATCGGCTTCAAGAACGGCACCGACGGCAACATCAAGATCGCCACCGACGCCATCCAGGCCGCCGCGCGCGGCCACCATTTCCTGTCCGTCCACAAGAACGGTCAGGTCGCCATCGTCGAGACGCGTGGCAACGAGGACTGCCACGTCATCCTGCGCGGCGGCAAGGCGCCGAACTACGACGCGCAGAACGTGGCTGCGGCCTGCGCCGATCTAGCCAAGTCCAAGCTGCCGCAGCGGCTGATGGTGGACTGCTCGCATGCCAACTCCAGCAAGCAGCATCTGCGCCAGGTGGATGTGGCGCGTGACATCGCCGGCCAGCTGCGCGAAGGCAACCGGAGCATCTTCGGCGTCATGGTGGAAAGCCACCTCCACGACGGCGCCCAGAAGTTCACCCCGGGGCAGGACGACGCGGCGAAGCTGGAATACGGCAAGAGCATCACCGACGCCTGCCTGGGCTGGGACGACTCTCTCGCTGTGCTGGAGGTACTCGCCGAAGCCGTGCAGGCTCGCCGGCGCTGAAGCGGCCCACACGACGCGCGCCGTGTCAGCGGTGCCGCCGGCGTGCCATCCAGGGGAGCAGCATCAGTGCACCCCCCAACATCAGCGCGGAAGCGGGCTCGGGCACGGCACTGGTGAACGGCTGGGCGTAGTCGTATCCGCTGCCGCTGCTCCAGGCGCTGAACGCAACTGGTTGCCCCAGGGTGTCTGTCACGCCTTGGATGCCCGCCCAGGCGAAAGTGTGCGAGAGGTCGGTCGTGAAAGCTGCGGTTGCTTCCGGGAAGGCATAGCCGACGTTGCTCTGGGACGTGGCCGTGGCGCCGAACCGCAGATTGATGGGTGTGCCGAAAGCGAAGCTCAAGGTATAGCTGTGCAATCCCAGCGTCCCGTTGCCGCTCTCGATGGTCGGTGTGCCCGCCCCGCGTGTGAAATAGCGGTCACCATGCCACGCTGCCGAGGTGGGTTGGGGCGCAGACGGCAGGTAGCCGGTCGTGAGCGAGAAGTCGGCCGTCCATTGGCCGACAACCCCGTACTGGCCGGTGCCGCCGCCTCCAAGTGACCCGTCCGTCCAGATGGAGAAGGTAAGCGTCCCGAGCGCACCGTTGCCGCAAACGCTCAACTGCTGGCAGGAAGTCGCCACGATGACGAATGCATCATCCAGACTGGCGCCCGCACTGGCGTTGCCCTGGGCGGACATCGCGGCGCCGTTGCTGCTGGCGAGTTCCACCGACGTGCTCGCCGCCAGGCGCAAGCCACCCGGCAGTGCATACGCAAACGCCGACGCGCCGGCCCGCCCGGTCGAAACGGCAGTGCCACCTCCAGCGGATTGCGTGACGGCCGACTGGGTGGTGACCGAGCGCGGGTCGGCACCGACTTCCGACTTGTAATCCGTTGGCCCAGAAAGGCTGATGGTGCCGCTGGACGATTGCGACGTGGCGACGAATTTCGAGGCGACCGCCGGTGCGGCCATGCAGGTGGCCAGGGCCAGGGCGGTGAGGCGTTTGGAAAAATGCTTCATACAACTCCGGGGTGGCTGGGGACTGCAGGGGCTGGGATGAGGCTGGGATGATAGGAAGGCTGCGGCGCGGTAGGAAGCAAGGAGGGCCTGCGGACGAGGGCGCGCATGCCCCTGATTTGCGGGGGGTCTTGAACTCGCGGCGGCACCACCCATATGGCGGCCGTGCCGGCGCGCCGTGCCGGAGTCAACCTCTGATCGCTCCATGACCAAACAAACCCACGCCTTCCAGGCTGAAGTCAAGCAGATCCTGCACCTCGTCACGCACTCGCTGTATTCCAACAAGGAAATCTTCCTGCGCGAGCTGGTCAGCAATGCCAGCGACGCCTGCGACAAGCTGCGCTTCGAGGCGCTGGACAACGCGGCGCTGTTCGAAGACAACCCCAACCTGGAAGTGCGCGTCAGCTTCGACGAAGAAGCCAAGACGCTGACCATCAGCGACAACGGCATCGGCATGAGCGCCGAGGAGGCCGCCTCCCACCTGGGCACCATCGCCAAGAGCGGCACGCGCGAGTTCATGGCCAAGCTCGAAGGCGACCAGAAGAAGGACGCTCAGCTGATCGGCCAGTTCGGTGTGGGCTTCTACTCGGGCTTCATCGTCGCCGACCGCATCGCCGTCGAGACCCGCCGCGCCGGGCTGCCGGCCGACCAGGGCGTGCGCTGGAGCAGCGAAGGCACCGGCGAATACGAGCTGGAGACCATCACCAAGCCGGGCCGCGGCACCGACGTCATCCTGCACTTGCGCGAGGGCGAGGAGGAGTTCCTCAGGACCTGGCGCGTCAAGTCGACCATCGCCAAGTACAGCGACCACATCTCCCTGCCCATCCTGATGAAGAAGGAGACCTGGGACGCGGACGCCGCCAAGCAGGTGGTCACCGATGAATGGGAGCCGGTCAACAAGGCCTCGGCGCTCTGGAGCCGCAGCAAGAGCGAGATCACGGAAGAGCAGTACCAGGAGTTCTACAAGCAGATCAGCCACGACAGCGAGGCGCCGCTGGCCTACACGCACAACCGCGTCGAGGGCCGCAGCGAATACACCCAGCTGCTCTATATCCCCGCCAAGGCACCCTTCGACCTGTGGAACCGCGACAAGCGCGGCGGCGTGAAGCTTTACGTCAAGCGCGTCTTCATCATGGACGACGCAGAAGCCTTGATGCCGGTCTACCTGCGGTTCGTGAAGGGCGTCATCGACTCGGCCGACCTGCCGCTGAATGTCAGCCGCGAACTGCTGCAGGAAAGCCGCGACGTGAAGGCCATCCGCGAGGGCTCGACCAAGCGCGTGCTCGGCATGCTCGAGAGCCTGGCCAACAGCGAGGAGCAGGCCGACAAGGACAAGTACGCTGCCTTCTGGACCGACTTCGGCCAGGTGCTGAAGGAAGGCATCGGTGAGGACCACCAGAACCAGGAGCGCCTGGCCAAGCTGTTCCGCTTTGCGTCCACGCATGCCGACGCGAATGTGAGCCTCGCGGACTATGTGGGCCGCATGAAGGAAGGCCAGGAGGTCATCTACTACATCACCGCCGACAGCCTGGCCGCCGCCAAGCACAGCCCGCAGCTGGAGATCTTCCGCAAGAAGGGCATCGAGGTGCTGCTGCTGGTGGATCGTGTGGACGAATGGATGTTGAGCCACCTCTACGAATTCGACGGCAAAACGCTGCAGTCCGTCGCCAAGGGCGCCGTCGACCTCGGCAAATTGCTCGACGAAGAAGAGAAGAAGAAGGCCGACGAGACCGCCGAGAGCCTGAAGCCGCTGCTGGACAAGCTCAAGGACGCGCTCAAGGACCGGGCCAAGGACGTGCGCGTGACGACCCGCCTGGTCGACTCGCCTGCCTGCATCGTCGTGGAAGAGGGCGACATGAGCGGCCACCTCGCGCGTCTGCTCAAGCAGGCCGGCCAGACCGCGCCCGAATCCAAGCCGACGCTGGAGATCAACGCCGAACACGCCCTGGTCAAGAAGCTCGATGGCAGCGACCACTTCGACGATCTGGCCCAGGTGCTGTTCGACCAGGCCGTGCTGGCCGAGGGTGGCCACCTTGAGGATCCGGCCGCCTATGTCCGCCGCGTCAACGCGCTGCTGACGGGTTGAGCGTCACGGCGCCAGGCCCATGACGGGCCTGGCGCCGTCGGCGGCCTGCCCTCTTTACGTGGTTTTGTGACGGTTTTGCGACAACTCCCGGACTCCGGGCTTTCGCCATGAGCGGCTCGCGGCTACCCTCCTAGGGTTTTTACCGATCCCTGTGAGCTACATGGTCCAGAGTGAGTTTAGTGAGGCCGTCGCCGCCGTGCCGGCAGCCATGGTCACCCGCCGCTTGGTGCTGCGCCCGCCTCGGGAAGGCGATCTGGACATCCTGACCGGCCTGAATGCCGACCCAGCGGTGAACCGCTTCTGCGCCGCGGCCACGCCGCATGGCCGCGCGGCCACCGAAGCCCAGCTCCTGGCCTGGATCAGCCATTGGCAGGCGCGCGGCTTCGGCCACTGGGCCATCGCCGAACGTGAGCAGCCCGACAGCCTGATCGGCTTCGGCGGGCTGATGCACCGCAGCGTGGCCGGCCATGTGGGCCTCTATCTGTACTACCGTATCAAGCCCCAGGCATGGGGCCGTGGCTTGGCGTCGGAGATGGCGCAGTACGCGTTCACGCAGGCTTTCGAGCAGCACCGCGAACCCTCCGTCGTTGCCGCGGTGCTGCCGAGCAATGCCCCCACGCGCAGGACACTGGAGGGCCTGGGCCTGCGCCTCAAGGGCAGCCTGGCCGACGGCCCGGGCAGCGCCGCAGCCCTGCTTTACGAACTGGGCGCCAACCGTTGGGCGTCCCTGCCGCGCTGCGAGCCCGAAGCAATCGCCTTTGCCGCTTAGTCCAGTGGCCAGATGGGCCGCGGCAGATGACGGTAGGGCAGCCTGCCCAGATCTGAAGCCAGGCTGCCCGGCGTGTCTGCATACACGACCGCCGCCGCCATCGCATCGAATCCGGATCGGAAGTGCTGCGTCGACTTGACGACGAGCAGCCGCTGGGTCGTGGGGTCAACGCCCAGTTCGGTGAAGCAGGCCGGCGAGAACACCTGCTGGCGGATGCTGTTGAGCACGATGTCGATGCCCCGGGCTCGCACCGCCACGGCGGGGCCCAGCGGATCGGTGCCGCCGGGTGTCAGGCTGCGCTGACGCGCGTCGCTGCGGCAGGCCAGCACTTCGACGTCCAGGTCCACCGGGTCGCCCGACATCGGGCCGACCTTGCCTCCGATGCGTAGCGGCAGCCGCGCGCCGACGCCAGCCGACGTCGCGATGGCCACGGCCTGCGGGTCCCAGATCATGCCGAGCGCGACACCCTGGATGCCGCGGTCCAGCAGCGCTCGCAGCACGAAGGTGCTGTCGCCCGCCGCGCCGCCACCGGCGTTGTCGGCCGTGTCGGCCAGCACCACCGGGCGGCCCTGCGCCTGCTGCATGGCGGCCACCGCCTCGTCCAGCGCCAATTGCAACGGCAGGCGGTTGGCGGCAGCGCGCTTGCGAAGGCCGTAGAAGGTCTCGGCGAGTTCGCCCAGCAGCTGCGCGGCGGCCTTGCGCGCAGCCGGGGTGTCCTGGGCCAGCACCAGCACGGCGGCGCTGGTGTACGGCGTGTCCGACCACGCAAAGCCGTGCAGCACCGACACCGACATCACGCCTGGTACCGTCTGCTCGCTGGCCTGCAGCTGAAGGACGAAGTCGCGCATCGGCGGCTGCGTCGTGCCGAAGATGCCCAGCATGGGCACGCGCTGCCATTGCGCACGGATCGCCAGCTCGCCGCGTGCCATCGCGCTGAGCAGCGTGTGCAGCTCCTCGCCGCGGGCGGCGTAGTCGATGTGCGGGTACTCCTTGCACGCCACCAGCACGGCGCCCGACTCGACCATGGCCGGGCTCAGGTTGCAGTGCAGGTCCAGCAGCGCGCCCACCGGCACCGCGGGGCCGACGACGTCGCGCACCCGCAGCAGCAGGTCGCCCTCGCAGTCGTGATAGCCCTCGGCCAGCATGGCGCCGTGCAGCACCAGCAGCACGGCGTCGACCGCGCCCAGGCTGAGGCTTGCCCGCAGGTCGGCCAGCAGCTCGTCGCGCAGCCGCTCGTAGTCGGCGCGCGACAGCGGCCCGGACGGCTGCGCCTCGGCATACAGCCCCGGCAGCAGCGTGTCGCCGTGGCGCGCCGCGGCGTCGATGACACCCATCAGGTTGGGTTGCGCCGTCACCTGCTGCAGCGCCTGTGGGTCGGTGCGCCGGATGAGCACGCCGTCGCGGAAGGACTGCACGCTGGTCGGCAGTGGCGAGAAGCTGCTGGTCTCGTGCACCAGCCCGCCGAGGAAGAGTCTCATGTCGGGCCTGCGTCAATAGTTCTGGTTGAAGCCGATCAGGTGGTGGTGCATCGCCACGATCAGCAGCACGGCGAAAGACAGCAACCAGCTGATGGCGAGCGCCTTGGCCCACTTGTCGCCCACCTTCAGCGCGCTGCGCGCATGCAGGCCCGCCGCAACCAGGCCGCCGATGGCGGACACCGCCAGCGTCAGCTGCGCGATGGGCAGCAGCACGCTCGCATCGCCCAGGCTCTCCAGCAGCGCCACCACCCAAGCCCACAGGCCCAACGCCACCAGAGCCAGCACGCTGGCGCCGCGCACCCACGTCACCTGCCTGGGCGGTGGCATTGCCACCTGGTGACGGCGGCGCAGCACCGCGGCAACCGGCCACAGCAGCGTCGTCAGCAGCAGCGCGGCGATGGCCAGTCCCGCCAGCACCAGCACCGTCGGGCTGGCCATGAAGGGCACCGGCTCGAAGATGAAGGCGAAGACAAACGGCTCCAGGCCCCAGTGTTTGATCTGGCCGTTCTCCGCCACCGCCTGCAGGCGGCGCTTGCCGTGCTCCTCCTCCCAAAGATAGGGCTTCACCTCACGGTAGGTGCTGCGTGCGCCGGCCAGGTCAATGCTCAGGCGGCCATCCTCCAGCGCCTGCACCTTCAGCGGGCTCAGCAGCTGCAGCACCGACAGCCAGGTCGAGTCCTCGCGGCGCGTGTTGCGGTAGGCGCCGGCCATCTGCCGGGCATGCTGCCTGGCGGTGGCGTGGTCCACCTCCGGCTTGGTGGCCGGGCGGGTGTCGGGCAGGTAGCGGTCGGCAAAGGCCTCGAACAACTTGTCGCGCAGCCAGGCGCCCTGGCGTTCGTGCCCGGCGCCGTTGACCGACACATACAGGCCGATGCCGTCGTCCACGAACAGCAGCAAGTCGCTGTGAAAGAGCACCGTGTCGCCGCCATGCGCCAGCACGCGGCGGCCGTTGATGTTCTGCTCGTAAAAGCCCAGTCCGATGCCCGAGAGCGCAGGCAGCGGCCGTGTCAGCTGGCCGAACATCTGCTTGACCGTCTCGGGCTTGAGGATCTGTGCCCCACCTTGCCCGTCCGCCAACTTGCCCTGCTGCAGCATCGCCAGCATGAAGCGGCCCATGTCGCTGCCCGGCGCCGACATGCTGCCGGCCGGCGGCATGCTGATGATCTCGAAGCCCTTGGGCTTGTCGTCCCAGGTCATGTAGCCCTGCGACATCTGCGGCTGCAGCGTCGGCGGCAGCGGCTGGCGGAAGGTCGACTGCTTCATGCCCAGCGGCCCGAAGACCTGCTGGTCCATGTAGTCGTCGAAGGACTTGCCGCTGGCGCGCTGCACGATGTAGCCGGCCAGCGCGGTCGCGTAGTTGGAGTAGCCGGGCGTCGTGCCGGGGTCGTAGACATATGGCGGCACATAGCTCTTGAGCACCTTGCCGAGGTCGGGCCCCGGCCTGTCGTAGGTGAGCAGGTCGCGGGCCGTTTCCTCGAAGCCCGTCGTGTGCGTCAGCACGTGCCGCAGCGTCAGCGCCTTGCCGTTGCGGCCGGGGATCGTGAAATCCAGGTATTTGTTCAGGTCGGCGTCCAGGTCCAGCTTGCCCCGCTCGACGAGCTGCATGACCGCCGTCCATGTGAACAGCTTGGACACCGATCCGGGGCGGAACAGCGTCTTGTGCGGGTCGACGGGCAGGCGCTTGTCCCAGTCGGCATAGCCATAGCCCTTCTGCAGCAGCGGCTGGCCGTCCTTGACGAGGACGACCACGGCGCCCGGCACGCGCGCGGTGCGCAGCGCGGTGGGCATCAGGCCGTCGATGAAGGCCTCGGCATCAGCGGCGGTCAGCGCGACGCCCGCCTGGGGCGACGGCCGGGCTGCCGAGGCATCGGGCGCAGTGACTGCGGCTGGCGGCGTCAGGGCGGGCGCGGGCCCGGTCTGGGCCCAGGCGGGTGCCATGGCCAGCGCCAGGGCCAGCGCATGCAGGCGGGTGAGCAGGGTCTTCATGCGGGTTCCCGGGGTCAGAAGCTCAAGGTCAGGTTGGCGCCCAGCGTGCGTGGCGCCACGGTGGTCACGTTCAGCGGCAGGCCGAAGGCGGTCAACGCCGTGTCGGCACCGAGGATGGCGCGCTTGTCGGTCAGGTTGCGCACGAAGGCGGCCAGCTGCCAGCGGCCGATCTCCAGCCCCCATTGCGCGTCCACCAGCGTGTAGCCGGGCTGGCTGAAGTTGGGCACCGAGCTGCCGGTCGAATCGAAGCCGGCGTTGCGCTGGCCGACGCGGCGTACATTCAGGCCGGCATAGGACGGCTGGCCGGCCAGCTCGAAGGCATGACGCACGCCGAGCGTGAACGCCAGCTTGGCGGTGTTGGGCAGGCGCGAGCCGGCGGGGCCCAGCGCGGGCGCGTCCTCGGTCAGCTTGGGGTCGGTCCAGGCTAGGCTGCCCTCCAGGTTCCAGTGCGCATCCACCTTGTAGCGGGCGGCCAGTTCCAGCCCGCGCACGCGCGCCTTGCCGGCGTTGACGACGATGGTGCTGGCGCCCAGCGCCTTGGGTTGCTGCATGTCCTTCCAGAGGATGTTGAACAGCGCGGCCTCCAGGTTCAGCCGCTTGTCCAGCAGGTCGGCCTTGTAGCCCAGCTCGTAGCTCCACAGCGTGTCGTGGCCGAAAGTCTTGGGTGTGTCGGGGATGACCTGGCCGTTGGCGTCGATGGCCGGTGAGTTGGGGCCGCCCGGCCGGTAGCCGCTGGCGGCGCGGAAGTAGACGTTGCTCGTCTTGTCGAGGGCGTAGCGCAGTGTGGCGAGATAGGTCCTGGCCGTGTCGTCGCTGGGTGCCGATGAATTCAGCGCGTCGTTGATGAAGACGGTGTAGACCTGATCGTTCTCCGCCACGCGGGCGCCCAGCGTCACCGACCACGCCGGGCTGGGGTTCCAGGTCACGTCGCCGTACAGGGCGCGCTCGCGGTACTCGGAGGGCTGGCCGGTCGTCGTCAGCGTCATGTCGCCGCCACCGCCGGCCACCTGTGCCCACAGACGTTGACCGACATGGCCGGTCTCCTTGGTGCGGTAGTAGCCCAGCAGCCATTCGACGACGCCGCGTTGCGAGGTCAGGCGCAGCTCCTGCGTCTGCTTGCGCAGGCCATAGGCGTTGTTGAGCGCGACGAAGTCGAAGGCCGGGTTGTTGCCCAGCAGCGCCGTGGCGTCCTGGCCGGTGGCGCCGTCCTGGCGCTGCGTCGACGCGATGGCGTTGAAGCGCGCCCAGCCAAGGTCGTACTCGAAGTCGGCCGAGCTGAGCCGTGTCTTGAGGCGGTAGGCCTCGCCCGTGTCGAGGTGGCGCGTCAGGTCGCCGTAGATCGGCGCGCCCTTGGTGGCGTCGTACTCGACGACGTTCAGGCCGTTGCGCTGGATCTCCTGCTGCGTGTGGGCCAGGCGCAGCTTCATCCTGGACACGGGCTCGATCAGCACCGACACCCGTGCGCCGCGTGTTCTGCCGTCGTTGACATGCTCGGCCGCGGCCTTGCCCACGGCGTTGATGTAGCCGCCCTCCTGGTCGTTGAAGGCCGCCACGCGCACGGCGGCCACGTCCTGGCTCAGCGGCACGTTGAGCACCGCATGCTCCGTGTGGCCCAGCGCGCCGCCGCGGGCCTGGCGCACGCCCAGGCCGAGCTTGCCGGAGAACTGCGAGCTGTCGGGCTCGTTGGTCACGTACTTCAGCAGGCCGCCCATCGCGCCGGCGCCATACAGCGTGCCCTGCGGGCCGCGCAGCACCTCGATGTGCCGCAGGTCCAGCAGCGACAGGTCCAGCGCCGTGTTGGCGCCGCCGACGAAGGCGCTGCTGGAGCCGAAGGCCACCTCGTCGACATACATGCCGACGGTGGCGATCTGCTGCTCGCCGACGCTGACGCCGCGCATCGTCACGGCGCCGCGCCCCGGGCCGCCGGAGGTCTTCACATCCACGCCCGGCAGGCCGCCCACGTAGTCGGCCAGCGACGCGGCACCGCCGCGCTCCATCGCCTCGGCGCCCAGCGTCTCCACACGCAGCGGCACGTCGCGCACCGGCTCGCGGCGGCGCGTGGCCGTGACGGTCACGACATCGAGCTTCTCGACCTCGCGCTCGGCCCGGGTGTCGGTGGCCGGCGCGGCGGGCTGCGCCCACAGCGGCGACGTGCACAGCGCCGCAAGGCCGGGCACGAGCAGGGCCGCAAGCCGGTGACGCCGGAAGTGCTGGTGGCACCGCAGGCGTCCGAGTGGCGTGCCGAGAGGAGCAAAGCGGGTGGACCGGCTCATCGCATCTCCTGAGTCAGGGGGTTGGGTTGCTTGATGAATGAAGTTTCCATTTTGGAAAAATCTTTCCCATCGGTGTAAACCTTAGATGAAATGACAAGTGGGCCTAGGGGCAAGCGAGAGGGCGGGCCGGCGCAGGCCGTGGCCTAAGATCGAATCGCACTTCCCCCAGCGAAATGGCCACCTCCCTCATCACTCCCGGCGAACACATCCGCAGCGTCCGCAAGCGGCTCGGCCTGACCCTGAGCCAGGTGGGCGAGCGCACCGGCCTGGCGGTCTCAACGTTGTCCAAATTGGAAAAAGGCAACGTCTCGCTGTCCTACGACAAGCTGATGCTGCTCAGCCGCGGCCTGGGCGTGGACATGGCCGAGCTGCTGCACGACACCCAGGGCGCCCGCCCCGCGCCCAGTGGCGGCGGTCGGCGCGTGGTGCACCGCGCGGGCGAGGGGCAGGTGGTGGACACGCAGAGCTACAAGCAGACATACCTCGCGTCCGAGCTGCTCAACAAGCGCTTCACGCCGCTGATCGCCGAGGTGCGGGCGCGCACGCTGGAGGAGTTCAAGGCGGAGTTCGGCGACCTGATCCGCCACCCGGGCGAGGAGTTCGCCTTCGTCATCGAGGGCGAAGTCGCCTTCCACTCCGAGTTGTACGCGCCCGTCACGCTGAGGCCGGGCGATTCGATCTTCTTCGACAGCGAAATGGGCCACGCCTACCTGAAGGCGTCGGAAGGCACCTGCCGCCTGGTCGCGACCTGCGCGCCTCGCAATGGCCAGGACGAGATGACTCAGCACTTCGTCGAGGCCTCGCAGCGCCTGGCTGCGCCGGCGACAAAGCCCGCGCCCCCCGCCAAGGCGACGCGGGCCGTCAAGCCCAAGGCCAAGCCCAGGGTTACGCGGCGTTAGCCCTGGCTTCCTCGACGCGCCGGAGCAGTGGCCGCAATGTGAACAGCGCCAGCGCGGCGGCGCCGGTGATTCCGGCCAGCAGCACGAAGAAGCCCGCGGCGCCCAGCGGCGCCATGTAGCGCCCCACCACACCCGACAGCAAGTTGCCGCCGAATGAGGCCAGGAACCAGGCCGCGATGATGGTCGCGCCCATGCCCGTGGGCGCGAGGCGAGCGAACAGGCCCAGCCCCACCGGCAGGATGTAGAGCTCCGCCAGCGTGTAGACCGCGAAGAAGGCTGCCACCCAGCCCATGTTCACCGGCGCGCTGCCATGCGAGGCAGCCAGCAGCGCGAGCATCAGGTAGGCCAGCGCCACGCCGGCTGCGCCCAGGGCCATCTTGGCCAGCGACGAGGGCTCGCGCCCGCGCTGCGCCGCACGCCGCCAGCCGGCCACGACGAAGGGTGTGAACAGGAAGACCAACAGCGGGTTGAGCGACTGCATCCAGGTGACCGGCACCGTCATGCCCCAGGCCACGCGGTCGACGCTGGCTTCGGCCCAGACGGCCAGCGTGTTGCCGCTCTGCTCGTAGCCGGCGCGGAAC
>NZ_JBQVNP010000127.1:0-15382 GCF_052436255.1 Roseateles sp. | reverse complement strand
GATAGCGCGCGCCCATCAGGCTCTCGGCCTCGGCCGGCAGCCTGGAGCGGTTGTGATAGATCACCTGCATGCCGAAGCCCAAGCGGCCACGGCGCGCGATGGCCTGGCCGATGCGGCCCATGCCGAGGATGCCCAGCGTGGCGCCATGCACATCCGAGCCGGCCAGGAAGTCCCAGGACCAGCTCTTCCACTGGCCGTCACGGAGCAGGCGCTCGCCCTCGCTCATGCGGCGCGCCGTGGCCATCAGCAGCGCGAAGCCGAAGTCGGCGGTCGACTCGGTCAGCACATCGGGCGTGTTGGTGACGAGCACCTTGCGCGCCGTGCAGGCGGCCAGGTCGATGTGGTTGTAGCCGACGCTCATCGTGCAGACGGCTTTCAGGTCGGGGCAGGCATCGAGCAGCTCCGCGGTGATGCGCTCGGTGCCGGTGATCCAGGCGCCAGCCTTGCCTTGCAGCCGGGCCCGCAGCTCATCGGGCGGCAGCACGCCGTCGCCTTGCACGGCATCCACGTCGAAATGCGCCGTGAGCTTGTCGATGACCACCGCAGGCGCGCGGCGGGCCACCAGGATCTTGGGCTTTGTCATCAGTCCTCCAGGAATCGTGCGAATTCGGCCACCGGCGCGCGCTCGGTGACGAGGCTGTTCTCGATGGCGTCGGGGTCTGCATGGCCGAGCGACATGCCGCAGACCAGCATCTGCTCTCCACCCAGTTGCAGCTCATCGGCAATGAGGCGGTGGAACTGCGTGAACGCCGCCTGCGGGCAGGTGTGCAGGCCGCGGGCGCGGGCCGCCACCATGACGTTTTGCAGGAACATGCCGTAGTCCAGCCACGAGCCCTGCTGCATGACGCGGTCGATGGTGAAGAACAGCCCCACCGGCGCGTCGAAGAAGATGAAGTTGCGACCGTGCTGGTGCTGCATGCGCGCCTTGTCGGTCTTGGCGATGCCGAGCAGGCCGTACAGGTCCCAGCCCACCTTGCGGCGGCGGTCGATGTAGGGGCTGCGCCACTCGGTGGGGTAGTAGGCGTATTCCTCTTTGTGAGCGGCGTTCTGCGCGGAGTCCAGGTAGGCGGCCTGGATGCGCCCCGCCGTGCGCTCGAGCGCCTCGCCGGTCAGCACATGCACTTGCCAGGGCTGGGTGTTGGTGCCCGAGGGGGCCCAGCGCGCGACTTCGAGGATGTCCTCGATGGTCTGGCGCGGCACCGGCGTGGGCAGGAAGGCGCGCAACGAGTGCCGGGTCTTGATGGCCGCGTCGACTGCGGCGGTCTGCTCGGGCATCGGTTGGGCGAAACGGCTCATGGGGTCAGGGCCTTCAAGGCTTGGAGGTAGGGAGCCGGCAGTTCGGCCACCGGCCGGCGGCTTTTGCTGTCGACATAGACGTGGACGAAATGACCGCGCGCAGCGCAGCTGGGTGCGCCTTCGGCGAACAGGCCGATCTCGTAGCGCACGCTGGAGCGGCCCTGCTGGGCCACGCGCACGCCGGCCTCGATGCGCTGCGGAAAGGCCAGCGACTCGAAGAAATTGCAATGCGTCTCGACCACCAGGCCGATGACCTCGCCGCCGTGGATGTCCAGCGCGCCGGCCTCGATCAGCAGGCTGTTCACGGCGGTGTCGAAGAGGCTGTAGTAGACGACGTTGTTGAGATGGCCGTAGACGTCGTTGTCCATCCAGCGCGTCGTCAGGGGCACGAAGCGGGGGTAGGCCTCGCGGCCATCGGGCTGGGGGCGGGTCGTCATGCGGGCATTCTTCCATGCGCCCGCAGCGCGCCAGGTTTGCGAGGCGAATGCGGCATATGCACTTGCACGACGGGTTTTGCGGGAGCGACACTGCCCGACGGACATGTGTCCGTGACGGCTAGCAAGGAATCGAAATGCATCGAACCCAAGTGGCAGGTATTGCCTTCGCCCTGGCCGCCGTCTTCGGCAGCCAGGCCGCACTGGCCCAGAACGCGACCAAGGACGACGCAGTCGCCATGGTCAAGAAAGGCGTGGCCTACATCAAGGCCAATGGCAAGGACAAGTCCTATGCCGCCATCACGGCCAAGGACCCGCAGTTCGTCAAGAGCGACCTCTACCTCGTCGTCTACGGCATGGACGGCAAATGCCTGGCCCATGGCGCCAACGAGAAGCAGGTTGGCCGCGACCTGATCGACCTCAAGGACATCGACGGCAAGGCCTTCGTGCGCGAGCGCGTCGAGCTCGGCAAGTCCAGCCCCAAGGGCTTCTGGCAGGACTACAAGTTCACCAACCCGGCCAGCAAGAAGATCGAGCCCAAGCAGATGTATTGCGAGCGGCTGGACGAGACCATCGTCTGCGGCGGCATCTACAAGTAGGGCGGCCGATGGCTGGCCGCTCCCTGCCCTGCCGCAGGCCCGTGCCGGCGGCGACTCTTGAAGGGTGACGATGAAGCTGGCTGCAAAGATGTTGCTGCCGCCGATGGCAGCGTTGGCGGTGGTGCTGGCCATTGGCCTGGGCAGCACCTTGATGTCGCTGCGCGAGGTGACGGCCGCGAACGACGCGGGGCAGCAACGCAACGAGGTCTTCATGACCATGGTGTCCGTGCAGACGCAGGTCGGCGAGATGCACGGCGGCGTGTTTCGGACCATCGCACTCATCGCCTCGCTGGACGACGCCAAGGTCAAGTCGCTGCGGTCCCAGTTAAAGGCTCAGGTCGATGGCCTGTCGCGCACGCTAGGCACCTTGTCCGACATGCCGGGCACGCCGGCCGAGGCCGAGGCACTGGTCAAGTCGGCACTGCCTCTGCTACAGGCCTATCTGAGCAAGGCCGACGGCGCCATCGACCTGGCCTCGGTGGACCCCAACACCGGCGTCGCTGCCATGCAAGACGCCGAGGCTCGCTACACGGAACTGGCCGCGCTCATCGGCAAGGTCGTGCAGAGCATGGACGCCGAGCAGCAGAGTGCCGCTGACGCCCAACTGGCCAGCGCGCGCCAGCGTGGCTGGCTCTTCGCGCTGGTGTCGCTGCTGGCGGCCACCGCCGGCATGGGGCTGCTGCTGGTCAACCAGCGCAAGATCGCGGCCGACGTCACCGCTTCGCTGTCGCTGGCCGAGTCCGTCGCCGCCGGCGACCTGACCCAACGCGCCACGCCGCTCGGGCATGACGAACTGGCCGGCCTGATGCGCGCACTCAACCAGATGTGCGAACGGCTCGGGCGGACGGTGGGCGAGGTCATGACCGTGGCCGACTCCATCCGCACCGCGTCGACCGAGATCGCCTCGGGCAACCAGGACCTGAGCCAGCGCACCGAGCAGACGGCCTCCAGCCTGGAGACAACCAGTTCTTCCATGGCCCAGTTGACCGGCACGGTGCGCCAGAGTGCCGACAACGCGCAGACGGCCAACCAGCTGGCCACGAGCGCCGCTACGGTGGCCCACCGTGGCGGCAGCGTCGTGCAGCAAGTGGTGGACACGATGACCGAGATCGCGTCGTCCTCCAAGCGCATCGCCGACATCATCGGCGTCATCGACGACATCGCCTTCCAGACCAATATCCTGGCGCTGAATGCAGCGGTGGAAGCCGCGCGAGCCGGCGAGCAGGGCCGCGGCTTTGCCGTCGTCGCCGGCGAGGTGCGCAGCCTGGCGGGCCCCAGCGCCGCAGCGGCCAAGGAAATCACGACCTTGATCGGCGCCAGCGTGGAGCGCGTCCAATCCGGCACCCGCCTCGTGCAGGATGCCGGCTCGACGATGACCGACATCGTCGGCGCCGTGCAGCGCGTGACCGACATCATGGGCGAGATCAGCACCAGTGCCGCTGCCCAGAGCCGCGGCATCGACGACGTCACCCAGGCCGTCAACCAGGTTGACGACATGACGCAGCAAAACGCCGCGCTGGTCGAGGAAAGCGCCGCCGCGGCCGAGTCGCTGCGCGAGCAGGCGCAGCGGCTGGCGCAGGTGGTCAGCCAGTTCAGGGTCCACTAGCGGTTCCAGGCCGCCCAACTGTCGGCGGCCAGGTTCAGGGTGCCGACCTGCACGGCCACTGTCGTCGCCAGGTCGCGACCATAGCCACCCGCCATGCTCAGCGCTGCCGGGATGCGCCGCTCCCGCAGCCCATCGAGCACGCGGCAATCGCGCTCGGCCAGGCCGTCGTAGCTCAGCTTGAGCCGGCCCAGCCGGTCCCCTTCGTGGGGGTCCGCGCCGGCGAGATAGAAGGCCAGGCCGGGGTCGATGCGCCGCCAGACCTCATCCAGCGCCGTGTCCAGCGCCGACAGGTACTCCGCGTCACCACAGCCGTCGGGCAGGTCGACGTCCAGGTCACTGGCCTCCTTGCGGAAGGGAAAGTTGCGCGCGCCATGCATGGAGAAGGTGAACACCGTGTCATCGTCGCGGAAGATGGACGCGGTGCCATTGCCCTGGTGAACGTCCAGGTCGATGACGAGGACGCGCAACAGGCTGCGGTGAGTCCTGGCCCATTCGGCCTGCATCAGGCGCGCAGCGACCGCCACATCGTTGAAGACGCAATAGCCCGCGCCCTTGTCCGCATAGGCATGGTGAGTGCCGCCGGCCATGTTGGCGGCCACGCCCTCGTGCAGCGCGGCGCGCGCGGCGGCGATGCTGGCACCGACGGAATGCCGCGAGCGCGCCGCCATCGACGGCGACCAGGGAAAGCCGATCTCGCGCTGCTGGGCCTCGCTCAGCCGGCCCAGCAGCACCGCGTCGACGTAGTCCGGCGTGTGCGCCAGCGCCAGTTCACCTTCGGTCGCGGCAGGCGCTGCCTGCATTCTGATCCGGCCGGGTTCACGCTCGAAATGCTCACGAAGCAGGCGGTACTTGGATTGCGGGAAGCGATGCCCGGGAGGCAGCATCAGGCTGTGGGCGTCGGAATGGAAAGCCAGCATGCCGCCACGATAGCCGTGGGCCCGGATACATCCGAACATCCCTAGTTTGCTGCACTGCACAAAATAGTTCTTGCAATTCCTCGTCGACCCCCTATAGTTCAGTCCATGTTGCAGTGCAGCAAAAGCAGCACAGCAAACGGTTCAACCACTGACCAGGAGTTACCCCATGCTGACCGCTGAACAAGTCATTGCCGCTCACAAGGCCAACATCGAAACCCTCTTCGGCCTGACAAACAAGGCTTTCGAAGGCGTCGAGAAGCTCGTCGAGCTGAACCTGCAGGTCGCCAAGACGGCACTGAGCGAAGCCGCCGACACCACGACCGCTGCGCTGTCCGTCAAGGACGCCCAGGAACTGCTGGCGCTGCAAGCCTCGCTGCTGCAGCCGACTGCCGAGAAGGCCGCTTCCTACAGCCGCCACATCTACGACATCGCCTCCAGCACGGGCGCTGAAGTCGCCAAGGCTGCTGAAGCCCAGCTGGCCGACGTGCAGCAGAAGTTCGCCGCCGTTGTCGACAACGCCGCCAAGAACGCCCCGGCCGGCACCGAGAACGCCGTCGCCCTGGTGAAGTCGGCCGTCGCTGCCGCCAACAACGCTTTCGAGTCGGTCCAGAAGGCCACCAAGCAAGCCGTCGAAGTGGCCGAAGCCAACTTCCAGGCCGCCACCACGCAAGCCGTCAAGGCGACGCAAACGGCGACCCGCAGCTCCAAGCGCGCTGCCGCCTAAGCCTCACACGCTTCACAAAAGCCCGGTGCCCACGCACCGGGCTTTTTTTCGTCCCGCTTCACAGCCCCGGGATCAGCGAACGGTGCGCGGCCACGCCGGTCATCGTGCCGTCGCCGACGGCGGTCGCTACGTTGCCGAAGGGCTGGGCCGCATCGCCACAGGCGAACACGCCGCGCACCGAGGTTTCCATCATCGTGCGGCGCAGATAGGGCCCGGCCGCGCCCTCTTCAAAGTCGCAGCCCAGTTGTTCGGCCAGCGGGCTGGCCATGCGCGTGCGGGTCGCCGTGAACAGCCCGGCCAGTCGGATGCGGCGGCCATCGGCCAGTTCCACGCTCGCGGCATCGACCAAGCGCGCGACCGGCCCTGCCTCCACCGTGACGGCGCGCGCGGCCAAGGCGGCGACCTGCTCGGCATCGGGCTCGAAAGCGCCGTTCAGGAACAAGGTCACCCGTCCCCAGTCCGGCAACATCAACGCGTGATGCATGGCCAGGGGACTGCTGGCCAGCACACCGATGGCGCCTTCGTTCAATTCATAGCCGTGGCAATAGGGGCAGTGGAAGACCGTCCGGCCCCAGCGCTCGACCAGGCCTTCGACGGGCGGCAGTTCGTCGGCAACGCCGGTGGCCAGCACCAGGCGGCGTGCGCGTAACGCCTCGCCACCCACGTCCACCTCGAATCCGCCCTCCTCCGGACAGGCTTGCGTCGCCAGGCCGTCGCGCCAGCTGACGTTCGGGTAGGCCAGCAACTGGGCTCGCGCGTCGCCGACGATGTCGCCCGGCGCCCGGCCGTCCTGGCCGAGGAAGCCGTGCGAGGCCTCGACGAAGCGGTTGCGCCGCTGGCCGGCATCGATCACGGCGATGCGCCGTCGCGCCCGCGCGAGCTGCAGCGCAGCGGAGAGGCCGGCAAAGCTGCCGCCGACGATGAGGGCATCAAACATCATGGTGCATGTCCTTGATCGACAGGCCGCGGGCCTGCATGTGTTGGCGAAAGTCCTGGGCCAGCGCGGACAGCTTGACGCCGTGAAGGCGCTCGACAAGCAAGGCCTCGGCCTCCGCATAGGCCGAGCCCAGAGCGCTGTTGACGGCCTGCTCGACCAGGCAAGTCGACTGCTCGTCACGCAGCCCGGCGGCCAGGAAGGCCGGCGCGCCGAGGGCCGCATGCACGTCACCCAGGGTCATGGCCGACAGCGGGCAGCCCAGCACCCAGCCGCCACCATGGCCCTTGGCCGAGGCCACGAAGCCGGCCTTGCGCAGGCCCGCCATCAACCGCCGCACGACAACCGGGTTGGTGCCCATCGCCCGCGCCAGCGTCTCGGACGTGGCGGGTTCCTGCGTCTCGGCCATGTGCAGCAGCATGTGCAGCACGCCGGACAGCTTGCCATCTCTTTTCATGTAACTATAGTAGTTTCATAAAAACCATTGGCACAAGCGCCGAGCAGTTTGACCTTGGCTGAGCAGGGGCTTGCGCCGCATCTTGAACATCCCGCACCCCTGCCTGCCGTCCTACAAGCGCGGTGCGCGCCTGAAGCCAGACTGGCGGCATGCGCTGGCTTGAATCGATACGCGCCGTGCGTCGCGTGCTGCAGCTGACCTTCAATGGCTTCCTGGACCACCGGGGACCGCGCATGGGTGCGGCCCTGGCCTACTACACCCTGTTCTCGCTGGCGCCGCTGCTGCTCATCGTCGTGTCCGTGGCCGGCCTGGTATGGGGCGGCGACGCGGTGCGCGGCCAGCTCTTCGGGCAGCTTGCCACGCTGCTGGGCCCGACGGCGGCGCTGACGATAGAGAGCATGCTGAAATCGGTCTCCTGGCCGGCCGGCGGGTGGTTCAACACCCTGCTCGGCCTCGCCCTGATGCTGGTCGGCGCGACGACGATGCTTGCCGAACTGCAGGACGCGCTGGACACGATCTGGCGCGTGCCGGCCCGGCCGGTACAGGGCTGGCTGAGCTGGGTGCATGCGCGGCTGCTGAGCTTCGGCCTCATCCTGGGCTTGAGCTTCCTGCTGCTGGTGTCTCTGCTGCTGGATGCGACGTTGGCGGCCGCCCAGACCTGGTGGCAGCCATGGTTTGGCGACTGGCTGCGCGTGGCCGCACTGGTCAACACGCTGGTCAGCCAGGGCCTGGTGGTGGCCGTGTTTGCGCTGATCTTCAAGCTGATGCCGCGCGCGCGCATCGCGTGGCGCGACGTGATGCTCGGCGCCATCGTCACGGCTGGCCTGTTTGCCCTCGGTCGCTATGGCATCGGTCTGTACCTGCAGCGCAGCGGCCTGGCCTCGGGCTTCGGCGCGGCGGCCTCGGTGGTGGCGCTGCTGGCCTGGGTGTACTTCTCGGCCCAGATCCTGTTGGTCGGCGCGGAGTTCACGGCAGCCTATGCGCGCGTGCTGGGTTCGCGGCGGGGCGCGGGGGAAGCGCTGCGGGAAGCTCGTGCAAACTCGCAACCCCACCCATCCCTTCCGACGCGATGACGACCACCACCGACGATGGCCTCAAGCTCCACACGCGGCATTGGCCCACCGCCACGCCCGCGCGCGGCCAGTTGCTGATCGTCCACGGCCTGGGCGAGCACATCGAGCGCTATGCCCACGTCGCCGCGGCGTTGAACGCAGCGGGCTGGGAGGTGCACGGTTGGGACCACCGCGGCCATGGGCGCAGCGAGGGCAAACGCGGCGACATTCCCGCCCACGACGCGCTGCTGCGCGACACCGCCCGCGTCATCGACGCCGTGCGCCGGCCCCATAGCCGCTTCGTGCTGTTGGGTCACAGCCTGGGTGGCGTCATCGCCGCGCGCTTCGCGGCCGAGGCGCTGACAAGCCGGCCCGCCGCCTGGAGCCGGCCGCTGGACGGACTCGTGCTGTCATCGCCTGCGCTGGACCCGGGCCTGAGCGGCGCACAGCAGCTGGCGCTGGCCGTGGCCGGGAAGCTGGCGCCAGGCCTTGCCGTGGGCAACGGCCTCAAGCCCGAATGGATCAGCCGTGACCCCGCCGTCGTGCGCGCCTACGCCAGCGACCCGCTGGTGCACGATCGCATCACCGCGCGGCTGACACGCTTCATCGTCGACGCCGGCGCCCGCGTCATCGACGACGCGCCGCGCTGGCAGTTGACGACGTTGCTGATGTGGGCCGGGGCCGACCGCTGCGTCGCTCCGCGCGGCAGCGAGGCCTTTGCTTCGGCGGCGCCAGCCAATGTTGTCGCCACCCGCCTCTGGCCCGGGCTCTTCCACGAGATCCTCAACGAGCCCGAGAAGACCGAGGTGATGGCCGTCCTCAGCGGCTGGCTGAACCGCTGATCGCGTCCAGGCGGTCTACCACCAGCTCCAGCCGCAGCAGGGGGTTGTCCAGCGCCATCAAGCGCTGGCGCTCGTCGACCGGCATGGGCAGCAGCTCGGCCCAGCGGTTGGCCAGCCAGCCCGCGTCGTCCCACCGGTAGGGTGGCTGCACCGGCAGCGCGTCGGCCGCCGCACGCTCGGCCCAGCCGGCCAGCAGCTCCTGCAGTTGGCGGCCGGCCTTGCGCAGGTCCTCGGGCACGGCCACCGCCGCGTCGTCAGCCAGCAGCTCCAGGCGGCCGACCCACAGGCCATGGCTGAGGCAGCGCCTGTCCAACACGCGAAAGCGCTGCGTGCCAGTGGCGCGGATCTCGATCAGTCCCGGCTGTTCATGCTCGAAGTGCGCAATGCGCGCCAGCGTGCCGATGTCGTGGAAAGCCTCGCGCTGGAAGCCCTCGCCTTCCCGACGCCTGACCTCGTCGCCGACCGTCAGCGCAACGACCCCGAAGGGCTCGCCGCGGGCCTGGCAGCGCTGCACCATGTCCAGGTAGCGCGGCTCGAAGATGCGCAGCGGCAGGTGGCCGCCGGGGAAAAGCACCGAGCGCAGCGGGAAAAGCGGGGTTTCGTCCATCAGCGGGTTTTCTCGGCCAAGCGCTGCCGCAGGCTGGGCAGCATCGCCAGCGCGGCCTCGCGCCCGGCCTGAACGGCGCGGCGGCGCGTCGTGAAGTCGGCGCTGCCGAAACCGTCCAGCCTGGGCCGGATGACGACATCGGCCTCGCGCAGTTCGAACATGTTGATGCTGCGGCCCATGATGGCGAAGGTCTGCAGCAGCATGCGGAAGGCGTCGCCGGGCGGGTCCTTCTCGGGCGGCGACGTGATGTCGACCGCGACGATGAACTGTGCACCCATCTCCCGCGCAAAGCGCACCGGCACCGGCGACACCAGGCCGCCGTCGACGAACTCGCGCTGGCCGATGCGCACCGGCTGGAACACGGCCGGCACGGCGCTGGACGCACGCACCGCAGTGCCAGTGTCGCCGCTGCGGAACAGGATGGCCGAGCCGTCGGCGAGGTCGGTGGCGACGATGCCCAGCGGCAGCGCCATCTGCTCGATGTTGCGGCCGCCGGTCTTGTCGCGGATGAAGCGCGCCAGCGCCTCGCCCCGGATCAGGCCGCGCAGCGGGAACGACCAGTCGGTGATGGCGCCCTCGTCCATCGTCTCGGCCAGGCTCTGCAGCTGCCGGCCGGTCTGGCCCGAGGCATAGAGAGCGGCAACCAGGCTGCCAGCCGACGTGCCGGCCACCAGGTCGACCTTGATGCCGTTCTCCTCCAGCACCTGGATGACGCCGATATGTGCAAAGCCGCGCGCGGCGCCGCCGCCGAGCGCCAGACCGACGCGGGGCGGCTTGGGCAGCGGCTTGATGACGGGAACGGGGTCGGGTGTCGGCGTCGGCACGATCACCGGCGCGGGGGGCTGGGTGGGGCCGAAGGCACAGGCCGACAGGGCCAGCACGAGAGCAAGGGAGGCAAGGCGGCGCAACATGGGGCAGATCATCTCAGTTCAAAAACACAGCCACGGTGGCACACCGACACGGGGACGCACAGGCACGACCGCTGAAATCCTCGGCGCCCTGTGGCTTGGTTCAAGCGAGCGGGCTCTGCAAAAGCCGTTCAGCCGAGCTTGTAGCTTTGCAGGTGGATGGAGGTTTCCGTGCCAGCAATGCCTTTGATGAGGCGCACCCGTTCCAGCACGTCGGCCAGCTCCTGCAGGCTGGAGCTGCGGATCTCGGCCAGCAGGTCCCAGCGGCCATTGGTGTCGAACAGGCCGGTGATGCCCGGTTCGCCCAGCAGCATGGCGACCACCTCGCGCGTGCGGTTGCCCTCGACCGTGATGCTCATCCAGGCGGTGATCTGGTCGGGCACCGAGTCAGGCCGCAGCCGCACCGTGTAGCCGGTGATGACGCCGCCATCCTCGAGCCGCGAAATCCGGTTGGTGACCGTGCCGCGCGACACCTTGAGCTTGGCCGCCAGCGTGGCGACGCTGGCGCGGGCGTCGGTGCGCAGCAGGGCGAGGAGTTGCTGGTCCAGGGCGTCCATATTGATCAATTAGTCAATTTCAACTGTCATTGTGCCAAACAACGATGCATTCCTAATCAAGATTTGCGCTTCTGTTTGGCACGCAGCCTCGGAAGAATGCCTTCAACACCATCCGGAGCCCGCCATGACCACCGTCCTCACCACCCACGACGTCGCCCGACTTGTGCAGCGCGTGGGACTTCCCGATTTACTTCGCCGCCTCGTCGGCTACCTCGAGGCGGACTACCTGCGCTGGGCCGAGTTCGACAAGACGCCGCGCGTGGCCGCCCACTCGCCCGATGGCGTCATCGAGTTGATGCCGATCGCCGATGCCGAGCTCTACAGCTTCAAATACGTCAATGGCCATCCCAGGAACTACCGCCGCGGTCTGCCCACCGTCATGGCCTTCGGCGTGCTGGCCGATGTGGACACCGGTGCGCCACTGCTGCTCTCGGAGCTGACCCTGACCACGGCGATGCGCACGGCAGCGACTTCGGTCATGGTCGCCAAGCGCCTGGCCCGCCCGGACAGCCGCGTGATGGCCCTGATCGGCAACGGCGCCCAGAGCGAGTTCCAGGCGCTGGCCTTCCATCACCTGCTGGGCATCCGCGAGCTGCGCCTGTACGACATCGACCCCGCCGCGACGGCCAAGCTGGTGCGCCATCTCGGCAGCATGCCCGGCCTGACGCTGACCGTCTGCGCCTCCACGGCCGAGGCCGTCTGCGGTGCAGACATCGTCACCACGGTCACGGCCGACAAGACCAATGCCACCATCATCACGCCCGAGATGATCAAGCCCGGCATGCACATCAACGGCGTCGGCGGCGATTGCCCCGGCAAGACCGAGCTGCACCGCGGCGTGCTGGAGATGGCGCGCGTGATTTGCGAATTCGAACCGCAGAGCCGCATCGAGGGCGACATGCAGCAGATGCCGGCCGACTTCCCCGTCACCGAGTTCTGGCGCGTGCTGGCCGGCGAGGCGGCCGGCCGCGAGTCGGTCGATCAGGTCACCGTGTTCGACTCGGTGGGCTTTGCGCTGGAAGACTTCTCTGCGCTGCGCCTGCTGGCCGACATGAGCCAGCAACTGGGCCTGGGCTCGCCGCTGGACCTGATCCCGCACATGGCCGACTCCAAGGACCTGTTCGGCGAGTTGCATCTGAGCGGCCAACGCCAGGCGGCCTGAGCGCGCGGCACTCAGCGCGTCAGCACCATCGACAGGAAGGCGTCGTTGGGCCCGTTGGACAGCTTGAAGAAGAGCCTGTTGCGGCCCTTGTTGAAGTGCAGCACACGTTGGCCTTCGGTGCGGTTGTAGTCGCGCAGATAGCTCGGGCCGCCGTTGAAGACCGCATCGAAGTAGGACTGCTTGTTCACATTGCCGCCCTTCCACACCAGGCGGTCGTTCAGGTAGATCTGCACATCGTCATCGGCGCCTATCCAGGCGGTCAGGTCACAGGCCTCGTCAACCGACACCTCGGTGTAGCCGTAGTAGACCGCGTCCTCCGCCTGGTCGGGCGGCACCAGGGGATAGCTCTGCGCCGTCACATAGCGCCACTTGAGCACGCGCCTGTCCTTGCCGTAGTACACCGCGTCCAGCAGCACCGCCGTCTCGGGCGGGTGAGGCGGGTTGTCGAACATGCCCGCCCCGTGCCGGCCCGGGAAGGGCCCGATGAGGTACCAGCTGTTCAGGTAGACACGGTTGGCGTACTCGCCGCCCGGGCCCAGCATGCGGCCGTGGCCGCGCACCAGGCCGGTGGCGTCGACCGGCGGGATTTGGCCCTTGCCCTGGTCGAAGAGCTGGGCGGTCTGGCCGGCGTAGGACCGTGGTCGCGTCGTCTGCTCGGCGGGTTCGCCAGCGCGGATGAAGTCGGTGATCTCGGCAAGCACCGACGTGTCCGCATCCCGGACTTCGGCCGGCGCGGCTGCCGGGTTGCCGGCAGCGCCCTGCCCGTCAGCGCCCGCCTGCCGCCCCTGCACCTGCACGCCGTTCGCTTTGGCCTCCAGGCGCTGCTGACGCTTGGCGAGCGTGGCCCGTGCCCGGGCTTCCAGCGCAGCGACTTCGCTGGCCGCCATCTCCGGCGTGACGGGCGTCGGCACAGCTGACGCCTGGGCTGCGTGAGGCTGCCGGGTCTCGGCTGGCAGCGGGGCCCCGGCCGGCGGCGACTTGGGCGCACCGGTCAGCCTGGCCAGTTCCTCGGCCTGGATGTCCTTGTCGAGCGTGTCGATCTCTTTGGACAGCTCGCGCGCCCTCTCCACCATCTCCTGCGGCGTCTGCGCGGCAGCAGAAGCAGCAACCCGCTCCGGCTCGGCCTCGGCCGGCATGCGGTCGGCGGACTTCTCCAGCAACTCCTTGATGGCCTGCAGATCCTGCAGGCGCTTGGCCGTGCTGGCCTGGCTGGTGGCGCGCAGGCTGGAGGCGACCTCAGCCGCCTCGGCCGCCCGCTCGCTCAGCCCCGTCTGATAGCTGCCGAAGCCGTACAACAGTGCCGCCGCCACGGCATGAACTGCCACGGACAGCGACAGATAGGGCCGGTGCAAGATCTGCATGCCCACTGCCGTGAACAGCCGCAGCAGCGGCGGATGCTTCGCGGGCGGCGTCATTGGCGCGTGTGCATGGAGATCTTGGTGAAGCCCTCGAACTGGCACAGGTCCAGCACATGCACGATCGACTGGTAGCGCGCCATCTCATCGCCGTCGATGCGGATGGGCCGGCCGCGGTTGCTGGCGGCCTCCTGCTTGAGGCGCTCGTGCAGGCCCTGCACCGACACCCTGCTGCCGTCGACATAGAGCTTGCCCTGCTTGTCGATGCCGATGGTCAAGGGCGGCGCACCGGCGCCGACCCGGTCCAGGCTCATCTGCGCCGCAGGCAGCGTCAGCGGCAGCTCCTTCTGCGGCTTCTCACCCTCAGGCTGCTTGAAGGATGTGGCCAGCATGAAGAACATCAGCAGGAAGAAGATGCAGTCGATCAGCGCGATCAGGCCGATCTCGGGCTGCTCGTCGTCGCCCAGGTCAATGCGCATGCTGCACCACCCGCAGGGCCGGGGCTTCCGGCTGGGGCAGGAAGCGCTGGTTGATCAGCGCATTGACCTGCTGCTCCAGCGCCAGGCCCAGCGTCGCCAGCCGGTGCTTGAAGAAGTGATGCATGCCCAGCGCCGGCAGCGCCACCGTCAGGCCGGCGGCGGTGTTGACCAGGGCCTTGGAGATGCCGCCCGCCAGCAGCGCCGGGTTGCCCATGCCCTCGGAGAAGGCGATCACATGGAAGGCCTCGATCATGCCCACCACCGTGCCCAGCAGGCCGACGATGGGCGCCACGGTGGCGACGATGGCCAGCGCATAGGCCTTCTGCTGGTGGCGGCGCAGCGCCATGGACGCGATGTCGCCGGCGGCGCTGCTGACCACGGCATAGGGCTGATGGCGATGCGCCACCATCCATGCGACGACGCGCGCCAATGCGCTGTCATCGTCGGCCAGCAGCTTGTCGATCTCGGCGAAGCGGTGCGCCGTCCACAGCGGCTGGATGCGCTCCAGCAGGCCGGCCGGCACCACGGCGCGAGCGCGCAGGTGCAGTAGGCGCTCGATCGTCACGGCGAGAAAGAGGATGGACAGGCCCAGCGTGACCACCAGTGCGGCGCCGCCCTCGGCGAACTGGTCGGCCAGGCTGATATCGGCTGCCCAGGCCAGGCTGGGGAGACTGGCCGCGCAGACCGTGGCACCGATTCGTTTCATGGAGGTCATGGGGGAGATCTCGATCCTGTCGTGAAGTCTTGTCTAGCGGCGTGCGGGCCGAAAAGCGGCCTCACCCACCCTTGCGCTTGCGGCGCCAGGTGTCGACGATCCGCTGCGCCAGCGCGGCGGCCTGGGCCTGTTCTGCGGCACTCAACGCCGGGGCTGACGCAGGCTGCGCGAAGGGCGCCGTGGCCTTTTCGATGATGGCGACGACGCCGGGTTGGCGCTCGTCCATGATGAGCTTCCAGGCCGTGTGGTAAGCCTCGCGCCGCACCGGCGTAACGCCCAGCTCCCGAGCACTCTCCCCGGTCACGAGGCTCAGTTGCTGCAGCGCCAGCGTGTCGCCAGCCGCCGCGGCGTTGCGGACGTCGGCTTGCAGCTTGGCGACGAGGGCCGGGTCGGCCTTCTGCTTTTCAAACGGGCCCTGCAAGGCCATCAGGTACTGGGCGGCGGCGCCCTCCGCGCCCCCGTCCAGCGCGCGCTGGAACAGCGCCATGCGCCGGGCCATGGTGGCTGCGTCGAAGACCTGGCAGCGCCGGGCCTGCTTCTCGGCGCCTTTGATCGCCTCGTTGATCCCGCCCCCGTGATCGACCATCTTCTTGAGCACCTCGGGCATCTCCTGGGGCCGGTCGCGCAGGGCATACATCGCCGCAGGCGCGCCGGCCGTGTCGGCACACATCTGCAGCGTGTTGGCGGCCTCCAGCACCTCTTCGGGCGTGCCGCCACCCAGCGCAACCTGCACCTTGC